>JAJKIP010000129.1 GCA_021154405.1 Segetibacter sp. | reverse complement strand
GTATCTACAATGTCTTCTACTATCACTATATCCTTTCCGAAAATATCATCATCCAGACCGATGGAGGTAACTACTTTACCGGATGAGCGCATGCCTTTATAAGACGCCAGCTTGATGAAACAAAGTTCTGCGTCAATGGTCAGGTGCTTGAAAAGATCGGAAGCAAACATGAAAGAGCCATTCAAAATGGCAATAAAAAAAGGACGCTTTCCAGCATAATCTGCATTGATAGCTTCCCCGATCGATTTTACTCTTTGTGATATGGTTTCTTCTGATAAATAGGTCTCAAATGATTTGTCATGTACCCTGATTACCGCCATAATGATGGAAAATAATATTGGTTATTCAATCCCCCGGCCTAAGGCTATCCTTGTATCCAGCTTTGGCATAGCCGGCGCTTTTTTGTGAAGATACAACTGCTCGCCCACAGCCGGCCTGGCCGCCGCACTTAAATAATTTAATTCCAGCAGCGCTTCCATACGTATGCATTCAACACTGGCAATAGAAGCCAGGGTTTCACCAGTCTTTACGATATGATATTCATTTGCACCCGTCTTTCTTTTGCGTTGCAGGTATACCAGCTGGTCTTTTTGCAATTCTTCTGTTTCCGGCATTTCATTGAATTCAAATATCCTTGCCAGTGGAACATGGTATTGCTGTGCGATTGAAAGTAACGGCGTATTCTTCTTTACAAAAACTACTCTTGTATCATTGATCCGGAACTCGCCAGAAGGATAATCGGGCTTTTCCATTTCCTCCACTACGGCAACCGTTTCTTCCTTGCCGTCTGTAGTTTTTGCGAAGGAGGGTTTGGCCTCTGCACCTGCAGCTTTGATTTTAGCCAGCATTTCCTGCCCGGCTTCCATTTTACCCATAGCGATAAGGGTGAAATCCTGCAGGTGATAATCTTCTATCAGTTTAATGAGTATCTGCGGATATTTGGGATTGGTGGCATAGCCTGCTTTTTTCAGTCCATATGCCCATTTTTCATAATCAAGCGGATCCAGTTCAAACAGGGAAGCATAGCGCTGGCCATTTTTCAGGAAATCGGAATGATCGCGATAGGAATCCTTTGGATCATCATATTTCCGAAAACACTCACCCTTGAAGTCATCATCATGTGAGACGGATTCCCCCGTCCAGCCGGCCTTGCATTTAATCCCGAAGTGATTATTTGACTGGAGTACCAGTTCACTGGTCCCGGCCATCGTTTCATGTATGCCCTGGGCCAGGGTAATTGAGGCTGGAACTCCGGAGCGCTGCTCTTCAGCAACTGCTACGGCCTTATAATTATCGATGTATTGCAGGATGGTTTCATTCCCCTGGGTCCGCCCGGCAAAAGCGGCGACAAGGAATGTAAAAAGGAGCAGGTGTCGGATGTTTTGCATGGATATAGCCTTAATGATTTAAACTGAACAGGTATTATAATTTCCGGATCAGGTAAAGTCCATCCCGGATGGTTATCATCACTTTATCTATGTCTTGTCTCTCGCTGATATATTCCGAAAAGGCCCTCATGGCCCTGGCATTCTTATTATTCGTCTGCTCGTCCAGCACCTGTCCATGGAAAAAGACATTGTCCGCTAAGATAAACCCGTTTTGGCGGACTCTTGGTAAAACAAGCTTAAAATATTCAATATAGGAGACCTTGTCTGCATCGATAAAAACCAGGTCCCAGGTCTCATTCATAACGGGAAGGAGCTCTAACGCATTGCCTGTGTGGGAAATTATCTTCCCTGTCAAAGAAGCGTTAAAAAATTCCCTGGCTTTGGCTGAATCGGCCTCCCGGAGCTCAATTGTATGCAATTCCCCATCAGGGGTCAGCCCTTTGGCCAGGCAAAGGGCACTGTAGCCTGTAAAGGTCCCTATCTCCAGTATCCTGCGTGGCCGGATCATCCAGCTGATCATTTCCAGGAATTTACCCTGGAGATGACCACTCAGCATGTGGTGTTCTTTGTGATGCGCATGAGTGAAGGCTGAGACCTCGGCCAGTAAGGCATCTTCCGGAGAGGTATACTTTTCAGCGTAGGCCTGTATGGCGGGATCTATTATGTCCATAATCTAGGATTGCCAGGCAGGCGAGCCTGCCACTTCAAGGGATGTTTTTTTGGATATCATCCATAAGCCCAGGAAAGTAAGTATGCCATTGATCAGGATAAGCTCAAAACCTATTTTATAGCCATGGAACAGGGAATTGGATATATCCCCCAACCCAAGTGTTGTATGCCACATTTTTTCATACACTTCCGGACTGCTTAAAAGATCAATCCCTAAAGTAAGTAATGGCGCCACTATACAAACGGTCCAGATCAGCTTTTGATTCAGCTTGCGTTTTGTCAATATGCCGAATGCAAACAGACCCAGCAAAGGCCCATAGGTTACACCGGCAAATTTGAGAATGAATCCAATGATCAGCTTATCATTGATAGCTTTAAACACCAGCGTCATGATAAAAAAGATAAAGGCGAAAGTGAAATGCACTTTCAGCCGGGTACGCCTCTTCTTCTTTTCATCCATTTCCTTTTTATTTATGCCAAGTATATCGATGCAGAAACAGGAGGTCAATGAAGTGATGGCCCCATCAACACTTGGAAATAAAGCAGAGATCAAAGCAATCACAAAAATAACCCCGATGGTTCCGCTGAATGCAGGACTCAATGCAATGGTTGGGAAAAGATCATCCGGTGCAGTAGAAATTCCTTTGGTGCTGGCATAGAGATAAAGAATACCACCGAGAAAGAGGAATAGAAAATTGACCAGCATCAGCACGGCAGTAAATGTCATTATGTTCTTTTGTGAATCTTTCAGGGTTCTCACGCTGATATTTTTTTGCATCATCTCCTGGTCCAGTCCCGTCATGGCAATGGCAATGAACATACCACCCAGCACATGCTTGAGCCAGTAGGATCCCGAATTGACATCCGTATTGAAAAGACGGGTATATCCTTTATCAGACATCATGGACAATGCACCAGAAAAATCAGTACCCAGTGCCTTGATGATAACAATGGTGCACACCACCAGCCCTACCAGCATACCGGTGGTCTGTAAGGTATCCGTATAAATAATTGTTTTAACCCCTCCTTCAAATGTATACAGCAGGATCATCAGCAGTATTATAAGTGCTGTTAACACAAATGGTATGGGGGTAGCCAACTTATCCAATATGAAAAGTTGCAGAATATTAATTACAAGATATAAGCGGGCAGTAGCTCCTACTATTCGTGAAAGAATAAAGAAAAATGCACCGGCCTTATGAGCGCTTATTCCAAACCGTTTTTCCAGATATGTATAAATGCTGGTCAGGTTCATCCTGTAATACAGTGGAAGCAAAACAAAAGCGATCACCAGGTATCCGAACAGGTATCCTATCACCACCTGAAAATAATAGAAGGCAGTACCTCCCACTCCTCCCGGTACACTCACAAACGTAACGCCAGACAGGGAAGTGCCGATCATGCCAAAAGCCACCAGCATCCAGTTGCTATTGCGGTTACCGATGAAGAAAGAATCATTATTGGAATTGCGTGAGGTGTACCAGGCAACAGTCAGCAGCAACACAAAATAACCAATAACGAAGGTGAATAATACAGATGCGGACATGGTTAAATTAATGGGTGATTAATTTTGTAAGGTAAACAAATTTGCCTTGTCTTTGCATCAAAATTTAGATAAAGTATGCCCCTCCAATCACTTGCTGTTTTCTGCGGATCAAAAAATGGTGTTAATAAAATTTACCTGCAACATGCAATAGAACTCGGACGAATAATGGCCACCCATAATATCAGACTTGTTTATGGAGGTGGAAGTGTTGGCATCATGGGAACCATTGCAGATGAAGTGTTACTGAATGGCGGAAAAGTAATTGGTGTTATACCACAGGTACTGGTTGATTGGGAGCGTGAACATAAATCCTTATCTGAACTGCTGGTAGTGGATAATATGCATACGAGGAAGAAAAAAATGTATGATCTCTGTGACGCCGCTGTTATACTTGCCGGAGGCTTTGGCACATTGGATGAATTTTTTGAAATGGTAACCTGGAACCAGCTTTCCATTCATGATAAACGGATATACATTATTAATTCAGGCGGATTCTACAATCATCTGATTGGTCATATTAATCAAATGCAACAGGAAGAATTCCTTTATGAAGCGGCAAGGGAAAGACTGACGGTCCTTAATGAACCGTCAGAACTTATTCCTCATCTGGATAGATAAATTACCGGTAACGCCCCTGGAATAAACCTACATTTATACCTGCCCGAATGATCGGCTGCAGGGTTTTACGCTGCTGCGAGGGATTATCAGGATTGTAAGTAACATTTACGTAAGGGGAATTCACATCTTTCAATACATCAAATAGTAAAGAGATATAATAGAATGTTGTGGAACCTTTCTCTCTTCCCTGTGCAAATCCACCACCTACCAGTAGTGAATTTGCATCAGCCTTATTTTTTTCAGTAGGGCTTCCACCTGGTGGAATATATTTCAGCGTACTGAAATTGTGTTCAAACTGTGCCTGTGCAAATAAAAACTTTACAGGATAGAGTCGAACAAATGCTCCGGGGCCAATCACAGTCTGTCGGATCTTGTCATTGAATACCTGGTAATCCCGTGCCCCGTTATAGATAAAATTGAATGCAAGTCCTGCATCAGCCCAATCGGCCAGCTTATAACCAAATACAGGATTGGCTCCTAAAAGTGTTTGGCCGTTAAAAAAAGATAGCGTGATGCTTCCACCTGTAAACAGATTTTCTTTTTTAAATCCTTTTTCATTATCCTCTCCTTCATCCTTCTGTGCATGAACAGACAAAATTCCGAAGGCAATTCCCAAACAAATACAGATCAGTTTTTTCATGGTACTCGTTTTTTATAATTTGAACTTTTGGATGCTATCCCAATTCCTGGACCTCCATACCATTGAGGCCTAACTGTTCGGCAACTTTTTTCTTTGTTGGTGTCATCGTCAGCATAAAACCCAAAAAGATGCCTGCATATACCTGGAAAACAAAATTTGCACAAAGGAGGTACAAAATAATACTGAGCATCACGGGCATTTCACAGATCAGCAGGTATTTGATCAACGATTGCCGGTGCTGGTTTAGTTTCTCATTCAATGGATTTATGGAATTTTTAGCAGCTTCCATGTCTTTGGCAAACAATGATCTGGCAAAGTACAGGCAAACTATGGACACTGCCGCCGTAATGATCACCATTAACCGGTAATTTTTCTGCAGGGCTGGCATAAGGGGACCCTTGTTCTGCCCGATAATAATTGCCACAAGCATGAACAGGAAGATCCCGATCACAATGGAAAGAAAAAGTATGAAAGTGCCCTTCAGGTTCTTTTTTGGGGTGGTAGTTATAGCTGGCTTGCTCATAGATCGAAAATTTTTCCTGCGTTTAAAATGTTATTCGGATCAAATACTTTTTTTATTCCTCTCATCAGTTCCAGCTGAACGGGATTAAATACCACATCCATATAAGGTTTCTGTACCAGTCCTACTCCATGTTCTCCACTGATAGTACCTCCAAGGGCCTTCACGAGTTCAAATAATGCACGCAGGCTTTTTGTCATTTCCGGGTCACCAAAACTGTTTACTGTGCCTTCTTTTTTTATCCTGATATGCAGGTTGCCATCACCGGCGTGACCGTAACATACTGCATGAAATCCATGCTTCTTTCCCAATTCCTTTACACCCTTAACGAGTGCAGGAAGATTTGCGCGCGGTACCACTGTATCTTCTTCTATGGTATAACCCGCCAGCTTGATGGCTTCCGCTGTTCGTCTACGGAGTTTCCATAATTCAGCCTTTTGTTGTGCATCATCGGCAAAGAAAACTTCTCCGCCTCCATATTGGGACGTCAGCTCGGCTATCTGTTCCATTTCACTCATCAGCACATCCAGGTTATTGCCATCTACTTCAATAATGAGATGGGCAGCGATATCATCATTTACCGGAACGGCATAACTATCTACCATCGCACTCACAATCTTCAACGCATCAATCTCAACAAGTTCTACTGCGCTTGGAGTAAATCCGGCACGGAATATGGCGCTAACGGTTTCACTGGCTTTCTCCAGGGAAGCAAAGGGAACCAGCATCAGCAGATCATATTTGGGAAGCGGAATTAGCTTCAATACGATTCTGGTAACAAACCCCAGGGTTCCTTCACTACCTACTATCAACTGGGTAAGATTATATCCGGTTGAATTCTTCAACACATTGGCACCGGTCATGATGATCTCACCATTCGGCAACACCAGTTCCAGGTTCAATACATAGTCTTTAACCACACCATATTTTACAGCCTTGGGCCCGCCACTATTGGCTGAAATATTTCCACCGATAAAACAGGAGCCCCTGCTGCTCGGGTCTGGCGGATAGAACAACCCTTTTTCTTTTACTGCATTCTGCAATACTTCGGTGATCACACCTGGCTCAGTAGTCACCTGAAGGTTGCGCTCATCAATTTCCAGTATGGAGTTCATTCTTTCTGTGGATATCAGCACTCCTCCCTTATGGGGTAACGCCCCACCGCTCAGCCCGGTGCCCGCTCCACGGGGGGTAACAGGAATACGATGCTGATTGCAAATGGCAAGGATGGCACTGATCTCTTTGGCCGTACGTGGCTTCAGGACTACTTCGGGCAAATAGCTCAGGTTCTCTGTTTCATCATGGGAATAATGGCGGAGGGCCTCCCCATCGATGAATACATACTCTTCACCTACAATCTTCCGGAATGATGAAATATGCTCTGCAGTAAGTGAAGGAGCGGTCAACATATCATTCATGGGTGTAAAAATCGGGAAAAATTCAGCTTTTACAACCAAATCCTGTCAGAACAGGCCGGATAGTATGAAAAGACCCCGGCCGAAGGGCGGGGTCTTTAATATGTTCAGATGATTGTTTTAGTAGGCTTTGAAGGAAGGACACATACTTTCCCTTCGATTACCATTGTATTTGTCAAATACCCCCTGCTTAACAAGGGAGAATTCCAGAGCACCCCTGGTATTATTGTAATTCTTCAGCGTAGAAATGGTTGCATCATACGTGAAGGTGAATGTATAATCCTTGAATCCCAACCCGATCATAGGAATCACCGCATCTCCGCTGCGATAATACAATCCGCCAATCAGTACTTTCTCTCCATCACCAGAAAGATTGTAATGCGCATTCATACCTAGTACATATTCATATGTTTTAGCCTGCAGGGAATAATATGCATTCGGATTGATGATCCACTGATCATTCAGTTTGAAGCTTCCATTCACAAAAGCAGTATGTCTTACAGCAATTCTATTATCCACTCCAGTCTGATCATCAAAAAATGATTCCTTTGGACGATTGATATGATGAGAGGAGAACCCGATATTCAGGTACATATTCTCATTCGGAAAATAGGCATAGTTCAATCCTGCCTGGAGATCCAGGTAACTGATATTATTGGAAGCAAGCGCCGGAGCCTGACCAGTCTGGTGAACATCAAAGAATTTACCGTTCCACTGACCGGGGAATGTAAGATTGGAAGTGTTGATGCGCTTATTGGCCCAGCCAACATTGAAACCCGCACTAAGCAAACTACCCAGGTTCAGCATCTGGTGATAGGCTATGGAACCATACATCCTGGTGGAAGTGAGCGCGCCGCTACCGGCAACATCTCTTAATATCATGCCTCCTATACCCACCCAGCCATCATTATTCTGGTTCTGCAATATCTGTGCATCACCAAAAGCACTCATTGTTTTGTAAGGATAGGGCGTAAGAGATGCCCATTGATTGCGGAAGTTTACACCAAGTCGGTAATCACCATCCGGAATAAATCCCGTATTGGCAGGATTAGTAAGCAGGGGTGAATTCATGAATTGGGAAAAATGAAGGTCCTGTGCCTGTGCTGCTATGCCAAATAGCAGGCCCCATAATCCAATTACTATTTTATAACCGCTTCTCATCATCACATTATCTTATTAAAGTTATGTCACCTTTTTTAGTTGCCTTCTTTCCATCGAAAAATTCCACGTCAAGGGTATACATATATACGTCCATGGGTTGAACTGTTCCATTAAACCTGCCGTTCCAACCCTCATTCCGGTTGGCTGTCTCAAATACTTTCTTTCCCCACCGGTTCCAGATGGTCCATCTCATTTTTGCAATACCAAAGCCACGTACCCTGATCACACTATTGAGATCTCCTGTATTGGGTGTGAACGCATTGGGTACATCTATCAGCGGATCAATAATGGTCTGCACTGGCAGGCAGAAAGTGTCCGAACATCCTGCCGTATTAAAGGCTATCAGGCAGGCGTTCCAGGTACCTGTTGCATTGTATTGATAGGTTACCGGTGCTCTTGATGTGGTCAATAATGAATCTCCATCACCCCAAACCCACTTAAATCTTACAGCATTATCTGAAGACTCATTGTTAAAGATATCTGGTGTATTGACCACCGGTGTTACCGGAGAATAGCTATAATGAGATATTGGCTTGTCATAAACCGTGATTGTTATATATCCTGTATCAACCTTATTACACGTGTTGGGGTCACGGGCTATTAATCGGATTGTGTAGTTGCCAGGGACATCATACGTATGAACAGGTTCAAAGGCTGTAGAAGTATTATTGCCGCCTGATGCAGGATCACCGAAATCCCATTCCCAGGTACCATTGCCGTCTGAAGTGTTACCAAATTGAACAGTGTACGGAGCACAACCTAATGGTGGTGTTTCTATCCTTGCCTTCACGTTATCTACCACACTAACCTTCAATGGGAAAGTATCAGGATAATTACAATAGGCTGTATCCCTCAAAATCAGCATGGCGTTATAAGTGCCCTTTGCAGGATAAGTATGTGTAACCGGATTAAGACCTGCCACCACCAAAGGACTGCCATCACCAAAATCCCAGGCAAATGAAGAATCTGTAAAAGGTCTCGCCGTAACCTGGGGAGTAAGATTGTTAAACTGGTAATCAAGTGCTGTGCATGCACCTGTTTTTTGGTAAGAAGCTGCCAAAGCTGCTTTCAGATCTCCAACCTTGATATTGACGTAAGAAGTATCCCGTCCATTACAACTGGCCGGATCAATGGCAATCAGTCTTACGCGGTAAACACCAACAGCAGTAAAGGTGTGTGTGCGGGTATAACCGGTATCGGATTTCATGGGGCCGAAATCACCAGTACCATCTCCAAAATTCCAGATATATTCTTTGGCATTGCGTACCTGATCAGTAAACGTTACATCGAGGGGTACACAACCTGCAGTATCCCTTGGCACTCCGTTAATAGCTGATTCAACATCTACTCCTACACCTGCCAGGTTAAACGCAATTTTCACCATGCCGAGATTACAATAGGCACTGGCAGGTTTTGTTCTTGAATACGCGCCGGGGGAAGCAGGGAAAGTTCCTATGCCTCCGCAATTGGCACACATGGCCTGGTAGATAACACCATTTGCATCAAAGCGACTGGTACCACCATCGACGTGGTCCGTGAATCCACCATTCTGCCCAAAATAACTTCCGAATAATTGAGAAACGGCATCTTTCTTTAATACAAAGAAATAAAAGTCCTGGCCATCTGGACCACCTGGAGGATAAGGCAATGCATCCGGAGTTAACGGCAAGCCCAAAGTTCCTCCACTGGCATATTCTGTCGGGTTAGTATTATTGATGGCACCGCCCCAGCCAGACACATATACATTTTCGCACCGATCTACAAGGAACGCAGTGATCGATATATTAGGAATAGTGGAACCATTTCCAAATACAGTTGAATAAACATACGCGGAAAGATCAGGCTGAAGCTTGGCAATAAATTGCTTTCCACCTGAGCTATATATACCAGCAGGTTGCACTGGCCACACACCTCTTGTTTGTCCGGTTACATACGGAAATCCTTTATTATCGAATTTGAGACCATAGACCTGATCTATCTGGTCAGTTCCTAAATAAGTCGCTTTGATTAGCGTAGACCCATCATTACTTAATCTGGCAACGAAACCATCAATGCCTCCCTTGAATGTTGAACTGATTGTTCCGGCAGTTGCAGATGGATCAACAAAATTGTTGCTTTCGGTACCACCACCTACATATATATCACCATTGGGACCAAGTGATAATACATAGGCTGCATCATTACCCGAGCCTCCCAGAAAGGTTGCAAACAATAAATTTCCTACGTTGGGACTGAACTTTATTACCACTGCATCCTGCAACCCGCCACCGAAGGTCTTTTTATAAGCACCTGCACTCGCAGGGAAAGCATCGCCTGCAGTACTGGACCCGGATTGAGTACACGAAGCAACATAAATATTTCCTCCATTATCAAGAATGATCTCACTTCTTCCATCATCACCATAATTCTGCTCAAGTGAACTGGTTCCACTACGTCCTTCCTTGATATTTACACCATCATCACCTATACCCCCAATACGTTTTGAATTGATCAGACCTGTCCCCCCGGGATTTAATTCAGTAACAATGATATCATAACCGCCTCCTTTGCCAATGATGGTATTGGTACCCTTCAGAGGATAGGCGCCATTACCTGTTAATGGACTATTAGTTCTGCCGGCAATGAACAGGTTCCCATTTTGATCAACAATAAGACTATGAGGCTGTTCAGAACCAGAACCACCGATATAAGTTGCATAAGAGCGGCGTGCCCCATCCGCAGTTAATTTAATAATGCCGATATCAACCGGAACAGGTGAAGACCCACCCGCGAATTGGGTTTGGAAAGCACCTGGGCTGACCGGATAACCAGTTCCCTCAAACAGAATACCACCGCCATAAAAGCTTCCATCAGGTCCATAAGTAGCAGTAAACCCCCATTGATTGACGCCACTTCCAGAAAGTGAACACCAGCGAAAAACAGGGTCGATCACCAAAGTGGAATTCTTATCATAATTCTCTACATCAAATCGTACAACATCATCTTTTACCAGGTATTTTGTTTTAACTGCCAGACGGCCATTCTTGGAACCCTGGTAAGAATAGGGATAGGATTCTGCAAGATCCCCGATTGAAGTACCTACAATCAATTCCTTATTCTTCACAGCCATTTTATCAGCACCCTTATATCTCAGGGCTATCTTTTTAACATCTGCACCAGGCTTTGCGATAATATCATATTTGAGCGTACCATTATTTGTATAGTAACGAACATCAACATTTGGATAAACGTCTTTTAATGTAACCGCCTGGTAAATGCGGCAATTGGATGCCCATTTGGAAGGATCATCACCTGTAAAATAGTTATTATAGGAATCTACCGGCTTATCAGCCACCACCTGCATATTGGGAGAAGCCCCAATAAATTCAACTTCCACTGCATGAGAACGGATGGTTGTCTTTCCATATTCCTTACGAAGTGATTCAGTGGCTTTGCTATTGAACTCATGAAGAGCGCTCTGCAATGCGCCGTAATCATCAGCATTGTGCTGTACGATGGTGAACCCTTTATCTGTAATGAAAACAGACCCGGCATTTACATCACCTTTATACTTCACGCGGGGATCCCACTGTCCTTTATTCTCAACAAATTCAATATTACTATAATCCTGTGCAGATGTGGCAAGGGTTGTGGCTACGAGGGCTATCGAGGATATCAGGCGTCTCAGGGTATTCATTCGTCTATTAAATTAACTAAAATATCCCGTAAAAGGATTGAAAACTTATGTTAAGAAACTCTTTATCAATTGATATTTACTAAGTCGTGACGCGCAGCAGGTAATGGCTTGGATCGCCGAAGCTTGAGCGAAGGCGATTGGTTTCTTCTATGAAATCTTACTCCAGCTCATCTTTCCTTTTTGGAGTAGCAGGAAATTTTTTAACGGCAAATTGTCTGCCGAAACAAGGTCCGGATCAGCTTCAAGTAAATTTCCTACTAGTGATTTTCCTATCTCCAATAACGGTCTGTCTTCAATAATATTTGCCAGCTTGAAATTTAATACCCCACTCTGTCTTGTTCCTTCTATATCCCCAGGCCCTCGCAATTCCAGGTCTTTCTCCGCAATTTCAAAACCATTGCCAGTGACCGTCAGGATCCTGATGCGCTCCCGCGCATCATTACCTAATTTGGAGCCGGTCAATAATATACAATAGCTTTTTTCGGCCCCCCTGCCCACTCTTCCTCTCAACTGGTGAAGCTGGGAGAGCCCGAATTTTTCAGAGTTTTCAATCACCATAAGTGTGGCATTTGGAACATTCACTCCCACCTCAATTACTGTGGTTGAAACCATGATCTGGGTATCTCCGCTCACAAAACGATTCATATTCTCCTCTTTTTGCACAACCGGCTGCCGGCCATGCACCATACTGATCCAGTATTTTGGCTCTGGAAAATATCCTTTAACTACCTCATACCCCTTCATGAGGTTCTCATAATCAAGCTTGTCACTTTCTTCAATCAGGGGAAATATTATGTAGGCCTGTCGCCCTTTATCAATCTCTGCCCTCAGGAAATTCATGACCATGCTTCGCTGACCCTCAAAGCGATGAACTGTGGTGACCGGTTGCCTGCCAGGTGGTAATTCATCTATAACACTATAATCCAGGTCTCCATAAGCAGTCATGGCCAGTGTACGGGGTATCGGCGTAGCAGTCATTACAAGTATATGAGGGGAGACTTCTGCTTTTTCCCAAAGTTTAGCCCGCTGGGCCACACCAAACCGGTGCTGTTCATCAATGATCACAAGGCCCAGCCGGTCAAACTGCACCACATCTTCAATTACGGCATGGGTACCAATCAGGATTTGAAGGCTGCCATCTGCCAATGCCGCGAGTGTCTTTTTTCTACCGGCTGACCGGGTGGAACCGGTCAGCAATTCCACTTGTACCGCCATATCCTGCAATAAACTGCTGATGGTTGTATAGTGTTGTTTGGCGAGTATCTCGGTTGGCGCCATCAGGCAGGCCTGGTAGCCATTATCAATTGCGAGAAGCATAATAAGCAGGGCTACGATGGTTTTCCCACTACCTACATCACCCTGCAGGAGACGATTCATCTGCCTGCCGCTTCCTGTATCATTTCTTATTTCGCGGATCACTCTTTTTTGTGCGCCGGTCAGTTCAAATGGCAGGTGATCCTTATAAAAAGTATTAAAGAGTTCGCCTACTTTATCAAATACCACTCCTTTTGAAAACCGGTGTCGTTTTGAACGCAACAGGCTCATCCGTAACTGAGCCAGGAACAATTCTTCAAATTTCAATCGTTTTACCGCTTCAGTGTACTGAATATTGGAGGATGGAAAATGGATTTGACAGAAAGCCTGGTAACGGCTCATCAGATTTAGCTGGCTGATGATTGCCGCAGGTAAATTCTCCGGCAGGTCTTGTTCTCTTAATTGGTTGACCAGCACTTTAGTGAGTTTTCCAATCTGCCTTCCTCCCAATCCTTTTACTTTCAGCTTCTCAGTGGTTGGATAAACAGGCTCCAGGAATTCCTTTCCTGTTTGGTTTGCGGGAGTCCAGGCTTCAATTTCCGGATGTACGATCTGCACGGTATTCTGAAAAAAACTCACTTTACCATACACCAGGTATGATTGCCCGGGTTGCAATGATTTCTGTATCCAGTTAATTCCCTGGAACCAGATCAGTTCTAATTCACCAGTATTATCTTTTAGCTGAGCCACCAATCTTCTTGCCCTGCGGTCACCGGCTATTTCAACATTCAGCAGTTTGCCTGCTACCTGTATATATTCCGTCTGGTTATTGATCTCCCTAATTGAATTGACCTTTGTACGGTCCACATGGCGATAGGGAAAAAGCTCCAGCAAGTCACGGAAACTGAAAATGGATAATTCCTTTTTCAATGAATCGGCACGCTGGGGTCCAACTCCTTTCAGGTATTCAACGGGGCTATCTAATATTGTGGAAGTGGAAGCCAGAAAATGTTTTGCGCAAAATTAAATGAAAGCAGGGAAGGCAGATGCCTGTAATCGGTTGAGGCTTCGATTTATCTCGTTACTTCTCTCAATGATTTTTCCCAGAGTACATTTTGATCCTTTTTGATGTAACGGATAAAACCGCGAACGAGGCAAATATTCATGAACAGAAAATAGAAAGGTACTCCGAGGATTCCCATAGAACGACCTGAATTAGCCTGTATCCATCCCAATAAAGCCATTCCATAGAAAAAGAGCTGGAAGGCCAGGAACCCTGTATAAAATCCATGTGCCGGTTCATTAATGGATAGAACGATATTAAGGATGAGTACTGCTATCAATAACAGTGGACAAAATACCCATCTCAATAAACGTCTCGAAAAGTATTGAAAAGAAAGTATAGGGAATTTAAGCGGATTGAGACAGTCTTTCAGGTAAGCGATAGTCTGATAAGCGCCTGCCGCAATACGTATCTTTCTTTTTGCTTCTTCCTGCAGTGAAGCAGATGGAAATTCGGTGGCAAAAGCCCCTGGCTCATAATCGATGCGATATCCCTTTAAACAGGTTTGCATGGAAATAATAAAATCATCCAGGATGAAAGACTGATCTGGCGGTTCAAACAGATCTGTTCTGATAGAAAACAATTCACCAGCTGCACCCACCACCGTATTGAAATCAGCATCCTGCTTTTTCATAAAGGATTCATATTGCCAGTATAATCCTTCTGCTTCTCCGATTGTAGACCGATGTAAACTACGTGCGATCTTTTTTTCTCCTGCAACTCCACCCACCGTTGGATCCTGGTAACGAAGTATGATCCTTTTAATGGATTCTTTGTTCAAAAACGAATTGGCATCACTAAATACCACATACGGTGTTTGCACATTGCGCATGATTCGATTGATGGCGGCCAGTTTTCCTTCTCTTTTTCCTTCATGTGATACTTCAATACCCTGGGCATTGGCTAATATGTGTTCAGATCCATCTGTGGAACCATCTGTAACAAAAATGATTTGCAGCTTTTCGGAAGGATAGTCCAGCGACAGGGTATTTTCCAGTTTCTGATTTAGAATAGAAGCTTCATTGTAGGCTGCAATGATCATCGTCACCCGGGGCCATTCTGCCTCTTCCATCTGTAAAGGCTCAGGTCGGCGACGCAATGTTTTTTTGACCAAATTCCAAATAAGCAGAAACAGGCCATAACCAATATAGCAGAAGAACATCACGGACAAGCAGACCCAAAATGCAATAGCAATAATTATCATACCCTACGTTCTAAAAATACGGCGAATTACCCAGAATTGTATGGCCACTGGCCACAGTCCGCCAGCCATTTACCCTTATTTTCAGGATAGAATTCCAGGCCTGCCGGAAATCCCTGGTAAAGAAATTCAGCGCCAGGGAAAATATTTTGGATGACTTATTTCTCTCATATGAATTCGGTGACTTATATTACAAATACAGCTGTTAGCCTGGGCTATCTCAAATTCTGCTCTAATCCTCTGTCCCTCACACAATAAATTTCCTCTTGCATTTTGTTTAATTCCGTACTATTTTGTGCTTCACAAGTTATCCAATCACCTAAGAAAGCGGGAAATCCGTTATGAAAAACCACATCGAACTGCTTCAAATACACCTGTATTTCCACGACTATAAGTTTGCGCTTCTTTGTTTTGTAACGGCATTTGCTGCTACCCTGGTTGCCATTCCCCCAATTATTGGTTTGATCCGTAAATATGGCTTGTATGATATGCCTAATGCCCGTAAGGTGCACAGCAATCCTGTTCCCACCATGGGCGGTGTAGCTATTGTAGGTGGAATGATGCTGGCACTACTGTTATGGTTTCCTTTTTCCAGCGAAGCCGGCCAGATCAGTTTCTTCTTTTCCATTGCCATACTTTTTGGTTTGGGAATTATGGATGACCTGAGAGATCTCTCTGCCAAATACAAATTCATCGTTCAGATTGCACTGGCAATATTGATTGCTCTATCTGGTATACGGGTGCAAACCTTTGATGGCCTCTTTGGAATATATGAATTGCCTCTTGCTTCACAATATACTTTTACCATTCTTGCGATAGTTGGTATCACCAATGCATTTAACCTGGTTGATGGAATTGATGGCCTTGCTGGCGGATTAGGATTTATGAGCCTGGTTACCGTGGGCATGTTCCTTATCATCAGTGGTGATATCAATACTGCCCTTATTGCTTTTGCACTGGCGGGCGGGCTACTTGCTTTTCTTTATTTCAATTTCAATCCAGCACGCATCTTCATGGGCGATACAGGTTCACTGGTGCTTGGCTTTGTAATAGCGGTGTTATGTATACGACTGATGCAGGTTAATGTATCCAATACTGCTCCTGTTTTACAGAATGCACCAGTATTTGTGTTAGGTATTGTTTTGATTCCCGTGTTCGATACGCTACGTGTTTTTGCAATAAGGATATGGAAAGGAAAAAGTCCTTTCGAAGCGGATCGTACTCATATACATCACCTGCTTACCAATGCAGGATTCAGCCATGTATTTGCCGTTAGAGCTATCTGCTTTGTACATGCTATAATTTTACTTGAAGTGCGCTTTCTTCGTGGTTTTCGTCAGGAATACATCCTTCTTTTCCTGGCGCTATTCATGATACTGGTATGCAATGTCTTTAAAAGAAGCAATGTTTTATTTACCCGCTGGGCGAGATGGGGACAGAAGACTTTTAGTGAAGGAAATCAATAAACGCCCTGGTCATTCTGGGGGTACCCAAAGCGTCCCATTTTTTACCCATAATCTCTGCGCTGAGCCTTACTTCTCCCTGCCATTTTCTGGCGTGATTTTATTACCTATTCTTATAAATAATAATTTATATGAGATACGGTTTTATTGCCCTGCTGGGCACCATAGCTTTAGCAATTTTTAGCTGTAAGGATAACGGTGCCAGGTATATCGATCCAAATACCGGTAAAGAGCTAACACTGGTGAAAGATGCAAGCACCGGTTTGATGGTGGATGCTGAAACCAAGAAGCCGGTTTATATATATGTAGATACCGAAAAGAAAGATACCGTCTATGGTGAGACTGGTAAAGTGATCAATGGACATGTGGTAATGGATGAAGGTAAATACAGATATGCCGATATGAATGTAAAAGTGGAAGACGGAGAATATAAGATCAAAGGCAATGATTATAAAGAGAAAATGGATAAGGACGGTGTTCTGAAGATCAAGAATGGGGATGTTAAAACCAAGGTTGACGGAAAAACAGGTGAAGTAAAAGTTAAGGATTGAGATTCAAAAAATAAAGGAAGAAGAGCCGGCTCGTTGAGTAACGAGCCGGCTCTTCTATATTTGAAGTCTTTCTATAAAATGTTAGAAGAAGAAGCCCGTTTTAAAGTTTATGTGAGTTGCTTCTGAAGAGATTCCGTAAGTAGCAGTAAGGGAGAAACGATTATAGGGGATGAAGATGGCTCCGAATCCATAACTGCCATGTAATGAATTGGAAACCTCACCCGGCATCCAGACCCGTCCCATATCATAAAAGACAAGAAGACCTGCTTTACCATTGTACAAATAGTTTTTAGTGTTGAATACCCAGCGCAGATCATTATTCAGGTAAAAAGACTGTTTTCCGTAGAATCGTTCCCTGTCATATCCTCGCATTTCTCCACTACCACCTCCACCAATAGAATTCAGATTATAATAATCCGCAGTACCACTTAGTGCTCCGCCACCCGCCCTTATTGCAAGGCTGAACTGCCTGCTTAAGGGAAGAAACGCTGTTGTACTCAGCAGGCCTTTGACAAAAGATTTGTTATCATCAATATTGCGAATATAGCCTGCACCCAGGCTTACTCCCACACCCTTAAATGGAAATACCTGGTTATCCACGTTCAGGTAAGAGTACCCAGCTTCTACCCCGGCAAAAAACTTTCTATCAAAAACAGAAGGATCTACCAGGGTTTGAACAGCGGTAATATAATGATCTCCGGTGTTATTTATTTTAATTGATTGCGCAATCAAAGAGAATTCAAAATGATGCACTTTCTCAATATCCCTTTCAATTCCAATTCCAACATATTGACGCTCACTTTGCGTACGGTAATAATTAGTGGTCTTGTTGATTAATTTGCTTTCATTACCAGTACCGAAGAAATTTTCAACAGCTGGTGCATCCATTCTGGCCTTTATCACAAAATCCCATTTGCCAAAAAGCCTTCCCCATCTTCCGATATATCCAAAATTGAACGCATTACGGAGTATGCCATAGTTAAAACAAAGGTGGTGAGAAGTTTCATACTCCACCTTCTCCCAAGGTTTTGGAATATAGGTGAGCGTAGCAATCACTTTAAGTCCTGTACGGGGAAAACTCTTTAAGGGATTCCGATCAAATACCTGATAACGGGATGAAGAAATAAAAGGACGGATCGAAAAATTGAATTTTTTCTGGTGAGCTGTATCATATTCATATCTATTACCGCGATAAATTTCAACTTCATTCTGCAGATGATCTCCTTCAAACAAAACAGAATCAGTTGCATCGGGGTCAATCACTCGTATTTTAATCGGGTTGCGACTGTTGGTTCCCCTCACTATTACCTTGTCATTGCTTTCCAGGGAGTAGATCCTTACCTCCCGCGTTTCCCTGCTGTTATACATACGGGAATAAAATGGCTCTTTTTTTATTTCTCCCTCTTTTGTGATCTTAAAGGCTTCAATCTTTGTTTCTTTTTGGTTTATGCGATCTATGGTAAACAGTTCTCTGTCATGAGTTCCGGGCAGGTCCGCACGCTGAGAGAGATATTTATAATATGCAGCAGCATACTCCTGTAAATGGTCACGCCTGGATTTTATTCGTTCAATGATGCTGTTGCCCGAAATAACAAATAACTCAGGGGGCATGAGGCGAACACTGGAACTAATTAATGTATCAGTGAGTGCCTGCTGAATCTGTTTTGCCTGTTCAATCCATACTTCCTTAGTCAGATCAGTAAGAAAAAGTCGGTCAAGCGGCCTGCCATGCTTATTCCATCCCGGTACATCTTTAATTGTTCTATCAAATCCCTGAAATGGTTTATATACCCATCCAGCCACTGAAGGATACAATCCATCGATCTTCGTAAAAGCATGGTCTCTGTCCCGGGGAACAGGGCGATAAATATTACTCTTGCCCACATCAAATTTCGCCCAGCGCCAGTTCCCGGGGTGACGACCCCAGTCACCTATCACCATATCAAAAAGCCTGGCACGAACAAAAGTTTTTTCATCTACATGATTATCGTTGTCTTCCCAAATATGTTCAAAGAGTTTATCACTTCCGATAAGGTTGACTGAATTTCCAAAATGAGCTGAACCTTCCTGGTTTTCATCCGGCCGTTCTTCAAAAAGATATAGCTGATTACCATATTCTTTATTAAAGCTGCCCAGACCAGCCTGTTCTGGCACAAACACAATGACGGGAATTGTATGATATATTCCTGCGGCTTCAGCCAGTGGAGGAATGACAATGGCAGCAAAAGGATGGTCAACAGAACCCTGGTCTCGTGCGATGCGACTGATGAAGGTACCGCGCGCCTCATCTGGAAGATCCTGTCCAACTCGCTTGTGAACGCTGCGCAATACATACTCCTTTCCTTCCTTATCTTTTACGCGAAGGCTCCTGGTTTCTCGACCGCCTCCAGTTTCAGATGCTATTAATCCCCCTTTTGCTGTATCCAGGTAAAAATTTTTGACCCGTACTGGTGTATTCCATTCTTTCCGATAATGGTCACCCCAGAAAAAATTATGGTACCCGCTCTTTGCGTATTCTTTTCCTGCAATTACAACTGTAGTTCCTTTTACAGCAGGCGCAC
This sequence comes from Segetibacter sp., assembly GCA_021154405.1. Classification (GTDB taxonomy): domain Bacteria; phylum Bacteroidota; class Bacteroidia; order Chitinophagales; family Chitinophagaceae; genus JAJKIP01. The sequence goes on along the minus strand of JAJKIP010000129.1, from coordinate 38,456 downwards.
CAGTAACCACAGTGGTCTGCGAAATTGCAGTTCTGGCATACAGAAGCAAAAGAATACTTACACAATATTTGAACACAAGTTTCATTAATTCTGATTATAAATTTATGTACTTAGATTTTAAGCGCGTACAACTGAACTGGTTTCTCTACTCCTTTCAGGGTTATCTCGCCTAAATTCTCGCACTGCCACGATTTCAGCACATTGCTGTCAAAGTACTCCTGGGAAACAATAAACTTCTGGTTAAGTTCGCCACACGCAGTACGTATTCGTGCAGCTATATTCATGGCTTCCCCACTGATGGCAATATCCTTTTTCATCACACCAATTTCACCAATAGTAACCTCTCCTAGATGCATGCCAACTTTGAATTCAGGTACAATATCATACTTGCGACGGAAATAATCGGAAGTATGTTGGAGGGTTCGCCGCGCCTGGATAACGGTATTTAATGATTTTTGAAAATTAGATCGCCGGAGTGGCCAGGTTACTACAATCTCATCACCCACATACTGGTGAATATAACCGCCATTATCAAGTACTGCAGAAGAAACATAATAGATAAAGTCCTTGATGAAAGAAAAATAGCGTTCATGCCCTAAGGTTTCGGCAATTGGGGTTGAATCCTTGAGATCAAGAAACATGATAATTCTTGTTTCTGTACTTGGCTTGAGGTATTTGCCTGTAACAGTTTGCCAGAATACACCGGGTGAATACTTCTGGTCCACCTCAATCAGCACCTCAGTGACCAGGATGATCACTATCCAGGAGAACAGGCTGTCTACAAAGTAACCGGTATGAAAGAAATAATAATTCAATTCGTTAAGAGTGGAAGCGAAACTCTGGTCTTTAATACCCATGAAATGAGCAATGAAAACAAGTGTTGTTCCAAGACCGGCGATAGCCAGAAGTATTACAGTCTTTATGACCCATCCTGCCAACAGTGAAATATTCCTGAAACGCACCATCCACTCTACAAGTATCAGGTAGGCCATGATAGCGCTAAGGCTAAGGAAAATGGCCGCCCTTAACATATACGCTGAAAAAAAATTCTCTTTATAAGGGTAGTCAAAGCGCAGTTCAGAATAAAAGGCCCGATAATAAAGCAGCAGTTCAAACGCCGTCCATACCAGCGAAATGATGGCGATCCATTGAAGCCGGTATAAGGCAATAAATGGAAGATTCTTTATTGCCTTGAAAAGGCGTTTCATTGACGGGTTTTTAGATAATTGTATATCTCCTCCTGCGAACCTCGTTTTCCCTCAGCTTTTATTCCATCATTATCCTGTATGTAAGAGGAATTTTCCATTTCCACAGACGAAGCTTTAATATGGTCGTTCCATTGGATAGTAAAATAATCTTCCAGCTCCCGGGCGAGGTTCTGTTGTTTAACAGGCACACATACCTCAATTCGATGAAAAAGATTGCGGGTCATCCAGTCTGAAGATCCCATATAAATTTTGGTCTTGCCCTCTTCGCCAAAAATGAATATCCGGCTATGTTCCAAAAACCTGTCCACAATTCTTTTCACTTCAATGTTCCCTTTTAATCCTTTTTCCTGTGTATTCAGCGCACAGATGCCTCTCACTACCAATTTTATCTGAACGCCGGCCTTTGCAGCTTTGTATAAAAGGTCAATCATCCCCGTATCTTCCAGGTTATTGAGTTTGATTCGTATGCAGGCTGACAGGTTTTTTTTCTTCCGTTTGATCTGAGCATTGATCTCCTGTTCAAATATATCCGTCATATTATATTGGGAGACCAGGATAGACTCAAATTCACGGGCTGCTTTTTTCACAGGCCTGGAACGGGTCCGCAGGAATTTGAATAGTCTCTGAAGATCCCTGTTAATGGAAGAATCAGTAGTAAATAATGCATGATCTGTATAAAAGCGGGCAGTAGTTTCATTGAAGTTACCAGTGCCGATGTATGCGTAAGACTTTACAGTACCTTCCGGGGTTTGTTTTTGGATCAGGGCAATCTTGGAATGAACCTTAATCCGCGGAATGCTGTAAATGATCTTTACTCCTGCCTTTTCCATTTCTTTTGACCACCGTATATTATTGGCTTCATCAAAACGCGCCTTCAATTCTACGAATACCACTACTTCCTTTTTATTCTTGGCCGCGCTTATCAGGGCATTGGCGATATGAGAATCAGCTGCAATGCGGTAAAGCGTTACATAAATCAGTTTCACATCCGGGTCAATGGCTGCCTGGTTAAACAAGGTAAGCACGGGACTATAGCTATGATAAGGAAAATGTAACAGCACATCATTTTTCTCGATGCGGCGGAAAATATCACCACAATCATCCAGTTGTACAGATCGTAATTGTTTTAATTCCGGGTAAACAAGATGCTTATCCTTAACAGGAAGTTTGGCCAGATCACTAAGGTTATGGTAACGGCCACCAGCATAAAGCTGTTCATATTTTAGCCCAAGGGAGGATGCCAGGAATTTCTGCACACTGGTGGGCATGCCTTCTTCAAACAGGAACCGGGTAGGTGCACCCTCATCTCTTTTTTCCAGCTTCTTTTCCAGCTCCTTTAAAATATCCTTTTTATAATTTTCTTCATCCAGATAGAGTTCTGCATTACGGGTAAGTTTGAAACTATAGCTGGAATGTACCTTGAAACCGATGAAGATACAGGGCAGATTATCACGGATGATATCATCGATGAAAACAATATGACGTTTATCATCATCTGATTCCAGGGTATAGAAGCGGGGTAGCTTATCAGCGGGAATATTGACTATTGCATGTTGTAATAATTCCTCGCCCGGTTTTTTCAGGAGAACCAGCAGGTATAACTTGTTGCTTTCAAGGAAGAGATCTTCTTTTAAGGATTCACGGATAAAAACGGGCTGCATAAAGGCGAGTATGCGCGAAAAGAAGATTTCCCTGATCTGGCCAGACAAATCAGGTGGGATCGGTTTATTATAATATAATTCAATGCCTTCCTTTGATAAACCGGGAATCAGGTCCTTATTCAGTATGCTTCCAAACTCAGCAAATTGTCCGGGAACCATTTGCTGAACTCTTTCAGCAAGGTCTTTATCTGGCGGAGGAATTATCTTGTTTAATGTTTTGTTTTTTAGTTGAGAATATAGCAGTATTATGGGATAACGAACACGAAAAAACTCATCCATATTGGATGAGAAGATTGAAACAAACTTGATCCGTTCCATCAAAGGCACAGTTTTATCTGCTGCTTCCTGTAATACGCGATAATTAAATCCAAGCCAGCTTATATCCCTGTTGTGGTACATATCTTTTATTAAAACGGGGATCCCGTTCCTTCTATGACCTTCGGTCCCTGTGCGGTTGCATCATTGACCATTATGGCGATAATAAATGCGATAGCGGAAGTAATAATGCCGATCATGAATACATTATAGGCGATACGCACAAGGCGATATTTTCTTCCCAGTACCTGCCCAAGGTAATAAATATCATCAACTACAGAACCATAGAGATAATTCGGGTCACGCATCATGGTGCTCATCCCCCACTTGTACTCTTCCAGCTTCACCTTATGAAAATTTCCAAAGAACAACAGGTTGGTTTGACGGTTCAGCACCTGGTCCCGGGTAAAATTACCAGTGGTGATCTTTGGCCGCGTGGAAAGTATGGCCAGCACAATAGTAGTGAGTGAACTGGCAAGGAAGATCATGGTTGGAATTGTCAGGTGCCTGTCCACTTCGATCTTTCTGATCAAAACGGATAGTATCACTGATATGATTATGGCATTTACACTGATCAGGATATTAGCCTTGTTATCTGCCATATCACTAAGACGCATATGGTTCTCAGAAGTAAGGCGCAACATGGTCTGAATACCCTTGGTGATAAAACCACTTGGTTTATTCATGTCCTTTCCATCCTCATTTGACTTTTTGGTTTCAGGTATCAGCGTCTCGCTACTATTGGATGCATATATCTCGTTGATACGCTTTTTTATCTTAGCCATATTCTTTCTTTTTCTTTCTTCCAGTAAATTTTTGCAATAGTCAGTATAATACTGATGATGCGCCAGGAGAGCCAGCGTATTCTTTTCCCAATCCATCAAGATGGTGTCCAGGTTTCTCAGCTTCATCTCCTTCTTCATCAATTTGTCAAAAACTTTGAAATCTTTGGTGCCGAAATGATAGGTATCGGCATCCTTGATGATCTGCTCCCGCAAATTGGAAGGCTCACTGTCGATACGGGTGGCCATGATAGTTCTTTCGATCTCATCCGCCAGCGCAGCATAAATATCCTTCGTCTCAATCCAGTCACGCATCAGTTTAACGCTTTTCTTTTCATGATCAATAGGGTCCTCATATAAATGACCGGTGTCATGAAACCACGCTGCCAGATTGAGAACTATGATATCTTTTTCCTCCAGTTCATAATGGGAAGCGATCTCGTTCACATGGTCTACAACCTTGCGAGTGTGATCAATGCTATGATAGACCAGGTTATGATTATGGTCAGATTCATACAACGAACTAACATAATCCTCGCACTGTTTTAATATATCCACTTGCACGGCTTTCATATTTATTAAAATGTTAGATTAAATTTTGTACCGATTGAAAAATTGAATACCGTTTCTTCCGGCGATACTCCGATAGTGGCGGATACAATTACCAGGTTAAATGGATTGTAGTAAAGCCCTCCGCCAATCACATTATGCCATTTCCGGCTTTGCTCTCCTCTATACCAAACCCGACCAATATCATTGAATGCAATGACTCCTACCTGCCCGGGTAATACATAGGATTTACCTTCCAGCACTTTTATCCGCAATTCCAGACTTCCATATGCTACAGAATGCCCCGAAAACCGGTTTTTCCTAAAACCTCTCAACACATTATTTTGTCCAAGGGAAAGGGCCTGGAAGTATTCGATGCTATCATTGAAAATATGGCCGCCTCCTAACTTTATTACACCCACAATTCTTGCCGGAATTTTCAGGCTGGCATAAACCACCATATCAGATTCAAGCTTGCTGATTGCCTGACTGTTATGGTTGAGGGGTTGGGTCATGCTGAAAGTATTAGTCCACCGGATACCGCGTGTGGGGAATATAGGATTATTCAAATTATCTAATTCTACGCCCACTTTGCCTCCTACATATGTTTTTACATTATATACTTCAGCAGAATCCAGGCCGAAAGCCCCTGGTTTACCAAGTATATATTGGGAATTGCTGTTGTAGCTGTTCCAGTATTGATAAAGAGTAGGACCGAATATTATACTTAGAATGGGTGTGGGTTTTCTCCGGAACAATAGGTCTGCGGCTGCTTCCCGGTAACGCACTCTGTAAAAAGAAATAGGCTTTGAAGGATCCACTCTGGTCCTGTTACCAAATCCAAAGAAGTTATTTAGTACCGGATTAATGACGCGGGCATTGATTAACAGGTCTGTTCTTCCAAATGCATGAATCAGCTCTCCATTATATTTGAACTGGTATGCTTTGCGGTTAAGCGCAAAGAGTGCAAGCCCTACATGGCTATTGGCATAGGGAACTTTCCGGAAGCCATAATTAATAAAGGTAAACCCGGTACCCAGCATAAATCCATCGTCACCATTGATACCTGCATAAAAACGGGGGAACCTTTTAACAGGATAATTATACCAGGTGATATTGAAATCGTTGATATTCGGGTTGTTTTCAAAAATCTTTTTGGTACGACTGGAGGCTGACAGGTAATTATTTTCCGTTGAAATATCATAGACCACAGATCGCACCGGGCTGTTCACATAGAAAGAATCATTTCCGCGCCCACCGATCATTCTTATCAGAATTGAGGTATGCAAACCGCTATCTACAGTAAACTTGTCATTTCCGTTAAAGCCGTATAATCTTATTTCTCGCGTGACCCTTGGATCAAAAACCCGCTGATACATCACAAAATTGCTGTCCGCATGTTTTCGATAGGAATATACCGTAAGTTTCAGGGAATCATTTTGACCGGTAAAATGGAAGTTCTCATTTTCATTGCTACCAAGCACTGCTACTTCTTTTGAAAGGAAGTGATAGTATTGTAACGCTCTCTGCGAAATAATATTCCGTCGGCTGATCAGCTTGTCAGTAATCGTTTTTCCATTTATTGCATATATTTCAGGAGGCAACATGTGCATTGCCTGATTGATCTTATCGTTCGTTAACTGGGAAGCGAATTTTTTGGAGATATCCCTCCAGGCGTTTTCATCCAGGCTGTTCAGGAACAATCTGTCAAAGTCCTTGGCCACTTTATTAAGCTGGTTAACCTTTGGAATATTATAACGCAAACCTTTAAGAAAGGGCATCCGGCGGCGCGCTACGTACCGCATAATTAATCCATCTGAATAGAAAAATGCCTGATCCCGGTCACGTGGAATGGGAGTATACAATTTACCCTGGCCGGTATCGCGGGTAGACCATCTCCACTGATCAAGATGCCTGTCCCAGTCTGCAATCAGCATATCCAGCAAACGTGCACGCAGGGCAGCCTGCTGGTCAACCGTATGATCATTATCCTCTCTCATTTTATTGAACATGGAATAACTGCTCTTGGTATCTTCCGTACCCTCAGGATCTTTTCTTTCCAGCATGCAAACCTGGTTGGCAAACAGGGGACGGTAATAACCCAGCGAAGGATCATCAGGAACTAAAAAGAATTCTGAAGGAGACATTAGCACACCTGTTGTATCAGCCAATACAGGTAATGCCAATGGAGCATAAGGATGTGAAGCCGAAATCAGGTCCTGTATAATATTGGATGCAAAACTTTCCCTGAAGTTTTCGGGTATTGCTTTTTCCGGATCTTTATCTATTGTACGGAGTGACCATTCACGGCCCTGTTTATCTTTCAGCTTTAAGGATTTGGTTTGCTTTCCTCCTCCTACCCCTTCAATTGTAAAACCACCCTTTTCCCTGTTAATATTAAATACTCTTAATCTCACGGGAGTTCCCCATTCCTTGCGATAATTATCACCACTAAATAACCTTTGAATGCTTGTAGTTTTTGTATAATGCTTGCCTGCTGATGCTACCACAAAATCTCTATAAACATATTCTACCTTCCTGGTTGTGTCTTCAGGTATGGGTGGCAACTTACTGTAATCAAGTATGTTTTCGGAATAGGCATGTTTTAGTGAGTCCGGTTTGTTCTTATCTAATGTGAAGTAATCCACTCTCACAGTCTTGTTTTTAAGGATATCAAGGGTGGCAAATCCATTGGCTCTTGCTACAAACTTTGCTTTCCGGCCTGGAGACACCCGGGTGGTTTTTGAGCCGGAACCACTGATCACGAAATTATAACTGGAGTCATTCAGCAACTGTAGTGCATGTTCATGCCCTGCCACCAGGATCACATGAGGATGAGTCCGTACCGCTGCCATAATGCGGTTAGTCATATTAGTATAGAAAGGATGTTTTAAATCCTGGGGCGTACCAAATACGCTTCGGGCAATGGGATAAATTGAGCCGAGAACAGGTAAGGGAATGAAAAGATTTTCGCGACTGTCTGTAAAAGGAAAAACATGCTGTTTAATCGTAAAATAGCCGCCATGCGGACCATTACTTTTGAAAGGATGATGAGTTGCAAGTATAACCAGCTTGTTGAAGTTCTTGTTTAGAATATCTTCCAGCTCGCTGATCACCTCATCAGCAGTTTTGAATTCGCAATCTGACTCAATTCCGGGCTTGTCAGTTGCCTGTATCCACCACTGGCTGTCCATCATCACCAGTACCACATCATCGCTGATATCAATTGCCACAGGGCCAGGGCATCCGCCCTTGGGAAAGAACTGGATCTTCCCATCCCCATTCAGGTCAACATAGCTTTGTTCACGAAGGATATTTTGATATCCATATGCACGTCCATTCGCCCAGTCATGATTGCCCGGGATCATGTATCCACGGACCTTTGCGTCTTTTATTAAATTTATCTGGGAATCAAGGGCCGCTTTTAAATCTGTATAACTGTTATAGGTTTCATCGGGAAGTCCCGTATCATAAAGATTGTCACCGAGGTAAACCACCACAGTTTTCTCGTTCATCTTTACATTGGCTTTGATAGCGTCAAGCACCATGGCCTTGCCATTTATCAGTGATCCGGCATCTCCTACAAGAATAATTTTTGTTTTTACAGAATCCTGTGCTAATAAAATTTCGGACGACAAAACCAGCCAGCCAATCAATACCAGGACTTTCATGATCAGATTTTACTATTTGAAGATTAAGATATTCGCTACACCTACCCCTGCCGCTTCATTTGAAATGATTATGGTACCAGATGGGGTGAAACTGATGCCTTCAGGTTGCTTAAATAAGCCAGGATCAATTGGATACACCTTTTTCACGCCGCCCTTTCTGTCCGCAACTACCAGCAATTTATTAACCGATGAAATAATATACAAAAGTCCGTCTTTTGGGTTAATGGCTGCTGCAGAAGGCTTGAATTTCAGTTTTTCCTCATTTATGGCTGACGCTATCTGCTTCACATCAATCGTAAATGAAGAATCGGAGAAAGTTCCGTTATGTGGATTAAAGGTGAAGGTAGTAAGGGATTTCTTCTTATCTGATTCACAATCCTTGCAGATCAGTACCATTTTTTTGAGGGAATCATCATAATATAGTATCTCAAATTCGTTCTCTCTTCCAAATGTAAACGGATACTCATGAGTTACAAGATTTCCACTATCCTGAACGGAAATCTTTATAATATTTCCATTGCTTTGTAAAACGTAAAAGCTGCTATCGAACAGGACCAGATCTTCAAAATCAGCACCGGAAGAAAATTTCCACCTGCGAATATCCAGCTGGTTCCCCGGTTTTATTTTATAAAGCCATCCTTTCTCATCATTAATAGCGAAAATGGAAGAATCTTTTGCATAAAATGCCACACCTGAAATCTCATCCAGCTCAAGGGGAAGCTTGTATTGATGAGAAACCAGAAAATTATAACCTGCCGGACTTATGTATTTCTCTCCTCGTTTGCCGCAACCTGTTAAAAGGGCAACCCCAGCCAGAGCTAATAATAAAATGGTATTTCTGTACATTGTGGTTCCCGTCAAGATATCCGGGCAACTATGATTTTCAAATCCCTTGCCATCGTTATCCCTTAGTTTAAAATGCTGATATTTATTTTACTGTAAGCCATATTATTAAAACCTGCATGGGTATATAATTCCCCATAAATGCTTATAAGTTGTTAGCCAGCTAAAGTTTGGAAACTGCAACTAACAGGTAAAGAATCAATGGCTGATAAATTATTTCAAATCCAGGGCATGATCCAGGTGTGCATCTTCCCCTTTCCATATTTTCAGGGAGGTCCAGGGTTCCGGAGGAGCTGTCCAAAATTCATCTGTAGGAGCTAATCCCAGCGCTACAAAAGCATCCATGCAGATATACAGGCTGCCTGTAGTAATATAGACATCGGCCAGGTCTGGCTGATTGCCATAGAGCCCTATATTCAGCCAGCCTTCTCTATTAAAAGTAGAAGATGACTCTAATGTCTTTTTTAGCACCGCCGTCAATGCACTTCTTACCTGGGCCGGGTGCAGTGAATTAGGCAGTTTCTTTCTTAACGCGATATCAGAAAGATGATGAAAAACACCTGCTCTATAACAGATTGATCTTCCTGTTGCCGGGTAGCTGCCATCTGAATTTATCAATCGTTCCTGGATCTCTGCGTAGCGTTTATTAATTGTATCCAGCCGGGGAACAAACCAGTCCCACGACCGGGATTTTGTTTTGAGGATATCTAATATAGCAGCTAAATGAGGATGGATAACGATGCTATTGTAGTAATCAAAATGAAAATTCATTCCATCAGAAAACATTCCGTCCCCTACATACCAGTGATTGGCAAATTCACGAATTGAATATTCGATGCGAAGGATATCATACTCATATCCGTATTTACAAAAAAAAGCTTCAATAATTCCCGAGAATAATATCCAGTTATTATAGCCAGGCAGTGTTGAACGGGTGGTTTGTAATGCAGTAACAACCTGTTTCTTTACCGTTGAATCCAGGTGTTCCCATAGCCACGGGCATCTTATCAATCCATAAGCTACGAAAGAGGCATCCACCAAAGGTTGACCGCCTTTCCATTGTAAAAAATCTTTGGCACCAGGGTTAACGGCATTGGTTATAGCTTTTAATGACCATTGACGATATTGGTTACGCAGATCAATTTCTTTTTTTGATCCACCTTCGGTATTCAGCCAGGGTGCAATTCCACAAAGGGTTCTTCCAAAAGCTTCCAGGTAAGCTACTGGTCTTCGGTTATTTGCATTATCGATTCGTTTCGATAATTCAACCGGCATTTTTTCTTTTAGCCTGTCTTCTGCCAAATTGGAAAGCACCGGTCTCGCGATCTTATCCATATAGCTTATCCAGAGCTCACGATCCTGAGCGGAGGACCTTAATTGAATAGCTCCAATTATCAGGAGAAAGAAAAGTTTTTTCATACTGATTTTTCACAGATTACCTCTTGCGGTTCTTATACCGGATCATAGCCTCGATAAAATAATAATCACCATAAGTCAGGGGCACGTCTACTTCTGATTTCCCAGGCAGATGTCCAACCCCATGCTGCAGAATAAAACCTCCATTAGTCCCTGGAGCTGCTTTATAGGTTGAATTGGAAAGTGTTTGCAATTGTGTTTCCGCAGTCTTAAGATATTTCGCGCTGCTATTGGCATCCACATAATCAGCCAGCTCAATTAAGGCTGCCGCCATAATGGATCCTGCAGAGGCATCACGCAATGCATTTGGTATACCTGGCGCATTGAAATCCCAGTAAGGAATTTTATCCGCTGGTAAATTGGGGTGATTTAATAAAAATTCAGCAATATGTTTTGCCTGATCCAGGTATTTGGGATCCTTTGTTTCCCGGTACATAACAGTAAAGCCATATAATCCCCATGCCTGGCCCCTGGCCCAAGCAGATTCATCAGCTGCACCCTGCGCTGTTCGCTTTTGCTGAATGGCCCCTGTTTCAGAATTATAATTGATAACATGATAGGAGCTGTAATCAGGACGGAAATGATTCTTCATGGTTGTTTCCGCATGGGTAACTGCAACTTTATAAAAAGTTGAATCGCCACTGACGCGGGTAGCCCAGAATAATAATTCCAGGTTCATCATATTATCGATAATAACTAGAAATTCTCCAGGCTTACCATCCCAGGATTTTATGCAGCCGACTTTAGGATTGAAACGGGTGATAAGTGAACGGGCACTGGTCAGCAATATATCTTTATACTCAGGTTTGGGCGCAATGCGGTTAGCATTTCCGAAGCTGCAGAACATCATAAATCCCAGGTCATGCGTGGATGTATTGTTCTTTTCCTTTTCCAGCACTTTCAATATTCTTTCAGCTTCCGTTAATAAAGACTGATCTTTCGTTTCTTCATACAGGTATAATAATGTACCGGGATAAAAACCACTGCACCACCAGGCGGAATTGCTGAATTCATATTTGCCAGTAGCTGGATAAAAAGTTCTTGGGAATTTGTCTGCAGGAAGATTCTTTCCCAAAACCTTATACTGCGCTGCAGCATCAGCAAAATTCTGATCAAATGTTTTGACCAGCCCTGACTTTGGGGAATTGCTTAATTTATTGGGTGAATGGCATGACAACCCGATAACTATCAGGCTAAACAATATATACCAGCATGTCTTCATCATACAATCGATTAAAACCTGTATTGATTATTTGCCTGAAGATAAATTACCTGCGGGTAATGGCAAATTGTTTATACGTCAAAAACTCCATTCAAGGACCTTTACTATCTGAGGCGGAATATTGGCGCTTCCTTCCCCATCTACCTGTTCAGTTCTCTGAAGAAATAAATTGAGTATTCTCTTTTCTTTCCAGAGTTCTGTGTCATAGCTGGGTTCCCAGGAACCAACCGAAATGGCAGAAAGGTCCCTGATCTGCCATTTAGAACCAGCATGCCCAAGATCTCTGCATAAAGCAGCAGACACTTTATTCCCTCGCTCTTCATCCCGAAATATTATGGCAGCATTCAGTCTGTTCCCTTCTGACCAGGCAATGATCTGCGGTCTTGAAATGGGAATTCGTTTGGTACCTGCTCCGCTTAAAGAAAATGCTGTCTTGCGAAAGCCCAGATTTTGGATTTGCCATTCATTTCCTTTCTTAAATATTAAATGATATTGTGGAATTGAATCACCAGCATCACGCCAGTAACTGGCTATATATGGGCGACCATCCGCATCGGCAAACATGGAAGTCTGGTTGATCAATTCGCTTTTCTCAGGGATCTTACAGGCGTACTCCGCTGTGGCTGCATTAATTGGCAGCACATATTTTTCTCCGGTAGATTTTGTCCATGTCTTCCCTTCGTCCGAAGATCTTGCATAAGCCATATCATGGTTACTCGCAACATCTGGACTTTCCCGCCATACCCATGAAATATGTATAATACCCTTTTTGTCTACAAACGCCTGCCAGTAAGCATTTCGCTGGCCCTGGCCATCAATCAGGTTGCTTTGAAGGCGCGTCCATTTCCTGGTTCGGATATCATAATGGTTGACGACCAGGTTCCCCTGTCCTGACTCTCCATCGCGGTAAAAGAAGATCAAATTACCATTGGGGAGGCGATGAAATTCAGGATAGGTGACTCTCTGCTCTGCATTCCCGATCATTGCCATTTTATCAGTCATTTCCAAAGATCGCGGAGCAATGCTTTGGGCATAGCGTAGTGGATTATTATGATGATCCCATGCCAGATGAAGATACCCTGTCCCATCTGTCATTATACCAATACAATTATGGGCATCGCTGGTATTCCCTTTGAAAGAGGTATGCTTCAGTTGCCAGTGAGTGCTCCCAATTTTTCTTTTTCCTAACACTACATAACTTTTGCTATCATAGAATGCTATAAACTGGGTATCCTTAAAACTCACAATTGAATTCTTGCGAAATACAACGGTATTGATTGAATTATTGGCCCACCCGGAATCAACATTTACAATCCTGATCGTTTCTTTCTTTTTTTGGGCGGGAAGAATAACCGGAAATAAAAGAAGTATAAGACTTAAATGTAGTAATCGGTTCATAGCTATCAGGCAATACATTGGTGTAAATGAAAAGTGAGAACCTCAGGATTCTCACTTTTCTATTTTCAAATGTAATTAATATCCATCATTCGTACCAGGCTGTTCTGCATAAAGCAAAAGTCAAAAATTAAAATGTATACCTGATCGGCATCATTTTTAACTTTTGACTTTTTACCTCTTAATACTTTACCAATTTACATAAACTTGTAAATCGTTGTTTGCTTATAGGTTTCTCCAGGTTTTAATTCTGTAGTGGGGAAGGAAGGTTGATTGGGGGAATCAGGGAAATGCTGGGCTTCCATGCAGAATCCAGTACGGTGCCCATAAACTTTTCCACCCTTTCCTATTTCGCTTCCAGTGAGAAAATTACCGCCATAGAATTGCAGACCGGGCTGATCTGTCCATACTTCCATGGTAATTCCAGACTGATCACCTTTTACTGTGGCCACTTTATTGACCTTTCCATCCCATCCATTGAGCACGAAATTATGGTCATATCCCTTACCGTACCTGATCTGAACATTGGAAGTATCATCTACCCTTGCTGCTATTGTGGTAGGCTTGCGGAAATCAAAAGGAGTTCCGTCTACCTTCTCTTTCATTTTAGTAGGGATCAGGGTTGCGTCTACAGGAGAAAAATTATCCGCATTGATCATTACCTCATGATTGTTGATAGTACCGCTGCCAGCGCCATTTAGATTGAAATAGGAATGATTGGTAAGGTTAACGACAGTGTTGGCATCTGTTGTTGCTTCATAATCGATCTGGATAGCATTTTCATCAGTAAGCGTGAATTTTACTTTGCTGGTCAGGTTACCAGGATATCCTTCTTCACCATCTTTGGAAACATAGCTAAAGGTAATTGACTGGGGATCCTGTGATACCACATCCCATACCTTGGTATTGAACCCTCCACGGCCACCATGTAAAGAATTGGGACCATTGTTGGCATCCAGCTTGTATTCCTTGCCGTCCAATTTGAATTTTGCTTTGGCAATACGATTACCATAGCGACCGATGGTGGTGCCGAAAAATGATTCGCCGGGCTTCGCATACCCGCTGAGGCTATCGTGCCCCAGTATTACATCCACCATTTTGCCATTTTTGTCTGGTACCATAAGGCTAACGAGGCGGGCTCCATAATTGGTCAATTCAGCCGTTGCATTCTTTTTATTCTTTAAAACATAGAGGCTAACATCCTTTCCATTCAAAGTTTGATGAAAGCCTGCGCTCCTTGTGGGTGCGGTTGAATCCATTTTATTATTTGTTGTTTCCGTTGATGAAGTATCAGAACCATTGTTGCAGGCTACAAGAATAATTACAGCCAGGCCTGAGAAGAATAGTAGTTTTTTCATATAAAAGCAAAAAGTTATAAAAATCCAAATTAGGGAATTATTTTAATAAATGTCAAAAGAACATTTCAATGTAGATAATCTGCATGGAAACTCTAATGGGACCAGAGGACACAAAGATATCCTGGTGTTCCCTATTTCCTGTGGCTCTAAAAGACATCCCTGTAAATAATTACCTTATAGTGCCCTTACTCTTATCACAGTGAAGGAATATGGTTCCAGGGACACATTGATCTTTTTCCCTTTCAGTGGGATCGACTGGTCAGCAGGACTTACCGCTTTTGGTGCTTCAATAGAATTCACCTCATTTATATCATCGCTATGCAACACAGTCAGGCTCGCTTTTGTATCCAGTTTCTTTACTCCCTCTATATTGATCTCCCTGGTCATTGATTTGACCGACACGTTCACCAGTTTGATCACTACTTCATTTGTTTTTTTATCCAATACTGCAGAGGCATAGAGACTGTCTGCTCCTGCCAGGGATTTCCCATCTGCAAGAATGGGAACGATATCTGTACCCTTATTAAGCGAAAATAATTTCTGTACATAATAATTGGGCGTGCCATAGGCATTCAGGTTATCTACCCAAATTAAATCGGGAGTCCACTGCCAACCGTCAACATGGGCAAAAAGTGGTGCATAGCTGGCCATAACCACTACATCCGCATTTCGTTCCAGACCTGTCATAAAGGCTGCTTCTGCAATTGCGGTTTGCCAGTTGTTCTTATTATTTACACTGACTGTCTTATCACTTTGGGCTGCATATTCACCGCCAAATATTTTGGATGCGTTGCGAGGAAATGAATCATAGCGATTGGCATTCTGCAGGAACCATTCCGGCCTGCGATAATAATGTTCATCAATGATATCCGCATTCATATCACGCAACTCTTTGTTCAAATAATCGTACCGGTCACCGGAAGGATCGGTACCTGAGCTGTTCACAATCCTGAAGCCAGGGTATTTTGCCTTAATAGCCTGCGTAAATATTTTAAGTCTTTCAATGTATTGAGGGCCCCAGTTCTCATTCCCAACACCCATCATTTTAAGATTAAAGGGCGCAGGGTGTCCCATTTCAGCTCTCTTCTTTCCCCAGGTGGTTGACACATCACCATTTGCAAATTCGATGAGATCCAATGCATCCTGTACATAGGGTCCGATCTGCTCCAATGGAACTACCTCTGCAGAATTGAACTGACAGGCCATGCCTGCATTCAGTATAGGCAAAGGTTCAGCACCAATATCTTCTGCCAGTTGGAAATATTCAAAAAAACCCAACCCGAATGTCTGAAAATAATCCGGAGTGGGCCGGTGTGCAAATTCAAAATTCCAGCGATTGATGATAAGTGGCCGCTCATCCACCGGACCAATTGTTTTTTTCCATTGATAACGTTGTGAAAGATCGAATCCTTCAACAATACAACCACCAGGAAAACGAATGAAGCCGGGTTTCATATCAGCCAGTAACTGGATCATATCGGCCCGCATTCCACCCGGACGATTCTTCCACGTATCTGTAGGAAAAAGCGAGATCATGTCCATATCAAGAATGCCGTCACCTTCCATCCAGATATTAAAACTGGCTTTGGGTTCAGTAGCAGTAGCAGTAAAACCCGAAGCCTGTGTTTTCCATTCCTCACCATTGGTTGCAGGTAGCGTTACTATATTGCTTCCGATAATTTCATTTTTGCCATTAATCAATTCCAGGTGCAATTTGACCGGACTTCCCTGGTGACGATACATGACCGAGAAATCATATCGAAGATCTTTTTTAATCCCCATGCTTCTGAATCCTTCATTATTCAGCCCAACTGATCCTTTTTCATTATTACGAAGCGTAACACGCAGAAACCGCGGGTTACCTGAATTGGTTTCCTTGCGGTTAATTACCAGGAAATCTCCTTCAGTAGCGGGCTTGCCCAAAACTCTCCATCCCATCATTGGACGAAAAAATTCAAACGAGCGATTCTTGATCAGCTCCGCATAAATGCCCCCATCAGCACCCAGGTTAATATCTTCAAAGAACACACCCCACATGGTGGATTGAACAGCACCTTTCACCTGATTAGCCTTCACTATTAATTTTTGATTCTCCTGTGCTTTTATCCCCGATTGAATAAGCAGCAGGCAAAAAAACAGGAGTACAGAATAATATTTCATGTTTTTCACTGCATTCTTTTTGACTGTAATTTGTTTGAAACCGACGGTCTTGTGTATCACTTGGTATGGTTTGGTTGTTGCATTATTTCTTTTTTCCCCAGATGGCTGTACCCTGATTGTTCAATCCGGAAAATATTATGGTTGTCTTTTTATTTTCCCAGTCCCTTCCCAGCTGAACATATACTTTATCAGTAAACCCGTTTGACCAGTTTAATGTAAGCCATGGAGCGGCATAGGTCCAGCTATTGGCAGCACTTCCATTTATATTTCCATTGGCATTAATGGTAAGTGGAACGGAGTTCTGGAAATCCGGAGAGGTCTGCTCATTGGCATAACCAGGAACCACATTATAACCAAGGATGATCTGTTCCCAATCTCCTGCAATATCATTCTGTGATATGAGCGAATCTTTTTCCCAGGCATATCTTTCCGGCGATACGACGGGCCAGCCATCATTCGTCCAGAATATTTTCCGCACATGCATATCCATGTAAAATTTATCGACGCCGGGCCTGCCCTGGTGTGCCATATAATAACGGCCATTGTCCTGGAATACGGAACAGTGGGCTACTCCCTGCCATCCACCGTGCCCAGTGAATTTATATGGTGCCAGGATCATGGGACCATGATCCTGTGCCATATTAATATTGTTGCCATTAAAATCCTGGAAGGGACCTTGTGGATTATCACTGCGCCCTACACGCACATTATATTTTGTTTCCAGCCAGTCATAGGCAATGAACAAATAGTATTTGTTGAGCGCCTGGTTATAGATGATCTCCGCTCCTTCAATATTTCCATTGATACTGGTACCTGTAAATCCGCGCTGGGCAATTCTTGTTCCTTTATCTCCTCCAGACAATGCAAGTCCCGTAGCTGGATTCAGCCTGAGCACATAAATGCCATCCCAGGCTGAACCATAATACAACCAGTGATCACCGCCGGGTGTTACTACCACCGTTGGATCAATAGCATTGGTTTGAGTAGAGGCATCGTTGCGTGATGTTACCACAATTCCCTTCTCAGTCCACGGACCTTCCGGATTAGCTGAGGTAGCCAGTCCAATCACACTCAACCGGGGAACAGCTGAAGAAAGTGAATAATATAATCTGAACTCTGTGCCTGCTTTCATTATATAGGGTGCCCATAATGATTGAAAAGGTGTGCCACCATTGGAACTAATGAATTGAGCGCCCTGTTGAGGTAAATTGTCAAAGACCCATCCTACAAAAAACCATTCTACCAGGTCTTTGGATTTTCGGATCTGCAATCCGGCTCTCACCGTATTTCCGTAAGCTACATCGGTACTGAATGAATAGAACCATTCTCCGCTTTTGATTATGGAAGGGTCATGCACATTATAAGGACCCCACTGCTGATAGTTGGCAGGAGGCGCCAGGGATGCATAGGTGTCATTAATAGAGTTGATATCAAATTTTGCTGTACCTCCACCTGTCCCCGGATTAGTGCCCGGGTCTGGGTCCGCCGAATCAGGATTCTTCTTACAACCTGAAAAAAAAATTCCGGTTATCATTACCACAACAAGCAAACTTTCACTGATTCGGTTCATATGGTATGCCGTTTAAACATCACATTTATTTCATTTCAAGCACCACAACAGAAAAAGGCGGCAGTGTTACACTTAGCAGGTTGCTGGTTTTCTTAAAATTTTTGAAAACTGCCGGTTTAATTGTCTCGGGCTTTTCGAATGTATTATGGTCTTGCATTTTGGCGGAGGTTAATATCCGGCCTGTTATAGCGCCATTATAACTGGCACCTTGCAAATCAATTTCTATTGTCTGTGTTTTTGACGCATCGATATTGACAAGGGAAATATGGGTCAATCCCTGTTTATCCCTGGATGCAGAAGCAGACACTGCTGGTAATTTGCGATTACCCATAACATAATCAGATGATTTTACGGCTACAGGAAGCATGGTTGCATCCTGGTGCACATTGTACATTTCCATTACATGATACGTGGGCGTCAGGATCATTTTCTCTTTGTCAGTCAATATAACAGCCTGTAATACATTTACCGTTTGGGCCAGGTTAGCCATCCTTACCCGTTCACAATGATTATTAAAAATATTAAGGGTTACACCTGCGATCATTGCGTCCCTCATGGTGTTTTGCTGATACAGGAATCCGGGATTGGTACCGGCTTCAACATTATACCATCCACCCCATTCATCTACTACTAGCGCTACTTTCTTATTTGGGTCATATTTGTCCATAATGGTAGAATGGCGGGTCACCAATTCTTCCATTTTGAGTGCAACACTTAGCGTATTGAAGTACTGGTTTTCATCAAAATCAATGCTTGGGCCTTTTGCATTCCAGTCTGTTACTGAATAATGGTGGAGGGCTACCCCTTCCAGCATATTCAAAGGGATATCACGCATCAAAACTTCCGTCCAGTTATAGTCAGAACTATTGGCTCCGGATGCCACACGCCACATGCTATCCTTATTGTTCCAGTCTGTCATAAAAGTGGCGTACTGCTTATAAATATTGGCGTAATATTCCGGCTTCATATTTCCACCACAACCCCAGGCTTCATTTCCTACCCCCCAAATCCTGACATTCCAGGGTTTCTCTCTTCCGTTTGCGGTACGGAGTTTTGACATGGGACTGCTCTGACTTGGGTAGTTAACATATTGAACCCAATCAATCAGGTTCTGCACGGTTCCACTTCCTACGTTAGCTGCCAGGTAAGGTTGTGCGCCAATCTTCTCACACATATCCAGGAAATCATGGGTACCGAAACTATTATCTTCTGTTACGCCACCCCACCAGCGGTTGATCATGCTTGGTCTCTTATTCTTGGGTCCTATCCCATCCTTCCATTGATAAGTATCTGCAAAGCATCCTCCTGGCCACCGCAGATTGGCCACCTTTAGTTTTTTAAGTGCCTCAATTATATCCGTCCTGACCCCATTACTATTAGGTATGGTGCTATTCTCCCCCACATAAAAGCCATCATAAATGCAATGCCCCAGGTGTTCTGCAAAATGACCATAGATATTCTTATTTATGGTAGTCTTGCCTTCATCTGCATGCAAGGTCACTTTGGACTGCGAGAAGCCAGATAAACCACTGAACAGGAAAATGAATAATCCACTAAGGAAATATTTGTATTTCATACACTTATTTATTTTCCTAAAACTATTCATTAATATTTATTTCATTAATCCTTTTTTTTAGCATGTTTTGACTCTTTTCAGTCATCAAATTAGCGGTCTTTTTTAACCCCCTTGTAATTGATCGGGGTTATCTTATTAACAATCCCTCGATACCCCATCAATCCTGAAGAAGGAGAAAAATTACAAGTCCCAATAAACGCATTATGTTTACTTCAGGCCATTATAACAATAAGTCAGGTCCCCGATATGGAAAAGATTCCTGTTCAGTGCAAACGGAATGAACAGGAATCCTTCATTATTGGATATTAATTGGCTGAGTTCGGCATCAGATTCTTATTTACATCCAGTTCACGGAGCGGTATGGGTAAATATTCGTTACCTGCTACATAATTATTAAAATCCGTGTCATGGGTTTTCAATAAAGCCAGTTTGGCTGGATCGTTAAACCAGCCCCAGCGGATCAGGTCATTGATACGCTGACCTTCAATTGAAAACTCAAGCGCTCTTTCATGTGCAAGCTGGTCACGCATCTTTGCCTGTGTCATACCAGGTTTGGTAGTGGCCAAATCAGGCAACTGAGCTCTTGTTCTTACCTGCTGTATATAGGAATAAGCCTGTGCAGTACGATTGGTTTCATTCAGCACTTCGGCATACATCAAAAGAATATCTGCATAACGGAGAACGCGGTAGTTGATACCTGATTCAGGCGTTTCAAATGCCCTGCCCAACCCATCATTGGTATATTTTCTGGGATAGATCTTATTTTGAGGGTTGGCCCATGCAGCCCCATATGCCAGGATGGAATTATCAGCAGGTTCGTAGGAGGCTATAGTGGCCAAAAGACGCGGATCACTTTTTCCGCCTGTTGTTTTCTCCTGCTTGAACTCGGTGTAGATCCAGCTTGTTGGCAAATAGTCGGAAAACCCCTTTCCTTCCATCCCATACGTTACAGAAATGGCTGTTACCTGTTTCCAGGAAGTGCTTGGTTCACCAGTCCAGTTAAAATCAGTACCTGAACCTTCTGTAAACTGAACTTCAAAAAGTGATTCAGCATTGTTCTCGCCAACATCTTTGAAATTATCGCGGTAGTTTGGCATCAGGGAATAAACACCTGCAAGAGGTCCACCGGTAAAGAATTTTTCAAATTGTGTTCCTGCCTTCGCATAATCTTTTCTATAGAGATAGGCTTTCCCCAAAAGGCCAGCAGCAGCTCCTTTTGTAGCTCTGCCTTTTTGACCTGCATCAGGACCTGTTACAGAGGCATAACTGATGGGTAGCATGGATTCCGCCTGGGTTAAGTCAGCATATATCTGATTCCACAATACGTCTTCTGTAGCAGTAGGAGCATAATAATCACTCTGATCAACTGGCGGTTCAGTGATAACTGGAACTGCTTTAAAAGTAGTGGCAAGGTTCCAGTAAGCCAATCCACGAAGGAAATAGGCCTGTCCTAATATGCGATTCTTTTCATCGGCGGTCAGGATCCCAGCTTCGTACTTGCTGACGTTGGCTAATACCTGATTAGCCCGGTTGATCACCAGATAAAAATCTCTCCATATCCAGAATACAGGATCAGAGGTAGCCGGAATAATGAATTTTCCTGTTAATTCAAGATCCAGCCAGGGACTGTCACCGGTAAAATCATCACCGCGACTATCAGTAAGTCCGGGAAAAGATCTCATGTAAGTCCCATCAAGGATCAGGGCATTATAGATAGCTGTTGCCCCGGCAAAGGCCTGGTCTTTCGTTTTCCAGTAGCCTGCAGTTGTCAACGCGTTGGGGTTTACCTGGTCAAGTTTCTTATCGCAACCAAATAATACCACCAACAGCAGAAGAAGGTTAAGTAATTTTTTCATATCTGTAATTATTTTCATTTAGCAATTAAAATGATAATTGGGCTCCCAACAGGAATGTTCTTGGTTTAGGATAAGAGCCAAAATCAAATCCCGGATTCAACACGCCGGCTGTGAAATCTGGATTATACCCCTTATACCCCTGGAATGAGTATAGGTTCTGAACGGTAGCATAAAATCTTGCCCTGGTCAATCCTTTTATCAGGTTGTTTCGCAGTACATAACCAAAAGAAATCGTGTTAATGCGCAAATAACTGCCATCCTGCAACCAGCCTGGCCTGTCTGAGTCACGGAAATTGTTTACATCCGCAGAATTCAAACGAGGAATATCCGTATTTGTATTGTCCGGAGTCCAACGATCAAGCATATCAGTACTATAGTTGGAGGCACCTCCTGAATGCATCAGGTCTCTGTAAAACCGGCTATTGATGAGAAATTTGGCGCTGCCCGAAGCAAATAGTGTAAAATCAAATTGTTTATAGGCTGCACTGAAATTAAATCCATAATTGTATTTGGGAATACCACTTCCCAGGTAAACCCGGTCATAAGTTTCATCTACAAATCCATCAGGTTTACCCTGCGGTCCACTTATGTCTTTATATTTTACATCACCGGGTTTAAGATTGGGAGCAAAGGTGTGAACTGCGTGAGCAGCTATCTCTGCCTGGGACTGGTAAATACCTTCGTAAACAAATCCATAATGCTCACCTATTGATTGTCCGATTTTTGTTCTGGCACCAGCGCCTGCAAGAGGTTCCGTATTATTGAGACCCAGGCTCAACACTTCGTTCTTAACGGTAGACAAATTGGCCCCAGCATCGAAAGTAAAGTCACCCTTGTTCTTGTGATAGGTAAGTGCGATCTCTATTCCTTTATTGGTGAAAGTTGCCGCATTAACAACAGGCGCCAGGTTATTGGAACCAACTGATGCGGGGATGGGAACATTCACCAATACATCAGAGCTTTTTGCATTATAATATTCTGCAGAGAAATCAAGGTGATTATTCAGAAGTATGGCATCAAAACCAACATTGGTGGTTGCTTTTTCTTCCCATTTCAATGTTTCAGATACAACGCTGGTTTGCAAGCCGCCGGTGATCCTGGTGCCGTCGAATGTATATACAACCCCCGAATTGATGATGGCCTGGTAACCATAATCTCCGATATTCTGGTTACCCAGCTTCCCATAGCTTGCCCTCACTTTAAGAGAGGAAATTATTGTGGCGGGAACATTCCAGAATTTCTCATTGTTTACTTTCCAGCCCACTGATGCTGCCGGGAAGTTTCCGTATTTATTGCTCGGAGAAAACCGGGAAGAACCATCCCTGCGTATGGAGGCAGCAACCAGATATCTGTCGTCATAGCTATAATTAACACGTCCAAATAAAGAAGTGATGTTATTGACAAACTCGGTCCCTTTTGCGGCACTGCTGGTGCCGTTACTGATAACTGGATAATACGGCCGTGTAAATCCCTGTGCGCTGCTTTCCCGGAAAACGGCCTTATTATTCCGGTAAGAATGCCCTGCCAATGCTGTAAGTGAATGCTTTCCAAAATTCCTTTCGTAAGTAAATGTATTCTCAATAGCAGCATTAGAGAAATTTCTTGAATTATCATTCAGGCGGGCAATTGTGTTGCTGAAGAATTTTCCCATGAAGAAAGTGGGCACCCATGAATAATCCCTTGTTACCGTACGATCATAACTGACACTGGCCTTATATTTTAAATTATTACCGCCTTTCTTTAATAACTGAAGCTCCCCATAAATATTAGAGAATATTCTGTCTACATCCACATAGTTTCGGAACATCGAGTTTACTCCAATTCCATTTAATGAGTTTTCTCCGTGAAATTCCGAATTGGAACCGCCGAATCCGCCTTCATTAGCTGGATCATAAACTTTCATGGTAGGAATGGCCCTCACGAGTGTATTGATCAAAGGAGGAATTCCACCCAATAAGATATCATCACGGAATGTGAGCGAATTTTCGTGAGAGTGGGTATAGGACATTGACTCACCTACTTTCAATATTCCTTTCTCAGCTGAGGTGTTCACCCTTGCAGTATATCGGTTATAACTGGGGCCGTTTCCTACATAAGTGCCCGCATTATCGAAATAATCCAGGGAGATATTATACGTGCTACTCTGTCCGCCGCCGGACAGGCTTACATTATGGTTTTGTCTTGTTCCCGTTTTGAGCCCTTCTTTCTGCCAGTCAGTATTGATGTTGTTAATATAACCTGCATTCGCAGGATCATTAGCAGGAAAAAGTGGCTGGCCACCATTTACGCGGGATTCATTGATCAGCATCTGGTATTGAGCCCTGTCGGTAACATCCGTATGTTGCCAAACCTTATCCCATCCATAATAGCCGTTGTAGTCCACTCTCATTTGTGTATTCTTCTTTCCCTGCCTGGTAGTGATGATGACCACGCCGTTGGCAGCTTCCGCACCATAGATAGCAGCTGCCGCTGCATCTTTCAGTACCTGCATGGATTCTATATCATTTGGGCTGAAGTCGCGAATAGAATTTCCTACAGGTACCCCATCCACCACATAGAAAGGCTGCGGTGAACCAAGTGTGCTAAATCCCCTGATCCTTACTACCGGTGCTGCACCAGGTTGGCCATCGCTGTTGATAGCCACACCTGCTACACGGCCTTGCAGTAACTGTGTAATATCGGAGGTGGAATATTTTTTTGTTTCGTTGATATTTACTCCAACAATTGATCCGGTAAGATCTCCCCTCCGCTGGGTACCATAACCCACTACCACCACATCATCCAGCACATTGATTTTTTCATTTAACGTGAAGGAAATATTCGTAGAGTTCCCAACCTTAACTTCTCCACTATTAAAGCTGGCGGAAGTAAATACCAGCACATCTTTTGGAGAGGCAGTAATAGTGAATCGGCCATCATCACCAGTAGTGGTGGCGGCAGTACTTCCTTTAATGGTCACCGTTACGCCAGGTAATGGCTTCCCATCTTTATTGGTAATGATACCCCTGACCAGTGTCTGTGCCATAGCGATGGACACAAAGCCGGACAAGAGAAGCATTAGCAGAATTTTTTTCCGCAACACTCGATTTGTTTTGTTTCTCATACAGCAGTATTTGTTTTTAGAAAAGATTTATTGATTGAAAGGTTGGTAAGCTATAATTGTCATTCGTACATTTATATTGCTGGTCCAAAAAAAAATTAACGGGCAGATGGCTGCGATAGTGATTGGTACAGTGAATAAAATTTCTGGATTGATTCAGTTGAGACCTGGGAATTGAGCGATAAAGAAGAGGAAGACAGAGGCAAGTCATACTCATTGTTGAAGTATTAGCAATCAGTTCGTTATTCCTGAATGAAATTGAGAAAATTATTTTTACTCTTATGTCCAAATCGTATCAATGTTTCGCTGATTTGTATCATGGCAGAGAAAGAGGCTATTTCTCTATATTTATAACTTAATTCCCTTTTCATTGAAATACATAGTCTTCCTTGCCATTTCACTGGTTTTCCTTTCGGGGGTCCATTGTCAATCCTATTATTTCCGCCACTATCAGGTGGAGAATGGATTGTCAAATAATGCAGTGATCTCCTGTGTGCAGGATAAGAAAGGATTCCTGTGGTTTGGTACAAAGGATGGCCTTGACCGCTTTGACGGTGTTACCTTCAAAATATTCCGAAACGATCCGGATGATACCAGTAGCATTGGTAGCAATTTCATTCATACACTGTATCTCGATCCCTATGATATTCTTTGGGTAGGAACAGAGCAGGGACTTTACCGGTATGATGCCACCCTGGAAAGCTTTAGTTTACTTCCTGCTGCCATCACCGCACAGGTGATGGATATTAAAATGGATGCAAACGACAATCTGTGGTTTATTACAAATTTTAATTTGTTCAGGTATAATATCAAATCAAAATCCTTTCGGCATTTTCCGATCAAGCAGTATTTTGAAGCTACCTCCCTTTGTACGTTGCCCGATGGATCTGTCTGGGTGTCTACCTCTGGCGGATTGTTGAAGAAATATGACCCCGCAACAGAATCCTTCAATAGCTTTAATCTGTTTGCACGTTCACCAAAACCTGTTTCCAACTGGATTGAAAAACTTTATAGTATTTCAGAAGGTAGAATAGTTGTGGGCACATCCAACCAGGGAGTGAAGCTATTTGACAGTAAGACACTTGACTATAAGGATATTCTTACTTACAATACTGACAGGACCGAGATCTTTGCCCGCAATTTTGTTCAAACTGGTCCTTCGGAACTTTGGATCGCTACTGAATCCGGAATATTTATTTACAATCTGGCTACAGGTGAATATACTAATCTGAGAAAGGAATATAATAATCCCTATTCCATATCTGATAATGCGGTATATACTTTTTGCAAGGACAGGGAAGGAGGTATCTGGGCTGGCACTTATTTTGGCGGAGTTAGCTATTATCCCAACCATCCGCTAACGTTTACCCGTTATTTTCCTGATAAGAACAGGAATTCACTTAGCGGAAATGTAGTACGTGAAATTCACCAGGACCAATATGGCAATCTTTGGATCGGTACAGAAGATGCAGGGCTCAATAAGCTGGATGCTTCTGGTAAATTCATTAGCTATCTGCCAACAGGCAACAGGGACGGAATTTCCTACTCCAATATCCATGGTATTTTGCCAGTCGGAAATGAATTATGGATAGGTACTTTCGAACATGGGCTGGATGTAATGGACATACGAACCAGCAAGGTTATCAGGCATTATTCAAAGAACACCGGTCCCAATTCCCTGCGCAGCAATTTTATCTATTGCATTTATAAATCACCTTCCGGGGAAATAATCATTGGTACCACTATCGGAGCTTATCGTTATAACAGATCAAAAGACAATTTTATTCCTGTTGAGGGCCTGCCCATTTTCATCTGGTATTCTTCCATTTTGCAGGATGAGAACGGAACCATCTGGGCAGGGACTTATGGAAATGGTGTCTATTATTACAATCCAAACACAAAACAGTCTGGCAATTTCCGGTATAATGCTCACACAAAGAATTCCCTGGCGAGTGAACGGGTAAATAGTTTATTCCAGGATAGTGATAAAAATCTCTGGTTTGCTACTGAAGGAGGTTTATGCAGACTTAATAAGAAGGATAGCAGCTTTACCCGATATGGTACTCAAACAGGATTACCCACCAATTTTATATTAAGCCTGCTGGAGGATAATAATAAACAGATCTGGATCAGCACTTCAGGAGGACTGGTTGCCTTCAACCCAAAAACGGAAAAATCAGTTGTATATACCAAGGCAAACGGGTTGCTGAATGACCAATTCAATTTCAGTTCTGCCTTTAAAGATTCAACAGGTAAAATGTATTTTGGAAGTGTTAAAGGAATGGTCAGTTTTAATCCGGCTCAATTGGTACCCTCTAATTTCACACCTGTAGTTTACATTACAGGATTCCAGGTCAATAACAAAGACCTTCTCATTAACAGGAATGGCTCTCCCATAACAAAATCAATTACCTATACTGACAGGATCAGTCTTACCCATAACCAGTCCACCTTCAGCATTGACTTTGCTTCCCTGACCTATACAGCCCCTGAAATGTCTGAATATGCTTACCTGATGGACGGCCTGGACAAGGACTGGACCTATTTAAAAACCAACCGTAAGGTTTATTTCACAGAGCTAAAGGCAGGATCCTATACATTCAAGGTAAAAGCCGCTTCCGCCAATGGAAACTGGCAGGGGCCTGAATCCATTCTCCATATTGAAATACTACCGCCCTGGTGGGGCAGTAACCTGGCCTGGTTATCCTATATAGCAGTAGCTCTGATCATCATATTTCTACTGGTCCGTAACTATCATATCCGCACCCGTGAAAAAAATAAGAGGAAGATTGAGCAACTGGAAACTGCAAAGGAAAAAGAGTTGTATGAAGCCAAAATGCAATTCTTTACCAATGTGGCACACGAGATCAAAACACCACTGACACTTATCAAGGCGCCGCTGGAAAAGATCATAAAGAAAGCCGGTGACAGTCCAGGCATCAATGAGAGCCTCCGGATCATGGAGAAAAATACGAGCAGGCTTATTGCATTGACCAATCAATTGCTCGACTTTCGGCAAACAGAAATAAAAGGTTTTAGCCTGAATTTCGTCAAAACGAATATCACTGAATTGACAGAAGAGGTGTTCCTCAGCTTTAAACCACTGGCGGAACAGAAGGATATCAGCCTTACCATGGCACCGGTAACAGACCAAATTTGCGCCAACATAGATATCGAGGCATTCAACAAAATACTGACTAATCTTTTCAGCAATGCAGTAAAATATGCGGAAAAGAAAGTAGAAGTAGTGTTTTTGCCGGTAAATCAATCTGACACCTTTTTTACGTTGCAAATAAAAAATGACGGTTATATTATACCGCCAGACATGAAAGAAAAGATATTTGAACCCTTCTTTCGATTAAAGGCTACCGAAAAACAAAAAGGTACTGGAATAGGACTGGCCCTCTCCCGCTCATTGACGGAATTGCAGAACGGGAAGCTGGTGCTGGAAGAGACAGCAAATAATATGAACGTGTTTTCCCTAACCTTCCCCGTGGTACTGGAAGGAAATTAATCATAACTGATGAATCCGCTATTATTATTAGTAGACGATAACGAAGAGATCCTGGAATTTCTCGAGCATGAATTAAATGAGAAATATACCATTCTCAAAGCTGTGGATGGACAACAGGCCCTTGACCTATTGAAGGAAAATGCCGTTCACCTTGTGATCTCTGATGTTATGATGCCGATTATTGACGGTTTTGAACTCTGCGGCCTTATCAAGAGCAATTTTGAATTCAGTCATATCCCCGTTATTCTTCTAACAGCCAGGAATACACTACAGTCAAAGATCGAAGGCCTGGAGCTTGGCGCAGACGCTTATATAGAAAAACCATTTTCTCCGGAATACCTCCAGGTGCAGATTGCAAACCTCCTCACAAACAGGAATAAGATCAAGGAATATTTCGCCAGTTCGCCCTTGGTACACATAAAAAGCATGGCTTATTCCAGGGCAGATGAATTATTCCTGGAAAAAATAAACGAAACGATTTTAAAAAATCTAGGGGATACAGAACTGGACGTGGAGAAACTTGCCCGCTTCATGAATATGAGCAAGCCCACGCTCTATCGCAAAATAAAATCCCTGTCTGATCTTTCGCCCAATGAAATAATCAATATTACCCGACTTAAAAAAGCGGCAGAATTACTGGTGGAAGGGAACTATAAAATATATGAGGTCGCCAATATGGTGGGTTATGCCTCCCAAACCAATTTTGGAAGGAATTTCCTGAAACAGTTTGGTATGACCCCCTCGGATTATCTGAGTAAAAAGGATCATGAAAAAGGGAAATAGCCAGGTGGTCCCGAGAGCCATCGAGATGGCGAGACTTCGCATATTTCCCAATACACACAGGCTGATGAATTGGAAAAATTAAGACGTTAACACTTATATTTACAATAGTAAACTTAAACGCTGCCTGTTGTATGAGACATTATTCCAAACAAACACGGGTACTCGCTGCCGTGGATTGCATCATATTCGGATTTGATGGAGAGGATATCAAGATCTTATTGATTCAAAGAGGATTTGAACCCCAAAAAGGAAGCTGGAGCTTAATGGGTGGATTTGTGCAACCGGAAGAAAGTTTTGAAGAAGCAGCCTCCCGAATCCTGAAACAGCTTACAGGTCTTGATGGCGTTTATCTTGAACAATTATATGCTTTTGGTAACCCAGACAGGGACCCTGCAGAACGTACCATTTCCGTCGCTTATTTTACTCTGATAGATATTCATCTTTATGAGAAACAGCTGAGTGATGATTATCATGCTGAATGGTTTTCCCTTAACAAGATCCCCAAACTTGTATTTGACCATGGCCTCATGGTGGAAATGGCAAGAGAAAAACTAAAATATAAAGCCGCCTTCCACCCTATTCTGTTTGAATTGCTTCCTGACAAATTCACTATTCCACAGCTCCACAGCCTTTACGAGGGTGTATATAATATCGAACTGGATAAAAGAAATTTCAGCCGCAAGCTGATCTCCACCAACCTGCTGGTCAAGCAGAAGGAGAAAGAAAAAGCAAGGTCCAAGAAAGGCGCTTTTTACTATAAGCTGGACAAGAGAAAGTATAATGCGGCGCTCAACTCATTTTTGAATTTCATTCCCAACCCTGGTAACCTGAAATAAAACCCGCTGGTTTTACCATATATAAAATGTTGACCACGGCTATGTAAACTGGCCGTTGTTTTACATTTCATATTAAAATTTTACAGTTCACATTTTAAGTGTTACTTTGACACTAAATTTTAACAGCTTAGCTTGTCATGGCAAAGAACTCCTATGTGATTGGTGTGGATTACGGAACAGATTCAGTGCGTTCCATCATTGTTGATGCATCCAATGGTAAAGAAATTGCTGCTTCCGTTTTCTATTACCCCCGTTGGAAAAACGGTTTATATTGCAATGCCTCCAAAAACCAGTTCAGGCAACATCCATTGGATTATGTAGAGGGACTGGAAAGCACCATAAAGGATTGTCTTTCCAAAGCTGGGAGTACTGTGGCTGCCAACGTAAAAGCTATTGCGATAGACACCACTGGATCAACTCCCGTAGCCGTGGATGAATCCGGAACTCCACTCGCCATGGTGAAAGGTTTTGAAGAAAATCCAAATGCCATGTTTGTTCTATGGAAAGATCATACTGGTGTTAAGGAAGCGGCGGAGATCAATGATCATGCACAGAAATTTGAAACCAATTACCTCCAGTTTGTGGGAGGCATATATTCTTCAGAATGGTTCTGGGCCAAGCTGCTCCATGTACTGAGAGTTGATACTTCTGTGAGGAAAGCGCTCTATTCCTGGGTTGAACATTGCGACTGGATCCCTTTCCTCCTCACTGGAGGAAAGCAGGCTTCTGCCATGAAAAGAAGTAGATGCGCAGCCGGGCACAAAGCATTGTGGGCTGAAGAATTCGGCGGATTACCTCCGGAAAATTTCTTCTCCTCACTGGATCCATTGCTGAAAGGAATTACTTCCCGTCTTTTTGAACAAACTTATACTTCAGATAAATCAGCTGGCAATCTGAGCAGTGAATGGGCACAAAAACTTGACCTTTCTACCGATGTCATTGTTGGCGTTGGAGCTTTTGACGCACATATGGGTGCTGTTGGCGGGCAAATTGATCCCTATCATCTCAGTAAGGTAATGGGCACCTCTACCTGTGATATGCTGGTAGCCCCCACTGTTGAAATCAAAGGAAAACTGGTAAAGGGAATTTGCGGACAGGTACCCGGATCCATTATCCCCGGAATGATGGGATTGGAAGCAGGTCAATCAGCGTTTGGAGATGCCTATGCGTGGTTTAGGAATATACTGGCCTGGCCTTTAAAATATGTATTGCCGACAGGCACAGATAAAAAAATAATAGAAGAAAGTATTGATAAGATCATCTCCGAACTCACCCGCCAGGCAGAGAAACTGGAAGTAGATGAGCAGGATGAAATGGCCATTGACTGGTTCAATGGTCGCCGTACTCCTGATGCCAATCAATTATTAAAAGGATCACTTATTGGGCTGGACCTTGCAACAGATGCCCCCCTATTATTCCGAGCCATTGTGGAATCAACCTGTTTTGGAGCGAGAGCAATAGTTGAACGATTCATAGATGAAGGAGTTCCCGTAAAAGGATTGATCGGGTTAGGCGGTGTGGCAAGAAAATCACCCTTCATTATGCAAATGATGGCGGATGTAATGAATATGCCCATTCGTATTCATCGGTCAGAACAAACCTGTGCAGCTGGAGCAGCCATGTTTGCAGCAACTGCAGCTGGTTTATATCCTACTGTTGAAGAAGCCATGCAATCAATGGGACAGGGATTTGATCTTGAATATTTCCCTGACAAACAGAAAGCGGTTATTTACAATAAACGATTTGAACATTACAAACGCACAGGTCAATACCTGGAATTCCAAACCGAAAAAGAAGAATCAATATTATTGAATGAGCAAGCATCTTGATATCCAGGAAGAAGCCTATGAGGCAAATATGCAATTGACCGAACTCAACCTGGTCGTTTTCACATTTGGAAATGTTAGCGTAGCAGACCGCAAAGCAGGTGTATTTGCCATTAAGCCAAGTGGAGTTCCCTACGAAAAATTGTCACCTGCCAAAATGGTGATCGTTGACTTTGAAGGTAAAACGGTAAAAGGAAAATTGCGTCCTTCTTCCGATACGCTTACTCATGCTGTATTATATAAACACTGGCCGTCTATCTTCAGCGTTGTTCATACCCATTCAACCTATGCAACGGCCTGGGCACAGGCCCAACGTGCCATCCCAGTTTTTGGAACTACCCATGCAGATCATACCACAGTGGATATTCCCTGTGCTCCACCCATGAGTGATGAAATGATCAAGGGTAATTATGAATATGAAACCGGATTCCAGATCATCAATTATTTCAAGGATAAAAAATTATCATACGAAGAAACTGAAATGATCCTTGTTGGCAACCACGCACCTTTTACCTGGGGAAAAACAAGCCATAAGGCTGTATATAATGCAGGTGTGCTGGAAGAGATTGCCAGGATGGCTTTCCTTACAGAACAGATAAATCCCAATGCCCCACGGCTAAAAGATGCTCTCATCAAAAAACATTTTGAAAGAAAGCATGGACCAGACAGCTACTATGGCCAGGCCTGATGATTACTCTTATGCGTTTATCCGAACACAACTGATTATACTAATAATACAAAATACCAACACCCAAATTTTCCAACATGAGTCTGCCTAATCTGAAGACATTCGAGGTCTGGTTTGTAACCGGAAGCCAGCATTTATACGGCGAAGAAACATTGAAACAGGTTGCTGTCCATTCCCAAACGATTGCCAGAGCGCTGGATGCTTCACCACAGATACCAGTTAAGATTGTTTTCAAACCCACTGTTAAAACACCTGAAGAAATACATGGCATCTGCCAGGAAGCCAATGCAAAAACAAATTGTATTGGGATCATTGCCTGGATGCATACTTTCTCTCCTGCCAAAATGTGGATACGCGGACTGAATATTCTTCAAAAGCCAATACTCCATTTGCATACCCAATTCAATCGTGATATTCCGTGGAAGGAAATTGATATGGATTTCATGAACCTGAATCAGTCAGCTCACGGCGATAGGGAAATTGGTTTTATCATGACCCGTATGCGGATTAACCGTAAAGTAGTAGTTGGTCATTGGGAAGATAAGAATGTACGGGAAAGAATTAATACCTGGTGCCGCGCTGCTGCAGGATGGAATGACTGGCAGGGTGCAAAATTCGTTCGCTTTGGAGATAATATGCGGCAGGTTGCAGTAACAGAAGGTGATAAGGTGGAAGCTGAATTGAAATTTGGTTTTTCTGTAAATACTCATGGATTGGGCGATGTGGTAGCAGTGGTAAATGCTGTTAAAGAAAGAGAGATCGATGGACTGGTTGAAACTTATTTAAAAGAATATAAAGTAGTTGCTGCTCTCAAACCAGGTGGTGCAAAGCACCAGTCGCTCCGCGATGCAGCAAAAATTGAATTGGGCATTCGTAAATTTTTAAAGGCCGGTAATTATAAAGGCTATACTGATACATTTGAAGATCTGCATGGTCTTTTGCAATTACCCGGAATTCCTTCTCAACGTTTAATGGCGGATGGATACGGATTTGGAGCTGAAGGCGACTGGAAAACGGCAGCGCTTGTACGTGCAATGAAAGTTATGGCAAACGGATTACCCGGTGGTAATTCCTTTATGGAAGATTATACTTACCATTTTGATCCTAAGGATATGCTGGTATTGGGTTCTCATATGCTGGAGATATGTCCAAGCATTGCCAATGCAAAACCTTCCTGTGAGATTCATCCATTAGGGATCGGTGGGAAAGCAGATCCTGTTAGACTGGTATTTAATGTTGATGGTGGCAATGCATTGAATGCATCGATTATTGACATGGGCAACCGTTTCCGTTTATTGGTAAATGAAGTAAAGGCAGTGAAACCAAAAAATGATCTTCCTAAACTTCCAGTGGCTAGGGTATTATGGAAACCACTTCCGGATATGCAAACAGGTTGTGCCGGCTGGATCTACTCGGGTGGCGCACATCATACCTGTTATAGCCAAAATCTCACATCAGAACATCTACAGGACTTCGCTGATATGGCCGGAATTGAATTTGTATTGATAGGTAATGGAACTACAATACCTCAATTGCGCAATGAGTTAAGGTGGAATGAGGCCAGCTATAAATAGATACGACTTTCTATTCCCAGCTTATTGTAATTATTGATGAAGGTGAGAATATTATCATACTGACGGAATTCCTTTTGCTTACTCATAGTGGTTATGACAACGGCCTTCATGTTTGCATTGGCGGCTGCCTCTACACCTTTGGGTGAATCCTCAAATACAATACAATCTTTGGGGAGCACCTGTAGTTCATCTGCACACTTCAGATAAGTTTCGGGATTGGGCTTGCTTTTGGTTACGTCATCTGCGCTTACAATGGAGCTGAAATAATTGCGGATATTCAATCCATCCAGCACAAAATCAATATTGAACCGAATGGCTGCTGATCCAATGGCCATTTTAATATTATTGGAGTGGGTATCTTCCAAAAGACGGGCAAGGCCGCTAATCAATTTCATACGAGGTCTATACTCTGCCTGATACCGGCGTTCTTTTTCAATACTGATGCTTACCATTTCTTTCGATGAGAATTTACCCGGGAAAATGCGTTCAAGTAATTCATCATTCTTGCCATAGCACTGTTCCTTCACTTCTTCATAAGAAAGATTAGCTCCGAAATAATTGAGGATTTGATGCCAGGCCTGGATATGATAGCCCATATCATCTATCATGGTACCATTCAGGTCGAAAATAAAAGCCTTGGAGTGAAGTATCATGATGGTAAATATTATCTGATGCTTTTGCCAGGTATTTGGAGGGTTACTTTAAGCTGGCAGGCAATCAATAATATTCTTTCTTGTTCCGTCTTCTAACTGCTGAATCTTTGACGCTGAAATGCGCCGCACCTTTCGCTGATGAGCAAACTTATGCCAGAATAATGGCAACCTGAAATAATCGACAAAGAATATTGTTTGTTGTGTTCTACCTACATAAAAGAACACTACTATTTAGGATAGTTCTTAGAGTTTCTGCTTATCCTTCAGTGCCAGGTAAGTGATGATCGCCGAAAGAAAAAGCGAGCCTGCCATAAATATATAGGAAGCTCCAAAATTACCAGTGCGATCATTCAGGTACCCTACTACATAGGTTCCGGCGAAGGATCCCAGGGCACCCATGCTGTTGATCAGTGCAATGGCCCCTGCTGTTACATTGGAAGGAAGCCTTTCAGGA
The DNA here is from genome assembly GCA_021154405.1 of Segetibacter sp. Lineage (GTDB taxonomy): Bacteria > Bacteroidota > Bacteroidia > Chitinophagales > Chitinophagaceae > JAJKIP01. The sequence goes on along the minus strand of JAJKIP010000129.1, from coordinate 3,446 downwards.
ATGATGGCAAAGAAAGGACCATAAGGTGTATACATTGCGGCCCCGGCTATTACTAATAAGGCAAATGAAATCCAGAAATGCTGAACGCCTAGCAGAAAAGATGCATAAAAGGCAATTGCACCCACGAGCAGGAATGGCCAGATAAATTCTTTTCGCTTCAGTGTTTTATCAGAAAAATACGAAGCGGTGAACATACCTGCTATTGCAAATAGATACGGAACTGCAGCAAGCCACCCTGTTTCCACGATACCTATGCCAGGGGCAGCTTTTAATATGGTAGGCAACCACATGACGAACCCATACACACCAATGCTCCATAAAAAATATTGAAAGCATAATAAAATAACTACCCTGGTCTTAAAGGCGGCCCAGTAATTCTTTACAGGTTTTATTCCTGTCTGTTCCGCTTTCAGTTCGGCATCCAGGTCTTTTTTCTCTTCATCTGTAAGCCAATTAGCTGTTTGAGGCTTATCATCCACCACTTTCCACCAGAAGAAAGCCCAGATGATCGCCGGCAATCCTTCCCAGATAAACATCCATCTCCATCCTACCGATTTAATTAGGTAACCTGAGAGAATCGACATCCACAAAATGGTAGCTGGATTTCCTAATATCAGGAATGTATTGGCTCTTGAACGCTCGGATTTGGTAAACCACCTGCTGAGCAATATTAGCATGGCCGGCATTACGGCACTTTCCACAACACCCAGCATAAAACGTACAACCATCAAACCGGCAACATTATGCAGTAAACCCGTTGCTACTGCACAGGCGCCCCAAAGGATGAGCGACCAGAAGATCAGTTTCTTTGCACTGCGATTGGCAGCATATTGGGCACCCGGAATTTGAAAAAAGAAATACCCCAGGAAAAACAGAGCTGCAAGAATTGCGGAAGTACTGCCATCAATCTGAAGGTCCTTTGCCATTCCACCTGCCGTTCCAAATCCAAAATTGGCCCTGTCCAGGTAAGCAAGACTGTAAGTTATAAAAGCAATCGGTATGAGACGATACCACCGCGAGGGAGCAATTATTTTTTTCATATGTATTGCCGCAATTTAGGAAAGTTAACAGGTCTGGGCGATTAATAATCCCTTAATTGAAAAGTTAAGAGGCCACCAGGATAAAAAAACTTACTAATGAATATCATTAAAAATGTTCAGACATTAAAATACCTGCGTTGCTAACAGCCATTAGTCCTTCAAATCCCAATAGCACTGTTGGGACCGTTTGCCATTTTGGACTATCTTAGTCCTCCAAAAAAACCTAATCGGTAGTCCGCTATGCTTCCATGGAAGACAATCATAACCTGGCAAACTGATGTATCCACTCCTATCTACCTGCAGATTGCAAATGCTGTAATGCGGGAAATGAAAAGAGGCAGGATCGGCCCAGGCATTAAGTTGCCTGGTACACGCCAGATGTCTGAAATACTATCAGTTCATCGCAAAACGGTTGTGCGGGCTTATGAAGAGCTGGATGCACAGGGATGGATTGAGATGCGCCCATCGCAGGGAACCTTTACCAGTAAGGAGCTACCGGAGATCATACCCCAGCGCCTGCCAGGAAAACAGGAAAAACAAAATTCCTTTCCTAAACAGACGGGGTATCATGTGAAAGTAAATGATAAGCTCAGAAGTCCTGTATTTACATTCAGGCATATCAATGGTTTTCATGATGGTCCTGATGTAAGATTAATTCCCACTGAAGAATTGGGTAGAGCCTATAAGAGTGTATTGAACAGAAATAGCAGTGCAAGGTTCATGTCTTATGTGGAAATGGCCGGTGTACAAAAATTCAGGCAGGTATTATCATCCTATTTAAATACAAGCCGCGGGCTACAGACCACTGAAGATAATGTTATGATCACCCGTGGCAGCCAGCTCGCATTATATCTGTTATCTAAAATACTTCTCTCCAAAGGTGACAATGTAGCAGTGGGTGATCCAAATTATTACTATGCTGATCATGTTTTTCTGAATGCGGGGACCAGCCTGGTCCGCATAAAAGTAGATGATCAGGGCATTGATGTGGATGCATTGGAGAAGATCTGCAAACGAAAGACTATAAAGGCACTCTATGTAACACCTCACCATCATTATCCCACCACTGTAACATTGACTGCTGCCAGAAGGATCAGGCTGCTTTCATTGGCTGAAAAATATGGCTTTATCATTATCGAGGATGATTACGATTATGACTTTCATTATCAAAGCAGTCCCATTCTACCTTTGGTAAGTGCTGATACAAGAGGAATGGTCATTTATATAGGGACTTTAAGTAAAACGCTTGCACCCTTCATCCGCACGGGATATATAATTGCCCCACAAAATCTGATACTTGAATTATGCCGGATTCGTCAGTTAATGGATACGCAGGGTGATCCTATTATGGAACTGGCGCTCGCAGAAATGTTCCAGGATGGAAGTATCAATCGTCACATGAAGAAGGCCCTGCATACCTACCATCACAGACGCGATGCCTTATGCGGTCTCCTGAAACAAAAACTTTCTGATGTAATTGACTTTAAAATTCCAGATGGCGGATTGGCCATCTGGGCAAAATTTGATAAGTCCGTTCCCCTTCCTCCACTTGCTGAAAAACTAAAGGCGGAGAACCTGATCCTTTCTCCTGGGTTGATTCATAACAATTCTGTTCCTTTAAATTCCACACGTATGGGCTTTGCCTGGATGAATGAAAAAGAAGCTGCCAATGCAGTTGATATGATGGCAAAGACGATTTACAAAAAATAAAGGGTTTCTCCAATAATCTCATACCGGACTACTTTCCTTTTAAAAACCGGTACCCACCATTGGGAAACCGGACTACTCCTAATATAGAAACCGGCTTCCCTAATAGTCCGGATGGTCATTACCTTTACGGAGTAATCAATTCCAAATCAAAAAGTATAACCATGAAAAAGTTTTTTATGATATTCAGTTCCCTGATGTTAGGAATGGTATCTTTCGCCTTCACACAAAAAGCTATTGACGAAAAATTATTGCAGACTTTCAAAACGAGTTTTCCCAACGCGGAAGAAGTGAACTGGTTTGAATCAAAGGAAACAAATATCGTTAGCTTCAAAGAGAATGGAGTGCGAACCAGGGCAGTTTATAAAAGGAATAACCAGCTGCAAAATCTTACCCGCTCCTACAATGAAACTAATCTTCCTTACCCCATCCAATTCAAGATCAAACAGTACTACCCTGATAAGAAGATCTATGGTGTTATTGAAATGACAACCAATGACGAAAACTTAAGCATAACAGAGTACAATATCAAGCTGGAAGATGAAAAGAACTGGTATACTGTGCAGATGGACCGTGAAGGTGGAATGACCATTGTAGAAAAATTCAAGAAGTCTCCCGTTAAGTAGTCTCATGTGAAGGTCAAATATACCCATCGTTCCGCCAGTGATCGGAATGGTGGGTTCTTTTTTTGTCGGAAAT
>JAJKIP010000128.1 GCA_021154405.1 Segetibacter sp. | reverse complement strand
AGACAGGAAAAAATAGTGATTGACAAAAATGGCTGGGGCAAATTCTTTGTGAACGATGCCTCAGTATCTGTCTGGGTAAGGGAAGAAGCAAAAAAATATGTAGAACTCTGATCACAACAATCCAACCAATCATCGAAGACACTGATGGTACAGTCCTTGTATAAATTCCATCATGAGCATCGCATACCCAATAGTATCCTGGGGCAACGGTACTAATATATACGAAGTAAATGTAAGGCAATATACAAAGGAAGGCACATTAAAGGCCTTCATTGAGCATATCCCCCGGCTTCACCATATGGGAATTGATATTCTGTGGCTCATGCCCATTACACCCATCAGCCTTGAAAAAAGACAGGGTACTTACGGAAGCTATTACGCTGCAAGTTCCTATACAGATATCGACCCCAATTATGGAACACCGGATGATTTTCGCTTACTGATCAAAACGGCACATTATTATGGAATGAAGGTGGTCATTGACTGGGTCGCCAATCATACCGGATATGATCATCAGTGGACAGTTAAATACCCCGCCTGGTACCGGAAGGATACTGCCGGCAATTTCACCGGGCTGTATGGATGGGTGGACGTGATTGACCTTAATTACAGTGTTCCCGAAATGCGGGAGGGCATGATCCAGGCAATGAAGCATTGGATCACGGAATATGATATTGATGGATTCCGGTGTGATATGGCAAGGACAGTCCCAATTGACTTTTGGGTGGAAGCACGTGGAAGATGTGATGTATTGAAACCGCTTTTCTGGCTTGCAGAATGTGAAATACTCGATTATCATGAGGCATTTGATCTCACTTATGGGTGGGAAGCCATGCGGGGGATAGATGCCTATATGAAAGGCGAAAAAACGCTGGCAGAGATCATAACCATACTTACGGCATACACCCGCTATCCAATCGGTTCAAGGAAATTATTATTCACCTCAAATCATGATGAAAACTCTGACCACGGAACAGAATATGAAAAATATGGTGTGGCTGCACTCGCCGTTGCCGTATTCTCCTGCACCTGGCCGGGAATACCATTGATCTATTCAGGCCAGGAAAAGCCCAATAAGAAGCGCCTGGCGTTTTTTGAAAAGGATTTTATCGATTGGGATGGCCCGGTTGAATTGGACTCCTTTTATACAACCTTGCTTACAATCCGCAAAAAAAATAAAGCGCTGCAGGAAAGTGCCTCAGTCCTTATTCTTGCTACTCATCACCCGGATGTATTGGCCTATCTCTGTAGAAGACAGGCAGACAGGATACTTGTCTTAATAAATTTTTGTAAGCAGGATGCGCAATTCCATTTTAATCATCCCGCTGTGGCCGCTACTTATAAAAATTTATTTACCGGGGAGGAAATAACAATACCAAGAGAAAAAAGTTTTCATTTTCAACCTGGTGAATACGCCGTTTATCATATCACGCAATAGTGACATGGCGTTGACAATAAAATTATTTTGTTAATTCCGCTTTAGCTTTTTGCTGCTCCCAAAAGTTATAAACATTTTGGACCTTCTGGCAATATTATTGAATAGGCAGGACGAAATAGATTGGAGAGTGCGATTAGACCCTGAAGTTTCTCTCCTATTCATTATTTACCAGTAAAATTATACATCATGAAAAAATTATTTCTGGCGGGAGCCATAGGGATTTCTATTGCCGCTTTTGCCGCAACACAACAATCACAGAAAGGATCCTCCTCATTGCAGGGTAATCAGATAACGCCTGCTTACCGTGATACTGTTCCAAAAAGAGATACCACAAAGTGGCCAAAGGATACATTGCCGAAGCACGATTCGATAAATCTGCAATAATCCCGACCATCGCATACAGCAATAAAAAAACCTTCTCCGGAAGGTTTTTTTATTGCGTAGTATTTCTCCTAAAGTCATTGGCAGCAAAATTGATCGCTACATAATGTGATTCTCCTTATATCAATCAAAAAATAAAAATATATGACACAGGTAAATACGGAACACAGGAACCAATACGCTTTGATAACCGGTGGTACCAGCGGAATTGGTTATGAATTAGCGAGATTATTTGCAAAGGATGGCTATAACCTTATCCTCGTGGCGAGAAATAAAAACCGGCTTGCTGAGGTGACGGCAAGACTTAAGCAGGAATTTAGTGTAGAAATCACCCCACTGGCGAAAGATCTTTTCAATCCTTATGCTGCAGAAGAGATCTATGATAAAACGAAAGAAATGGGGATCAACATAGATGTACTTGTCAATGACGCTGGTCAGGGTGAATGGGGTCCATTTGTTGAAACAGATATCGAGCGTGATCTTGAAATTATTCAACTGAATATTTCCTCACTGGTTTCGCTTACAAAATACTTTTTGCAGGATATGGTTAGCAGGGGTGAAGGAAAAATCCTGATGTTGGGTTCAGAAGCCGGCACAACTCCAATGCCACTCCTGGCCGTTTATGCCGCCACCAAAGCTTTTGTATTGTCGTTTAGTGCAGCATTGGTGAATGAATTGAAAGATAAAGATATCACCATAACAGCCTTGCTCCCCGGCTCTACAGATACTGATTTCTTCCATAAAGGCCACGCGGAGGATACGGTAGGTTATCGTGAAAAGGAATTAATGGATCCGGCTGAAGTGGCAAAGGATGGATATGAAGCTCTTCAAAAAGGCGAAAGCAAGATTATCTCTGGCTCAAAGACCAAAATGCATGTATTCATGGCCGACCTCCTGGGTGCAAAAAGAAGCGCTGACAATAATCGTAAACTGATGGAATTAAGTGATAAAGAAGGAAGGACTGAACCATCTCATGAACCCTCAAAAGAGGAAAGAGAAGGCATTGTACAGGAAACAGGAAGCGCAGACGGAGACTACAGGCCGGCAAAAAGAACCAGTCTTTAAACAGAAAAATAGAACGAAATGGCAACAAATAAGAAATTGAATAAGCTGGGCATAGCACTGGTTGGATTAGGGAAATATGCCAGTGGTCAACTTGCCCCTGCACTGAAGGAAACTAAAAATTGTTACCTCGCAGGAATCGTTACTGGCAGTTCTGAAAAAGCAGAAAAATGGAAGACTAAATATGAAATTCCTGAAAGCAATATTTATAATTATGAGAATTTCGATTCGATCCGGGATAATCCTGATATCGATATAGTTTATGTTGTCCTTCCAAACGCACTTCATAAGGAATATGTGATCCGGGCAGCGGCTGCAGGAAAACATGTTATTTGTGAAAAACCAATGGCAATTACTGAAAGCGACTGCGATGAAATGATTGAAGCCTGCAGAAAGGCAGGCAAATTACTTTCCATCGGCTACCGCCTCCATTTTGAACCACATAACCAGGAAGTAATGCGATTGGGCCAGGATAAAGTTTTTGGCAATATTAAAAGTATCGTAGCTGACAATGGGATGGAGGGTACAGAAGGATGGCGCCTTGATAAAACCCTGGCAGGTGGTGGTCCACTCATGGATGTCGGAATATATTGTGTGCAGGCTGCCTGTTATACAACAGGCATGGAGCCTGTCGCCGTAAGAGCAAAAGAATTACCAAAAACAAAACCAGAAATATTTAAAACAATTGAAGAATCCATTAGCTGGGAAATGGAATTCCCAAACGGACTTGTTGCTTCCTGTAAATGCAGCTACGTGGAAGAGCTTAACAGGCTTCATGCTGAAGCTCAAAAAGGATGGTTTGAATTATCTCCGGCTTATGAATACAAAGGGATAAAAGGAAAGACAGTACTGAACACCATGAATTTTCCCGAGGTTAACCAACAGGCATTACAAATGGATGATTTTGCTGAAGCTGTAACCAATAACCGCCCCTCTCCTGTTCCCGGTGAAATGGGAAAAAGGGATGTGAAAATCCTTCAGGCGATTTACAGGGCGATGGAAACTGGTAAAAAGGTCCAGATAAAATCCTCAAAATACTCATTGATATGAAAAATAAAAATCAGCAAAAGGATAAGCATCCTGAAAGAAACAGTAGCTGGCAGGGAGTGGATAAGGCCCCCGGCGAAGAAAAAGGGAAAAAAGAAAAATTGAAGATGACGGATTTAAAAGGCAAAAAAGTAGATGGAGATCCGGAATTGGAAAGTGATCAGCCAGTCAGGCAAAAATCTGATGATAACGGGGAATAGATCAGGTGGCTACTGCCAATTCTTTCTTCAATATTTTCTTAAGATCGATGCCTTTCCCCAGCACTGGCTTAAAAATATCTCCTTCAGATTTAATACGGTCAATGCCATTTTTGATCGTAAAATCAGTCATTTTAAGCCCTTTAACCACTTCTTCCCAATATAAAGGCATGGATACTGTTGCACCCGGTTTTGGCCGCAGAGAATAAGGTGCAGCTAATGTAGCTTTTGGACGATTCTGCAAATAGTCCACATACATTTTATTATTCCGGTTTTTCGTCAACCGCTCTATGCTTGTAAATTCCGGGATAATCTGATGTACACGGGTAGCGATCAGCTTACCGAACATCTGGCACTCATCATACGTATATTTTGCTCCAAGAGGTATGTATATATGGAGGCCTGTTGAACCGGAGGTCTTGGGATATCCTTTTACACCCATTTCTTCCAATACTCTTTTGGTTACCTGGGCAGCTTTAATTACCTGCTCAAAACTGTTTTTGCTGGTTGGATCGAGGTCTATTATACACCAGTCTGGATTATCGGGTGTGTGAACGGTGCTATTCCAGGGATTCATTTCAATTGCTCCCGCATTAGCCATATATAAAATGCTTGCCTCCTCTTCAGGAACAAGAAAGTTTTTATCCTCTCCTTCGCTCGTGGTATATGGCTCCATTTTTATCCAGTCCGGTGCCGAATTCGTAATATCCTTCTGATAAAAGCTCTTCCCGTTAATCCCATTAGGAAACCGGTTCATTGATTGTGGCCTGTCTTTAAGGTACGGCAGAATATATGGAGCTGCCTGGTAATAATAGTTCAGCATATCCCGTTTGGTATATCCTTCTTTTGGCCAGAAAACTTTACTCAGGTTTGTAAACTTTAGCTCATGCCCATTTACTTTGCGTACCTGTGTCTCTTCCGTGGGATTTAAAAGCGTTTTACGACTTTTATCTTTGACAGGACGGGTATATTTGATTGATGCCTTCTCTTTCATTACCTTTTGTACTGGCAATGCCCGTTCCCTTTTCACAGCACTGGCAGGTTTATCATCTCTCATTCCAACGAAAGAAGGATGGCGCATTACCCCATCACTCGTTATTTCAGCATACCGAACTTCACAAACAAGTTTGGGTTTAAGCCAGGATACTTTAGCTTTTGGAGGATTCGGTCTAAACCTTTAAGGGGCATTGACATCTGGCGTTTCAACGAAAGGAACTTCTTTGCTGATCAGTTTTCTCATTTTGGAAAAAAGCTCCTGTTGTATTTTATCATTGAAGCCCGTTCCTATTTTTCCGATATAGTGAAGTTTTCCTTTTTCATATACTCCTACCAATAATGAACTGAAAAGTTTTGAGGAGTCTTCGTTATTGGTAAATCCTCCTATCACCACCTCCTGTCTTTGGTGGGCTTTTATTTTCAACCAATCCCTGGTTCTTTCGCCCTCTATATAGTGGCTATCCGCCTTTTTAGCCATTATGCCCTCCATACCCATTTTTGATGCGGCGGCCAGGAATTCCGAGGGATTGGTATCAAAAGATTCGCTATACCGGATCTGGTCTCCGAATGGCAGATTCTGTTTCAGTATTTTTTTTCTTTCGGACAGAGGAATATCTTTCAGATTATATCCATTAAGCCATAAAATATCAAAAACATAATAAATTAATTGACCATCGGCCTCGCTTCTCCAGTTCTGCAGAGATCCAAAATTGGCAACGCCGTTTTCATTCAGCACAACCACTTCCCCATCCAAAACAACATTGATTTTCCAGGATCTCAGCGTTTGGTATATTGAATAAAATTTGTCATTGAAGGACTTATTATTGCGGGAAAGCAGGTTCACCTTTCCTTTATTTATCAGCGCAATTGCCCGGTAACCATCCCATTTAATTTCATACAGCCATCCTGGCTGTTCAACTGGTTCATCCACCAGTGTTGCGAGCATAGGATCAATTCCTTTGGGAAAGCCTGTTTTTGTCCCGGACGGTTTTTTATTGAATTTAGCCATTTTTGATGCCATAGCATAGTGAGTAATTGCCTTCCATTAATTAGCAATAAATAATATACCAGATTTGCCAAAAGGTCCTATTTGTCAGGCTTTACCTCCTTAACAAGAAATATTTATATAGGCTGGAAAAGGAATGGTCTTTGTTCTAAATCATAGCACAATTAAATTCTCAAATGGTGTTACTGGAAGATCAGCTGCTTGTAAAAAAATCAAAGCTCCCCGGCGCAGGCAAAGGACTATTCACAAAAAAATTTATTCCAAAAGGGACAAAAATTGTAGAATATAAAGGAAGAATATCAACCTGGAAAGAAGTAGATCATCAGAAAGGCGAAAATGCTTATATATTCTATGTAAAAAGAGATCACGTTATTGATGCGGCTCCCTACAAAAAAGCTTTGGCCCGTTTTGCCAATGACGCCCGCGGAATAAATAAGGTAAAGGGAATTACCAATAATTCGGAGTATAAGGAGTTCGGACTTCGCGTATTTATTGTTGCCATAAAAGATATTCCAGCAGGAAATGAAATACTGGTTGATTATGGAAAAGATTACTGGAAAGTGATCAGGCATAATCGTAAACATGCATAAATTACTTCTTGCATTAATTATTTT
>JAJKIP010000127.1 GCA_021154405.1 Segetibacter sp. | reverse complement strand
TACGCAGTGGGTTTTTCGTAAATTTGTAAGTTCTCTTTTTTTCAATCTAAAAGACGGATTTTCATAAATTTTATGAGCCCAGAAACTACAGCCAAAGTGCCCGTGTCACCAGGTGGATATGGTGCGGACAGCATCCAGGTTTTGGAAGGTTTGGAAGCGGTCAGAAAAAGGCCAGCGATGTACATTGGTGATATCGGGGTAAAAGGTTTGCATCATCTCGTGTATGAAGTTGTAGATAACTCTATTGATGAAGCCCTTGCCGGATACTGTAAGAACATTTTGGTTACCATACATGAAGATAATTCCATATCAGTTGAAGATGATGGTCGTGGTATCCCTACAGCCATGCATACCAAGGAAAAACGTTCAGCACTGGAAGTGGTAATGACCGTGCTGCACGCCGGTGGCAAGTTTGACAAAGGATCTTATAAGGTGTCTGGTGGTTTGCACGGTGTGGGTGTTTCCTGCGTAAATGCATTAAGCGCCAATCTGCATGTTACTGTTAACCGTGATGGAAAAGTTTTTGAACAGGAGTACAAGATCGGAGTGCCACAGTATCCCGTTCGCGAAATTGGTATAAGCAATACTACTGGAACCAAGACACATTTCTGGCCTGATCCTACTATTTTCACTTCGCTGGTTTATAACAGGGACATCCTCGAAGCCCGCCTTCGTGAGCTGGCTTATCTCAATAAAGGAATACGCATCACCCTCGGGGATCTGCGTGAGAAGGAAGAAGATGAAACTACTTATGTCAAGGTTTTTTACAGCGAAGGTGGTATAATTGAGTTTGTGGAATTGCTGGACACTAATGCAGGACGTGTTTCCCTGCTTCCCAATGTATTATATGTGGATGGCCATGATGAGGTTACCAATGTTGCTGTTGAAGTAGCTCTTACTTATAATAACAGCTATAACGAGCATATTTACTCGTATGTAAATAATATCAATACTATTGAGGGAGGTACGCACGTATCTGGTTTCCGCCGTGCATTAACAAGAGTATTCAAAAGTTATGGCGACAGGAACGGCCTCTTTGAAAAAGCAAAGGTGGAGATTGAAGGGGATGACTTTCGCGAAGGATTAAGCGCTATCATTTCTGTAAAAGTACCGGAGCCTCAGTTTGAAGGTCAGACCAAAACAAAACTGGGCAATAGTGAAGTCATGGGTGTTGTAGACAGCACCATGTCCAAAACACTGGAAGCATTTCTGGAAGAGCATCCTAAAGATGCCCGGAATATTATCAATAAAGTGATCCTGGCTGCCCAGGCAAGAGCTGCAGCCAGAAAAGCAAGGGAACTTGTACAGCGTAAATCTGTTTTAACAGGCGGCGGCCTTCCGGGTAAACTGGCTGACTGTTCCGATCGTGATCCGGAACGTTGTGAGTTGTTCCTTGTTGAGGGTGACTCAGCAGGTGGAACGGCCAAACAGGGAAGAGACAGAAGTTTCCAGGCTATTCTTCCCCTTCGTGGCAAGATCCTGAATGTTGAAAAAGCCATGGAACATAAGATCTATGAGAATGAAGAGATCAGGAACATGTATACTGCGCTGGGTGTAACTGTGGGAACACCTGATGATCCAAAAGCATTGAACATTGCCAAACTACGCTATCATAAGCTGATTATCATGACCGATGCCGATGTGGATGGTTCTCACATCGCTACACTGATCCTTACGTTTATTTTCCGCTATATGAAGGAACTGGTTGAGCAGGGTTACGTTTATATTGCCCAACCTCCTCTTTACCTGGTAAAGAAAGGAAAGGATCAGGCTTATGCCTGGAATGAAGAACAGCGGAAAGGATACGTGGAAAAGTTTAGCGGAGGTAAGGAGGATTCAGTTAACGTACAGCGTTATAAAGGTTTGGGAGAGATGAATGCTGATCAGCTTTGGTCAACAACGATGAATCCTGAAACCCGGTCTTTAAAGGCTGTTACGCTTGAAAGTATCGCTTCAGCGGATGAAGTTTTCAGTATGCTGATGGGCGACGAAGTGGGGCCGCGCAGGGAGTTCATTGAAAGTCATGCGAAGTACGCCAAGCTGGACATCTAATATGTAAAATATTGTTTATTAAGCAAATAGCTCCAGTTTTCTGGGGCTATTTTAGTTCTGTTAGGAATTTTCAGCCCTAAAAACCCCTAAATGCCGTAATTTCAATCATTACTAACTCAAAAACTAATACCCATGTCTGAAGTAACACTCACCGCTTATAACGTAAAAACCAAAGAAAAAGGCGTTCCCATGCACGATGCTGTGATCACTAAAACAGCAAAAGGCGCCTATATGGCCCAGGGTCATGATGGCAAGGGTAACAAGCTGACAACATTGTTAAACGAGGCTAAGGCATTGGCAGCAATCAAGGCCGGAATCGCCAAACAGGGATGGTAACGAAAACTATTGTTATTATATAAATCAACCGGTTGCTGAAAGTGTCCGGTTTTTTTATGCGGATAACTATCGGGGTAGGGAGGATTCGGAAGCAGATCCCGATAGTTATCGGGATTGGGTGTCCTGGCAAGTTAAGTCCCGATGGCTATCGGGATCGGGATCGGGACTACCTGTAAAGAACGAATGTTCCTTTTTCTGTAAAATCGGATTTCAGTACAAAGTCGAAGAATTCGGAATAATAGACATAAGCTCCCATTGGCTGTACTTTGCCTTTCCAGTAGCCATCCCATCCGGCTAATGGATCCCTGGTTTGATATACCAGCTCACCGTTCCGATTATAAATAACCAGTTTGTATTTGGGGACAGGGCAGTTTACTCCCGCTTTATAAAAATCATTGCGGCCATCGCCATTAGGTGTAAAAGCATTGGGGAATTTAACACATCTGTCTTCACACTCTACTGCTACTGTTGTATCACGATGATTACCGCACATATTTTCTGCATACAGCGAATATTGCCCGCGAGTTGCTGCAACAATAGCAACCGCATGGCTACCATTGCTCCAGGTGTAATCAGTTTCTTCATCAGCTACAACCTGTAGCGTTATGCCTAATGTTCCGCAGGGAATGATAAATGCATCTCCCAATTCAAATTTCGGTGTATCAATCACTCTTACCAGCATGGGCAAACGGGGACTTTCACATCCTTTGAGTGTTTGGGAGAACCAGTAAGTGATTCTTCCGGTATCAATAGTGGACGGAACAGGTAAAACTGGATTGGGTGCTCCACCAATGGCATCCTTGTACCATAATAAGTTCTGACCTTTTACAGGTAATGGCTTTGCAGGCTGGCCTTTACATAATTTAAGATCTGTTATCTCAGGAGATAAAAGGAATGAGTTGAAAAGAATTGTAACCGTATCGGTTTTAATGCAAACGCCATCATCCATACGCAGCCATATCTTCCTGTTGGCATTTACGACAATTGAATTACCTACTTCTCCATCAGACCAGGTATAGATTGTTCCGGGTAATACGGGAGCGTTTACCGTATAAGTGGTAGCGCCGGTGCAAATAACGAGAGTATCATCAGGGAAGAAATTATCAGGAACGGTGCAAAGCTGACCTTGTGCAACAAGGCTGAGGCAAATTGAAACAGTCAGCAGGCTTGCAAGTTTTTTCATTGTATTGGAAAACGTCATTGGATAGCAACCATTGTACGCAAGAATCTTACCAAATTAAAGGGGCCTGCTATCGCAGGCCCCTTTATCGGATATTTACTAAGTAATTTTATTCTCCCTATTGTTTTACCTACTGTTTTACCTACTGTTTTACCTACTGTTTTAATAGTCTGAAGATGTGTTTTTGCCCTCCATTTATTCCATTTTTGGAACCAGTCGTGACTTCGAGCATGTACATGCCTGGTACAAAATGATTGCCTGCAAGATTGATCTCTGCTTTCTGTACAAATCCACTGGCAGTATAAACGGATTGCCTGACCTGTCTGCCATTGATGTCGTAGATTTTTATGCCAACTGTTTCACCATCACTTGCCTGGTAAACAAGATTAAATATTCCGGAAGACGGATTGGGATATATCTGCCATTTAACCTCATCATTAAATACTACCGGCCGTATCGCTGAATAAGTTATTCTTCCATCATGGTCAATGATCTTAAGCCTATAATAACGCACGCCTGATTTATTATTCTCGGCATCTGTGAACTGGTAAGACCTGGCTGTTGTGGAATTACCAGTTGAAGCTATTGTTCCAAGTGTAACAAACCGGTTCGCACGATAGTCTTCATTTCCCTTAGCAACCTGTACTTCATATTTGTCGGTATTGAATTCGGTAGCCACTACCCATTCTGTCAATACATCCAGGTTGGATTGTCTGGTTGCGGTGAAACTGGTCAGGTCAACCGGCAATGTTATGTTGTTATTGGGACCACCATTATTCAACCAGAATTCAGAGAAGTCTTTTACTTTGAATTCTGCATAGTAACCTTTGTCAAACGGCACTTTTACTGCCTGTGACGGAACGTAAAAATAATAACCGCCATTTACATTATCTGTAAGTGTTCCATTTTCAATATTATCATCCGGATCACTGTATTTGGTTACGCCTAATTCATAGGCAGATCCGGGTTTGCTGCAACCTGTACATCCTGTAGCATTGATCAGCGCTTCCGTCTCTGTGTCCAGGAAATAGAAACGAACGGATGCTGAATCTGGAAGGCTTATAGTCGTTGGCTTAATGGTGATATTGCGATTATGAATGTATTGCAGTGTGTGCGTACGGATAGGGCCTGTATTAATAAATGCCTGGACGTTTGTGCTACCAAGATCCTGTCCATTAGGATTGATGGAAGCAATAAGCTTTCCTCCATCCTTAAAGTCAATCCAGTTAGTTCCATTCACCACTGCCTGGTTTACAGAAGCACTATTGCTGGGAGGTCCGGTATATATTCCGTCCGGATTGTTATAGATGTGAATATCATCTACAGCAATACCTTCAAAGCTTACAAATGGATCTGATGCCATTACAAAGCGAAGGCGAAGACGGCTCAACCCTGTTGGCAATGGTATTGTTGCAACATGCCAGTGTGTATAGTCCTGAATGCTCCAAAGCTGATTACCCGCATAGTTTTTATTGTACCAGTTGGTTCCAGCTCCTGCAGTGCCCAGTCTGATCCACGTTATACCATCTGCAGAGTATTCCACATAGGCTCCATCACATAGGGTGGCGGCTCCGCAATCTTCCAGATCCAGGGCAATACTCAGACTCAGCGTTGGGTTACTAAGGCCAGATATATCAAAACAGGGTGAATACAGGTAAGATAATTCATCATCATTATAGTTACCTGTAAGTGTTGTTTTCCAGGCTTTGCTTCCACTGGCTGCCCGGTTAATTTTTTGTGATGCCGGAGTTCCATATTCCCAGGAAGTATTTTTACCGTCTGCAAACCATGAACCTGCTCCTCCTTCAAAATTCTGGAGATAAGGAAAACTATTTACGATAGGTAAGTTATTAAGGGTAAGTCGCGCCGTATCATTATCATGAAAACTATCCGAGCCAAGATCTGTCCAGGTTACCAGCGTATGACTTCCAAGCGCTGAAAAATCAGCAGTTGCTGTAAATGTATAGCTGAAGGTCCCATTACCTGGTATGGAAGTAATGAATTCAGTTACCGGCGTATTTCCATCCGCCCTGAAAGTAACAGGTATATTGGCAACAGTTGAATTGGAACTATTACGCACGCTTACGCGAATAGGAGTTGTGCTGTTCAATCCGCAATTGGACACAATAGGTGTATCAATCGAAACCATTTGGATATCATCTGTTACCAGGTAAAGATGTATATCATCAAAAGTGTATCCAGCACCATTCAGGTTATCAGCAGTCAAAGTGGTACCCCACTGACCCCAACGCACCTGGAAACTTGATGTAAGTGTTTGGGAATTGGCCGCAAGAACATCCGATACTTCAATACTGGGAGATTTTTTAAAGATACCAGGCTGGGCAGTCTGATTGGCAAAAAGATCATAGACCTGTATCCAGGGTTTGGTATCATCGCCGCGAATCCAAACCTTATTGGCATTATTGAAGAGCTGTGAATGATGCTTGAACTGGAAATCCAGGCGAACATCATCTGTACTAACATTAAAACCCTGCAGGTTGAAAGTGCCTTTTAAGGAATCTGCTATGCCACCATTTCTTCTGTCTGCATCCAGTGTAAGGGCTTTAGATCCCGAAAACGCTATACCTGTATTTACAAAAGGCCTGACCCGTCCAAATGCACTTGTTGTAGTGAAATCATAACGGTCAAGTCCATCAAGGCCAATTTGCGCACCTGTATACTCTTTTATGGTTCCGGATTCAATATTATCTGTGAACTGGGAAGCATTAAGATCGATGAAAGGATTATCCAGCTGCTTATATATTTTAACAAGTGTATCATTTGCCGGGATAGTATCACCGGGATAGGAAACGATTGCAGTGAGAGGGTAGGTTCCTACCGCAGACAGATCCGCTGTTGTAAGAAAGGTATAATCAAACGTAGCGCCAGGTGCTATATTTGGAGATGTGATCGTTTCGTTCACGATTGGATTTGCACCGATCTTATATGCAACCGGCACATTCACATTTGTAGCCACATCATCCAGGTTCTTTATCCGGATGGTAATGGCAACACTGTTCGAAAGTTCAGTAGAAGTAAGTTTTCTACCGGAAATTGCTGGTGCCACAATTGAATCAATCTTAAGGTCCCTGTCTGATATGCTACCAGTGCAGGTACCGGAGTTTGGTTGTCGTGAAATAGCAAAAGCGCGCTTACCGGGAATACCGCCTATGCGGGGACGTACGGTAACCCAATAGGTTGAGTCTTTTGACAGTCCGCTGATAGTATAAGTTAATCCTGTAGTGTCAGCTACATGTACCATTTCTGATCCTTTCAGCATCATTACTTCATAATCCGTAGCTCCATTCACTGCCGTCCAGTTAAGTGCAATATATCCCTCGCATTGTACAGGTGCCAGCGAAAGAGTTGTCTCTCTCATTATTACAAACGCTTCACTTATGCGTTCTATTCCAGTACCGTTGTGAATGAGTTTTACTTTTGCCTGTACTACTGATGTATCCGGCAGATACCATTTTAATTGCCGGAGACTGGCGGCAACAGGAGTGGCATTGATGGTTGTCCAGGTTGCGCCATTATCCAAAGAATACTGACAGGTAAAATCATTGGCTGGGTTGCCATAAGCGTCCCAGCTTATGTAAATGGAATCATTTGCAACCAAATGTTCACCTCCTGCAGGATAAGTAAGTACAGTAGAAACAGGAATGGTATCATACACTAAAAAATATTCCTGCCTTGGTGATAACGGTATAGTGGTTCCTTTTACAGTAAAAGTATAGGTGCCGGCAAGAACAGTATCTATCACCACCTGTTCCACATTGTTAATATGATCCGCACCTCTGGTTGCTGGATTAGTGACATTTGCCGGAATTGTATCAAGAATGTACGGAAGGCTGTCATTGTCTACACCAGGGCCCGTAACCTTAAGGTCAAGGTCATTTACCAGGGTATGACTGGCAAAAACAGCAGCAGGAGCATCATTCCAGTAAAGCATTACTTTCAACTGGGATATGTTGGCTCCCGGTGGAATTGTTATTGTATGTGTTTTTGTGGAACCTGCATCAACAGAATCATTGATATAATTATTTTGCTCCAGCATGGTTACAGACCGAAGCAGGTTCATCCATCCAAATCCATAACTATAATCCGGACCGGTATTGCCTTTATCTGTTGCTCCATTCAGGAGTAAAGCCTTCATCAATCCGTTCTTTGGATTGGCATTTGAATGTAACTGGCGATAACGCTGGTACATCAATGCAAGCCCACCACTCACTGCGGGGCTTGCCATACTGGTTCCATTATTAAAGCTATAGGTGTTAATGGGCCATGTAGATCTTACCCGTTGACCCTGTGCTGTTATTTCGGGTTTTATTCTTCCATCTCTTACAGGTCCTTTAGATGAACCATTAATTCCCGAAAATATTATGCCCAGTTCAGTTGTATTGCCAACTACGATAACATTTTTTGCTGTTTGATATGACCCATACACTGTTCTGAAACCAGTTGGATAGGGACTGCAGGTAGTGCCGGCACTATTACCTGAAGCAAAAACGTGTTGCAGGTTGGGCATGTCAAGTTCCTGCTGGTCCATAATGCGTGAATAAATATCATATAATCCATGAAATGCGCATGCATCCACATTTCCGTAAGAATTATTTGTGATCACCATACCATAATCCTGAACATAGGCAGGAGCATTGGCAAGCACATTGGAAAAAGCCTGGGCCAAAATGGTAGATCTGGGTGCGTATCCTGCAAATTTTTCTTCAACAATCCCTGCACCGGCTGCAATACCTATCACATGGGTACCGTGCTGCGTTTGAGCTATGGGCATGCGATTAATTACTCTCCCTGTAAAATCAATATGAAACCAGGGATCTGAATCATCACCAATTCCAATTACTACCCCATCTCCCTTAAGATTACGCTGGCCGGGAAGGGCTGACTGTAAAATATTTGCCCGTGAATTGGCAGTGCTCTTATTATTCAGTGGCTGATCTTCTTTAAGGGCAGTTTGCACAAACTCAACGAAAGGAAGTGAAGCCAATTCGTTTAACCGGTTGGTGGCAACTCTTACAGCCATCACATTATACTTCTGCCAGTCTGTTGAAAGTATATCGAAATTTCTTCTTCTTAATTCAGTATTTACTGTTTCATAGGTAAATGATCTTGGGAATGTGATGTTCACATCTACGGTTCCGGGAACTTTCACAGCATGAGGAGGGAATATACCCTGGGCCATATCAGGCTGCATCTTTTGCTGCGGAGTAATGTCCACCACTGCCCTTGCCTTTACTCTTTTCAGCAGGGTAAAGGATAAGGAATCTTTTATCGTTGCAGTATAAGCGTTATTGGGAATGTAATCGAGGAGTTCAATACCTGATTGTTTTAGAAGTTCACGTTCCTGTG
>JAJKIP010000126.1 GCA_021154405.1 Segetibacter sp. | reverse complement strand
CTGCCAGATCTTTCCGGCAGTAGATCCCCTTCCACTTAAAATGATCACTTCAGGATTGAGTAGATGGATAAGGATGGCGACGCCGCGCCCGATATTATAGCCTGCTTCTGAGAATAATTCCACAGCGTACCTGTCTCCATCATGCACAGCCATGATCATTGCTTCGCTGGCTTCTTCATAGTGTTGTAGCTGGGATGGCTTGAGTACGGATATTTTTCCATTTTGTACTCCTTCTTTGGCCTTTTCAATGATGACCAACAGGGAGGTTTCTGTTTCAAGGCAACCGCTCTTACCGCAGCTGCATAATTTGCCATTTGCAAAAAGTGGTATATGGCTGAACTCACCGGCAAAACCATTATGGCCTCTGAACAATTCTGCGTTAAGGACCATGCCCAATCCAATACCCCAGCCGATATTGATCACCATTGCATTCTTTTTTGCTTTGGCCATTCCAAACCGTAATTCAGCAAGGGCAATCAGGCTGGAATCATTATCGATAAACACCGGAATCCCGAGGCGTTCAGTCATATGCTCTGCCAGGCCCTTACCGGTCAGTTTCAAAAAGCTGTAGTTGATACCTTTTTTGACATCAACAAAACCAGGCATTCCAATACCAATACCAGCTATCCTTTCTTTCGGAATGCCGGATTTTGCAATTACATGATCAATTTTGTCGCTAAGAATGTTGAGGGCTTGCGGATTCTTGTATAATGGGAGTTCAAATTTTTCAATCGGAGATGCAAACCGGTTGTGTAAATCCATAATAACGATGCGGGCCACAAACTGGTCCAGCGCCACCGATACTATATATAATACATCTGGTTTAAGGGAGTACATAACCGGTTTACGACCACCGGTAGAGGGAGCAAAACCTGTTTCCAAAACATATCCATCACTTATCAGCTCATTTACAAGCTTTGTAGTGAGTGGCAGGCTCTTCTTTATTTTCCAGCTCAATTCCGAGCAGGCAATGCTACTGGAAAAATAGATTTGCCTTAGTATTTTCTTCTTTATAAGCAGTTTTTTGTCCGACATACCCCTGAATTGGGTAATCTTTTAGTTAAATCCAGATGAAGATAACGGACTTTTTAAAAAAAAACAAAAAGTTTATGATTATTTAGGAGAAGATCGGCCTGAATTTATATGAGCGGCCTGGAGCAAATGCTCCTTATATATGTTTTCAGGTTATTTCTTTATCCTTCCCGGCGATAATTGAAGAATGAGATTGGCAGCTATGGAGATCATTACCTCTATGGCAAGTATGGGAACCATATCGGTAGAATTAAAAAGGCCCACACAACTCGAAGCCACACCTCCAATTCCAATCTGTAGAAACCCCAGAAGCGCAGAGGCGGTTCCCACACTGGTAGTAAACGGAGCTAATGCCAGTGCTGATCCATTGGGATAGATGAGACCGATGGTGGACAGTAAGAGAAAGAACATTACAATGGTGCCTGCTAACCCCCACCATCCATAAACTGCTCCAATCAGAAAAATTATGGCAAGGACCAGTTGACTAATTAAAGCCAGGCGAAACAGGTCTTCACTTTTATACCGCTTCAATAATAATATATTCACCTGGTTCCCCCCGATAAAGCCAACCGACAACAGCGCGAATATTCCGCCAAATAACTGAGGGCTCACATGATATATTTCCATAAATATGAGCGAAGAACCAGCTACATAAACCAATAAGGTAGCGAAGGAAAAGGAAGCCGATAACGTGTAGGTATAAAACTGTTTGTTCCTGAGAATGGAAAGGAAACTGTTGATCATGGGCTTTGCCCGTAGCGAAATCGTTGGATCAGGCTGATAGCCCGTTGGCAAAAACATTATTACAATAGTCATAACCAATACTGCCAGCAACATTAATCCAATGAATACCCATTGCCATCCAAGTCCTGCTGTAATGAAACCACCCAGTGTTGGTGCAAGCAATGGAGAAAGGCCCAATATCAAAATAAGCAAAGAGAAGATCTTTGCGCTTTCCTCTACAGGGAAGAAATCTCGCGCCATGGTCATTGCTGCCACTCCTGCCACACAACCACCCAGCGCCTGGATAAACCGGAATCCCACCAGCATACCCACGCTATGTGATACCATACAGCCAGCGCAACAAAGTATGTAGATCACAATACCAACATACAGCGGCTTTTTTCTTCCGAAACGATCCAGCAGCGGACCATAGATCAACTGTCCAAACGCAAATCCAAAAAAATAACTGGTAATGGAAAGCGAAACCCTGGCTGTGGTAGTATGAAAATCTTCTGCAATTTTTGAAAAAGCAGGCAGGTACATATCAATAGCAAAGGGGCTGATGGTCATCAACATTCCCAATATGAAAATTATTCCTGCCCTGCCCGTTTTGTATTTAGTAACCGGCCTAGTTGTATTGTCCATTTCTGTTGGTCTTGATTATTCCGTTGCTGTTAATAGCCTGTTGTATTTATTCCTGTATTGTATGGGGGATAAACCGGTTATCTTTTTAAATGTAGTGCGGAAAGCCTTATTGTCTGAATAGCCCACTTCATACATCACTTCATTGATGTTCTTTCGTGCAGATTCCAGCTCTTTCTTGGCTGCTTCCATTTTTACCCGCTGAATATATTCTACCACTGTATTGGAAGTGGCTTTTTTAAACCTGCGCTCCAGGTTTCTTCTTCCTATAGCCAGCATTGAAGCCAATTGATCAATAGTTATCTTATCCTGAAAATTACTTTCAATGTACTCCTGTGCTTTCTTCACGGGTTCATCCTCATGAGATTTCTGTCCACTGAACATAATAAAGGCCGACTGGCTGGTCCTGTCGATATCAATACTAAAGGCTTTTGCGATAATGACAGCTACCTCCCTGCCTGCAAATTTCTCTACCAGGTAAAGTAATAAATTAAGATAAGAGTAAGCGCCACCACTGGTATAAATACCATCTTCCTCCGTCATAATCTTATCATCCACCACATTAACATCCGGGTACATCATCCTGAATTCATTGAAAGAGGTCCAATGAGTGGCAACCTGCCTGCCTTTCAACAAACCGGTAGCCGCAAGAATAAACACCCCAATGCAAAGACTTGCTATTTCTGCCCCGTTTTTGTATTGGTCAATGATCCAGGGAAGCAATGCCTTATTGTCTTCAACTATTTTATTGGGATCCCCATGAACGGCAGGAATGATGATCAGATCTGTTTTCTTTACATCCTTTATTAAGGCCTCAGGGTTGATTATATACATTCCGTTACGCTGACTTGTTTCCATTGTTAATCCAACCAGCTGCACGGTGAACAATGGATCTTTTCCCATTCTCACCATGATCTTATTTACTTCACTAAATATCTGGTGTGTTCCATCAATATTTGGAAGGCTCGTATGGCCATGTGGCACTAAGATAGATATGTGTTTCATCAGGAGTTTGTTATTATTTTTTAGCCAGATGGCTCGCAAAGCGGGTCATCAGGTTTTATTTGACGTTAGAAGATCCCAAAGGTATCGAATACCTCTGTCGCAAACAACCCTGAAGAATGGCGGGTTTACACCCCCTCTTTCCGAATTCCCGATTCTACCTTTGGATAGGGTAACTCAAATAATAAATAATAAAACGATAATCTATGGAACAATATCATCTCTCACAGGATATGAACCTGATCCTTTACCCTGCTAAAAAATTTCCAAATGATGTAGAATCTGCTTTCAAAGAATTGGATAAGAAGATCGGTGGTGGCCCAGACCGTGTATGGTTCGGAATTTCAAAGGGCAGCCCGAATGGAATTGTTTATTGGGCCGCAGGACAGGAAGCATACGAAGGAGAAGGGAAAAAAGCAGGACTGGATACTTTATTATTGACAAAGGGTAAGTATATTACGGAAACGATAGAAGACTGGAGAAATAATAAAGAGAAATTCATGGAAGTATTCGGAAGGCTGCTAAAATATCCGGAAATGGACACGAATTTTCCCTGCGTGGAATGGTATAAAGGAGAAAAAGAAGTAATGTGTATGATAAAAATCAAACAAAAAAAATAAGGCACATGTTATTGGTCTGGTGAAATCTGCTGTTCGCCGAAATAACCTGTACACCAATTGACCAGCTTTGTAATTTAACCTCTCTTATGGAACTGCAAATAAATATCGTAACCATTGGCGTTAATGACCTGGAGGCCATGGCGGAATGGTACCAATCAAAATTCGGATGGAGGTCTTCCCGCAATATGGATGGCACTATATCTTTCCGTCTGACCAATATGGTGCTGATACTTGCACAGGAAAAAAAACTTGCACGCAAACTTTTTGTGTGGCATGATTGGAAAGGATTCAAGCGCATGGTGCTGACCATTGGCTTTAATTCCGAAAAGCAACTGGATGATGCTTTCCGTGAACTTGAAAATAATGGCGTGTTCATTATCCGTCAGCCTGAAAAAACCGCAGACGGCGCCTATAAAGGATGTGTAGCTGATCCTGAAGATAATTACTGGGAGCTGGCCTGGTATCCATTTGTGGAAATGGACTATCCGGGAAGCAATTTCCCCCTCGCGGAGTCAGTATTTCAATCATAGCTTTCCTAAAAATATTTTCTCCCTCAAAATCGCACTGCCATAGGGCTGTCACTCCCCGATCTTTGCTTTGTGTTGTAATTAATTCATCAACACTTAACCACAAAAAAAATGGAAATCATGGCAAAAGAGCAGACAGCACTGGTAATCAGCGAAAAACAATTATTGGAACACTGGCAGGGACACCGCCGTCTGACCCGCCGTTTAATAGAAGCCTTCCCTGAGGATAAGCTATTTACTTATTCTGTCGGCGGTATGCGTCCTTTTGCAACCCTTGTAATGGAAATGATCGGAATGGCTACACCTAATGTTATTGGAGTAGGCACCGGTAACTGGTCAACCTATGATGCGAATGCCGGTCAGGGGGATAATAAGCCTTCCACAAAAGAAGCATTGCTTGAACTCTGGGATAAAACCACAGAAGACATCAATAGCAACTGGAAAAAAATAAACCAGCAACGCTGGCAGGAAGTTGACCTGGCCTATGGCCAGTGGGAAGGGCCTGGTTACTGGATCCTTTTTTATGGGATCGATAATGAGATCCATCATCGCGGACAGGGATATGTTTATCTCCGGTCACTGGGTATTGAGCCTCCTGCTTTCTATGAGCGCTAATATCCGGTTTCGCAATACCCCCTCTTTTTGACGTGTTGGCACCCTTCTTACCAATGTGATTGCGAGTAAGTTTGTGTAACCATGTTACTTAAAAACAAAAACGCAATAATATACGGTGCAGGAGGGGCCATTGGCGGAGCAGTGGCAAGAGCATTTGCACGTGAAGGAGCGAAAGTATTTTGTACCGGTCGCACCCTTTCCAAACTGCAGGCTGTTGCCACTGATATCCGTAAAGAAGGAGGCTGGGCGGAAGCTGTGAAACTGGATGCATTGGATAAGAATTCTGTAGAAGCTTATCTGGAATGCATTGCAAAAAAAGATGGCGGTATAGATATTTCTTTCAACGCAATTGGACTGGATGATATCCAGGGACTGCCGCTCACACAAATGACGCATGCCCAGTTTGCACTACCGATTGTAAATGCAATCCCTTCCCATTTTTATACGGCAACAGCGGCAGCAAGACATATGGCAAGAAAAGGCGGAGGAGTCATTCTTGCTATTACAGCCAACGTTGCGGTAAAGCCAATGCCCCACTCTGGTGGTTTTGGTGTGGCCTGTGCCGCTATTGAAAGCTTCTGCCGGCAATTAGCTGTTGAGGTAGGCAAACAGGGAGTCAGGGTTATCTGTCTTCGGTCTGCAGGATCGCCAGATGCACCAGGTGTTGATGAAGTATTTAATCAGCATGCAGAGAAAGCTGGTATAACAAGGGATGAATTTGAAATGGAGATGGCGAAGGTCACTATGTTGAAACGTTTGCCCAAATTGCATGAGATTGCGAATGTGGCAGTGCTGATGGCTTCTGACAGAGCCAATATTATTACAGGGGCTATTACGAATGTGACTTGCGGGGAAATTGCGGATTGATGCCTTACTTCACTATCTCTTCAATGGAGGAAGCGATTGCTTTGAGCAGCTCTCTGCTCAGGTTTTGGTTTACTGATACCTCTTCCTGGCCAACCATTGCTCTCCAGTTACGTTCCTCATCCGGTTCAAAGTATACAAGAGTTCCTTCCACATCCACTTCAATCTTATAACTATAAGCATAGCGAAGTAGCTGTGCAGGAAAATTGAGACGCTGGTTATTGTATAACACCGGTATTTTAAAATCTTCTACCATAACAGCAAGTACGTTTAAACGTTAGGCAGGTACGACTAAGGGCGGTGTTTTTTGCAGGTTTAATCCACTCTTGCCTGAGCAATGAAATAGAAATTGAGTATAAGATAAATCAATAATAAGACTTGTGCAACAATCATGTCAAATCTGTGGGCCTTTTTGTGCTGATTCTTCTTTACAAGGTTCAAAGAGTATGCCGTTGCGGCTATCACTGTAAAAATAAAAGCCAGGGTAATTCCGTGAAGGGTATCTACCAGCGTAAAAGTGGTAGAATCCGGCAGGGAAGAATCGATGATATATTTGTTACCCACAACTGCAAACAATGATCCTACACTAAGGCCAAATCTTGAGTCAATCCCGTCTGCATGAATGTAAAAGCATATATAGGCAATAAGGAAGGCCAGATACATTCCCAGGAACATTTTCCAAAACAACCCTCCCGCATCACGTGTAACGCTGAGCCTCACACGGAATGCGCTGTACTCGGTATGAGGGCTTGGAAGGCTGGTATCTCCAAAGCCTGTTTCATAAATGCGGACTGAAGTACCAACAATACAACTGTCGATATTCCAGCCCCTCAGCGTAAACCGTGGATCAAAATGTTGCCCTACGGTATCCGCTGTGAATATTAAAGAACGCCTGTCAAACTGCGAGTTCTCAATGGAGAAACGAAGGGTTTGCCGGTCAAATGGGAAATTATTGATACGCCACGAATCCTTCATCACACATTGCAGCTTCATTTGCATATAAACCTTTTCACCTGTGGTATCCATGGTCACAAAAGACTTGGTGACCGATTTGGCCTGTGGCACTTCCAGGTTATTATAGAAATCAAAGTCCTTATTCTTATACTTCAGCCACAGCCATAAATTAATTGCGTATTCTTTTTCCTTGAAGTCGATATCATGTATGCTGACGATGTAAACACCTACACTTACTGTATCCTTTTCATTTTCTTGTGCCTGAGCTGATCCGCGGAATCCCGGAATTCCGATCAGCAATACCATTAGCAGGGAGAGGGCCTTATTCATTCCTGAGTTTTGTCTTGTGAAAGATATAAAAGGATGCAATATAAAACAATAGAATACTACGTGGATAGTTTACGATCAGGCAGCCTGCCTGGGATTGATATACCATTCAATTCTCCTGGCAATACGCGTCTTATCTTCTAACTGTTGCAGGATCCTTTTTCTTTCTACGATGGTTTCTTTTAGCTGTTCGTGAATATTTACTGCTGGTATACGCTTTGACAAATAAGCCAGTTTCGTTTGAGTAGTTATATATTTATTATGTTTCATAAAAATGTTTTGAGTATTGTTATTATTAGCTGCTATTTCCTGGTGAATTTTTAAAATTTAAAAAATCAGTATTTATTATCTGTTATATAAGGGTGTTCTTTTCAGAAGGTAGTGCAACGCATTCCGATAAGCATCTGATTCAGTGAGAATTGATTGCCTTGATTGGGAATAAATCCTTTCACCCGTTTCATTGAAGATGGAAATGGACACCTGTGTCTGGATGTTTTGCCTGGTAACGGTATTACCCGTATGAAAGCTCCTCCCTCTAACCCGTACACGGTCATCATATCTTCGGCCGCGTTCTACAGTTTCCCTTCTGGAGTTATAACTGTTATTTGTAGTCACAACATTCCCCGGATCCTG
>JAJKIP010000125.1 GCA_021154405.1 Segetibacter sp. | reverse complement strand
GATATAAATACAACACACTGTGCCGGCTGTAAGTCCCAGGATATTAAGAAAGGAAAAGCTTTTATTTTTCCAGATATTACGCCACGCAATTTTTAAATAATGCCTGATCATACCAGATATTTTGAATTTTCTTATTCGGTTCTTAAACTTTTGATAGGGTTGGCAAGTGCCGCTTTTATCGCCTGTACACTTACTGTAACCAGTGCAATGAACAATGCTATTCCCCCTGCAGCAGCAAATACCCACCAGTGCAGATTTACCCTGTAAGCAAAATCTTCCAGCCAGTTATGCATCACCCACCATGCAACTGGTGCCGCTATTACAAATGCTATCATTACCAGTCGTAGAAAATCTTTAGATAACAATCGCATCACAGATCCCATAGTGGCTCCGAGTACCTTGCGGATACCTATCTCCTTCACACGCTGTTCTGCCATATACGTAACCAGTCCAAATAATCCGAGACAGGCGATCAATATGGCCAGCAAAGCAAAGGCAATTGCGATTTTTCCTACACGCTGCTCACCTTTATACATTTCATTGAAGGAATCATCCAGGAAACGGTAGCTAAAAGCATGGGCTGGTGCCATGGCTGTCCATTTAGCTTCAATCTTTTTTATCAGTCCCTGCATATCCTTTGTTTTGAGCCGGAAAGAGGCCGCATATGGACTGTATTCATAGGCCAGTGCCAATGGCCCGATATTCTGTTTCATGGACTGGAAATGAAAATTCTTAAGCAAGCCGATAATCCTGAATGGGACCATCTTGTTAGTATTGGAAAAATCCTGAGAATAGATAACCTTTCCAACCGGGTCCCCAGGCCCAAGCGTCCTGGCAATGGTTTCATTAATAATAAGCGAATTGCTGTCGCCGAATTCCCGGGAAAAATTCCTTCCCTTTAACACCTCCATTCCAAAAACCGGAATATAATTTTCATCCACCTGCCATACCTGCATATTGAAACCATTATGTGAATCCATCACGGCATCTTTAGAGAAGGCGTAATCTGAACGGTAAGATGGCACAGGCAGGTATCCGCTATATGTACCATTAACAATTCCTGGTAATGTCAAAACCTCCTCTTTAAATGCCTTTGCCTGGTTTCCTAATGCACCCGTATTATTTACAATCAACACCTGTTCTTTATTAAATCCGGGATTCGTGTTTTGAATGAAACTCAACTGGCTGTACACAACCAGGGTGCCTACTATTAAAATGATACAGGTTGTGAACTGGAATACTACAAGCGCATTGCGGATAAAACTTTTCTTTGATCGAACTGCCAGCTGCCCTTTTAAAACAGTAATAGGCTGGAACCTGGATAAATAAAAGGCCGGATAACTGCCAGCCAGTAATCCCACTATCAATGGCATCAATACCAATATCACAAGCAGGCGGTTATCAAGCAGATCACTTAAGGCAATTAATTTACCAGTCATATTATTATAATAGGGCAGTAGAAGATAAACCAGCCCGAGTGCAATGACTGTTGAGATAAGCGCCACGGTTACTGATTCCACGAGGAATTGACCAATCAGCTTTCCTTTCTGACTTCCCAACACTTTTCTTACTGCCACTTCTTTAGCCCGGTTGGAAGAGCGGGCTGTAGAAAGATTCATGAAATTGATACAGGCAATCAGCAGAATAAACACTGCTACCACCGAGAATATATATACATACTGAATATTGCCTTTGGCCTCCAATTCATCAGTTCTGTCTGACCGAAGATGAATTTCCGTTACAGGCACCAGGCTGTATTTCAGTTTGTTTCCTGCCTTCTCAAATTCGTCCATGCTCTTGATATCCATATATTGCCTGGCTTGCGGCAGGATATATTTGTTAATTACTTCTGCAAATTTTCGTTCGAAGGCTTTATAATTCACACCTTCCTTCAGGACGATATAGGTGTAAAAATTATTGCTGAGATAATTACCCCACTGGTATCGTACATTGTCCATGGAGAAAAAGAAGTCAAACCGGAAATGAGAATTAACTGGCATGTCTTTAATAACTGCAGTCACTTTATAGGGTGTATTACCCCTTTCTATTGTTTCTCCTACTGCATTCGGGTTATTAAAATACTTGATAGCCATTCTTTCAGTAATAACTACAGTATTGGGATCATTGAGTGCGGTCCTCGTATCACCATATAAAGCGGGTAGTGAAAAAACATCAAAGAAAGTGGAATCAACATTGGCTATATCGGGCTCGTTGATAAATTCATTTCCCTTTTTTATTTCTCTTGACCCATTGACAAATATTCGGGTAAACTGCTCTACCTGCGGATAATCATTTTTCAGGGCCGCGCCTATTGGGTCCGGACTTTGCCCTATTGAAAAAGAGGTACCTCCAAAAAGGATATCTGAATTGATGCGGAATATTCTATCTGCTTTTTTATTATACCGGTCGTAACTCAATTCATTAATTACAAACAATGCGATCAGTATAAAACAGGCAAGCCCGATAGATAAGCCAAGAATATTGATCACCGAAAATGACTTATTCTTCAATAGATTGCGCCAGGCGGTTTTTATGTAATTCTTCAACATGATGTTTCAGGTTTACCAGTGATTATTTATTCTGTTCGCAATGATTTCACCGGGTTGGCCAGCGCAGACCGGATTGCCTGGTAACTCACAGTTATAAGGGTAATGAGCAACACTCCCCCAGCAGCCATCGCAAACATCCACCACTGAATCTCGGTGCGATACTGGTAATTCTGCAACCACTGATGCAGGAAATAATAGGCAACGGGTGCTGCAATACAAAACGAGATAAGTGACAGTGCAACAAACTCCCTGGAAAGCAATTTCCACAAGCTAAAAACCGATGCCCCTATTACCTTGCGGATACCTACTTCTTTGGTACGTTGCTCTGCAATAAAGCTGGCCAGCCCAAATAGTCCAAGGCAACTGATAAAAATTGCCAATATGGCAAAAAGATTTGCCAGTTTCCCTATACGGTCTTCGGCAGCAAACTTGAGTGCATATGCTTCGTCAGCAAATTGATACGTGAAGGGGACTGAAGGAGTTAATTTTTTGAATACTTCACCTACTTTGGCCAACGCACTGGTAATTCCTACACCTGCCTTTAACCGGATATTTATCCAGTTAGTGTATTTGCCCGGCATAAGATATACGGTAGGGACTGCAGGTTCATAGGGCGACTCCATCACCATATCTTTAACCACACCAATAATGGTGAAGGTTTTGGGATCTCGCCATCCTGGTGCCCAGGTCATATTCTTTCCAACCGGATTCGATAGGCCAGTGAGTTTCGCGAAAGTTTCATTTACTACAAATGCATCTGAATCGGATTTAAGCTCGCTTGAGAAATCGCGACCATACAGGAATTGCCAGCCTATCGTTTTTCCATATTCTGAACTGACTGAAAGGGTACCGCAACCATTTCGAAGCGGCACCTCTGTGCCATCAATTGAGAAACCACCATTCCACATGGTTATGTCTGTAGTGGAACCTCTTGATTCAGCTACTTCTTCAACCACACCTGTATTTTTCAATTCTGTCCTGATCAGATCATAATTCTTATAAAATTCACCAGTTTTCTTTTCAATCGTCAATAGATTATTTCGATTGTACCCTACAGGCCGGTCTTTCGCATAATGTATCTGCTGCGCAATGACAATAGTTGTAATGATCAGGATCACGGAAACGGTAAATTGAACAACAACCAGCACCTTTCTTGGAGTGGAAGCCCATCTGCCTGCCCTGAACGTACCTTTTAATACTTTAACCGGTTTAAATGATGAGAGGTATAAGGCAGGGTAGCTTCCTGCGATCAGGGAGGTGAACAGGATACAGATAATTGCAGCTATCCAGAAATATGGATTGCCAAAGGGCAAAACAATCATCTTGTCTGCAAGCCTGTTAAATCCGGGGATAAAAAGTGCCACAAGCCCAATGCCTGCAACAAAGGCCATCATGACCACCATGAATGATTCCCCAAAAAATTGTTTGATCAATTGGCCGCGTCCGGATCCTATAGTCTTCCGGATGCCCACTTCCCGCGCCCTCTTTTCCGAACGCGCAGTTGAAAGATTCATAAAATTGATACAGGCAAGCAGCAGTACAAAAAATCCTATGAGGCCAATCATCCATACCATTTGAACAGCACGATTACTTGAAAGATCATCACGCAGGTGCCAGTCGCGCATTGGCATCAGCCAAAGCCTCTCCGCCAGATTCCGCTTATCTACATTCGGAAGTTTTTTAAGAATATTATATTCGGCATCTTTAATCACGGCTGAAACCTTTTCGAAGTCCACCCCCTTTTTGGCCTGCACAAAAGTTTGAACAAAATAATTATCCCAACTTTGATTCAGTACCCATTTGTTCGCTGAAGTCCAGAGATCAAAGGGAGCGAAGAAATTCATTCCGTAGAATTCCGAATTATGTGGGATATCCTCATATATACCGGTAACCTTTGCATCCATTTTGGAGTTAATGGTGACAACCCTGTTAATAGGATCTACGTTACCAAATAATGATTTTGCGGCAGAAGCTGAAAGCATGATCGATGCCTGTTCATTAAGCCCTGCTCTTGTTCCTTTCAGCATTTTCAATGACAGCATTTCGGGGCCACCAGGCTCAATGAACTGTCCTTTCTGCATCAGGGTGGTTTCACCATTTTTTACTACGAAGTCTAGTTCTTCAGCAGCCATCACTACATGATCAAAATACTGGCTATAGTCGCTTCTTAATAAGCCGGCCAGGGGATATTGCATCGTAGTATAGGCATATGGCCGTCCCTTATCGTCAACTCCTTTGCGCGTTACTTTCGCAATACGATCATAGTTATCATGCATCTTGTTAAAAGATAGCTCATCCCATACCCAGAGGCCGTTTACAATCGCAACAGCAATTCCCACGGCAAGTCCAGTGATATTAATAATGGAAGAAACCTTACTCCGGGTAAGGTTGCGCCAGGCGACTTTAAAATAGTTTCTGATCATACTGGTTGTTTTCTCATTGACAGGTTAAATTCATTCTGTTCGTAATGATTTCACGGGGTTAGCAACGGCAGCTTTTATGGCCTGGAAACTTATGGTCAAAATTGTTATGACTACTGCTGCAATAGCGGCTGCTACAAATACCCAGGGCCCGATGGTTACCCGGTATTCATATTTCTGCAGCCAGTTTTGCAGGAAATACAATGCAAGCGGGGTAGCGATCACACAACTGATCAATACCAGTACTACAAAATCTTTCGATAATAATAACCATACCTGCTGCACGGAAGCCCCCAGCACTTTGCGAATACCGATCTCTTTTGTTCTTTGTTCTGCCATATATGCGGCAAGACCAAATAAACCCAGACAGGAAATGAAAATCGCAAGAATGGCAAAGATGCCAGATAGTTTACCGATTAATTTTTCGAGCCTGAATTTGGTGGCGTAAGATTCGTCTGCAAACGTGTATCGGTATGGAGAAGAGGGATTGTATTTATTAAATATGGGTGTTAATGCAGCAATTGCATCAGCTGTTCCAACTTCTGGCTTTAATCTATACATAATGGAAGACTCTCCGCCATTTGAGAAAATAAATATTGTTGGGTCTGCTGCCGTATAAGGGGATACCATCAGCGCATCATTTACTACTCCCACCACACGAAGTTTGCGTCCATTCCTGCCAATAATCTGTTCCAGTGGTTGTTTCATGCGCATCTTCTTAACCGCACTTTCATTCAGTATCACGCTGAGCGTGTCATTTAGCCCATTGAAATCCCGCCCTTCCTTAAAGCTCATACCCATCGTCTTGAAATAATCATTCCTTGCAAGAATAAAACCCAGCTCGAGGGTTTCATTTCCCTGTTTGCCGGGCCAGAAATCCAGATCGCCGTGCCAGTAAATATCAGTAGCTGGGCTGGAGGAGAAAGTAACACTGGAAACTATTCCTTTTTCAAGCATTTCGTTTTTCAGCGCATCGTAATTTTTTTCAAGATCTTCACTTCTATTCGTAACCATTAGTCTGTTTACATCGTAGCCTGTAGGACGGTTTTTTGCATGCTCTATTTGTCTGTAGATAATAATTGTGCTAATGATTAATGCTACCGAACAGGTGAATTGCGTAACCACCAGTACCTTTCTGGGTAGTGTAGCAGCACGCCCGGCCCTGATCGCACCCTTCAATACCTTAACCGGCCTGAAAGAGGAAAGGTAAAATGCTGGACGGCTGCCGGCAATCAAGGCGGATAGTATTACTGACCCTAACATTATTGCCCAGAAAACCGGGTTAAACCAGGGTATGTGTATGGAAGTGCCGGTTAACTGGTTAAATGGCGCCAACGCCAATTGAACTAATAACAGCGAAAAAAGGAAGGAAATCAAAGTCATAAGAAAGGATTCTGCCAGGAACTGAATGATCAATTCCTTTCTTCCTGACCCAATTGCCTTACGTACACCAACTTCTCTCGCCCTCTTTTCAGAGCGGGCAGTAGTTATATTGATGAAATTAATACAGGCAATCAGGAGCACCAGTAAACCTATAACACTGAACATGCGCACATATTCCATAAACCCTTCCTTCTCCTTTCCATTCACATAGTTATTATAAAGGTGCCAGTTCTTCATAGGCTGCAATACCACATAAGATTTCGACGCATTGCTGTTATTGGGCTCTGTATGCTCGATGTTTCTTATTTTTTGGGAAACCACTGCATAACTGGCCCCATTCTTCATCTTGCTGAATACCTGGTACGCGTTCTCACTAAAACCTCCCGCACGATTTTCCCTTACATAATCATACGTAGCCTCCAGATAACTAAAAGGCACCACAAAATTGAATTTCATACTGGAATTGGAAGGAATATCCCTGATGATGCCTGTAACTTTCAGGTCACTTTTATTTTCATACCGCACCATTTTATTGATAGGATCAGCATCCCCAAAAAGAGATTTGGCAGTTGATTCCGTCAGCACAATGGAATAAGGATCACTTAACGCAGTATTTGCATTCCCATTTTTAAATGGGAATTGAAATACCTTCAAAAAATCACTGCCTGCCTGGTAACCATTTAAATATAATTTCTTCTCATCTACGCTCAATACATGCGAACCACCCCAGTCTGATTCAACAACATATTCCAGATCTGGTATCTCACGACGCAGCGCATCTGCCAGCTTAAGAGATGTACTGGTAAAATTGAGCGTATCACCATTAGCGTTAAAATTCCGCCGAACCTGATATACGGACTGATAACCAGGAAGGAATTTATCAAAACCGTATTCGTTATAAACCCAAAGCCCAATTAATAAGGCTACAGCCATACCAATTGCCAATCCAAAAATATTGATGGCAGAAAAGAACTTGCTCTTCACCAAATTCCTCCAGGCTACTTTAAAATAATTTCTGATCATAGAATTAATTTATCAATTCAGAAACGGATTATTCATTTCGTAAAGAGTTCACCGGGTTAATCAGCGCAGCCTTGATTCCCTGGAAACCGATTGTCAGCAATGCAATGCCAATTGCCACGATCCCTGTGCCCACAAAAACCCAAATATTAATATGTATACGGTAGGCGTAATCCTGCAGCCATCCATAAGTAAAATACCAGGCTATTGGAGAAGCAATCACCAGTGCAATAATTACCAGTTTAATAAAGTCTTTAGATAATAAACCTACAATGCTTAAAGCCGTAGCGCCCATTACCTTTCTTATTCCAATCTCTTTCGTGCGATTCACACCTGCAAGAGCAGCTAATCCAAATAAACCAAGACAGGCCAGGAAAATAGAAATACCACCAGCCCACCCAACAATACTGCTCCACCTGGTTTCAGCTTTATAAAACTGATCAAATTTGTCGTCCAGGAAACTATACTGGAATGGAACGCCGGGAGCCAATGCCTTCCACAATTTTCCAAGGCTTGCCAATGCTGGCGCTGGATTGCCTGGTTTAAGACGAACAAAGAACCGGGATGGAATGAACGCCGGGTTAACGGAAAACATTTGCGGACGCACTTCCCGTGTCAGGTCTTCAAAATTGAAATCTTTTGTTACACCTATTATTGTTAAGGCAGCTTTTTTCCCCTTTGGTCGTAACAATTCCTTCCCAATTGCCTCAGGAGGTGTAATTCCCATAAAAGATTTGACAAAGGTTTCATTTACGATGACTGAATTTGTTGAATCGGAAGTAATTGCAGGATTGAAATGCCGGCCTGCAATTAATTTCATTCCCATTACACGCAGGTAATCATAATCAACTGGGTATTCTATTACCCCTTCTACTTTATCACCAATCTTAATTCCACCTCCCATTTGGCCCTCCTGTGCACCTAATCCGATGGCAGAACTGGTAGAACCCAATATGCGTGGTTCAGACTTTAATGCCTGGCTAAAAAGGGGATACACTTTCCGGGTATCGATATTTCCGGCCGATATGGCCACCACATTTTCTTTTGCAAACCCTAAGTCCCGTGAATGCATGTATGCCAATTGCTGCAGTATGATAACTGTAGCTATGATTAATCCTATTGATAATACAAACTGGAAAGTGACCAATGATTTGGTAAATGCATTGGATCCTGATAAGCGTATTTTGTTCTTTAATACGTCCAGCGGTTTAAATTGGGATAATACAAGCGCCGGATAACTCCCAGCCAATAATCCAGTCACCAGTATTAAGCCCATCAGCAGAGCAACCATTTCAGGATATTGTGAAAAGGAGAAATGCAATGATCTTCCGGAGAGCTCATTAAAAAATGGCAATAATATATAGGCAAGTAATAATCCCAGGCCAGCAGAAAGAATACTTAATATCAGTGATTCCGCCAGGAATTGTCTTGCCAATTGACCCCTCAATCCGCCCATCACTTTACGCATTCCCACCTCTTTTGCCCTTCCGGCAGAACGGCCAATTGCCAGCGTAGTGAAATTGATACAGGCAATTAGCAACACGCCTGCAGCAATACCAATCAGTATCCAGATATTTTTGGGGCTTACCGCAGCCTGATCAATCTTGACATTAGTGTGTATGTCTCGCAGCGGTTGCAATCCAATACCACTTGGCATGGCACCTGCCCCATCCCATATTCCTTCTTTTATCATCATTTCTGCATCGTCTCCACTATATTTCTTTCGGAAAGAAGCAAGCCGTGCAGGATCATTCATCAGGTTACTGCCATTGCGGAGTTTTACAAATACTTCAATACCGATGGTCATATGCCAGTTATCGGCACTTGCCTTACCCTCCGGAGTGCCCAGCACATAATCAAAGCTCCCAAGTATATCATACCTGATGGAAGAATTGCCGGGAATATCCTTTGTTATGCCACTTACTACAAAGGTTTCAAATTTTTCATTGATCTTGATATCTACCGTCCTTCCAAGCGCATTGGCTTCGCCGAACAATTGTATTGCCTTTTCTCTGGTCAGTACAATATTCGATGGATTCTTTAATGCAGTTGATGGATTGCCGTACAGGAATGGAAAACTGAATACCGTGAATAACTGGGGATCTGCAAAGGAAACTTTTATATCCAACATTTTATCTCCTGTGCGCACCAGGTGCGAGCCCCAATCGCCCTGTATGCGAACATAATCCTCCACCTCCGGCAGATCCTGTTTCATCGCAGGGCCTAATGGAGTGGTAGATGCAGGCTCACTACCTGACCTTGGCTCCTTTCCTTTAAAATCCCACCAGTTATAAACCCTGAATATCTGCGCCGCATTTTTATGAAAGCGATCGAAGCTGAATTCATTTACAGCATAAAGAAGGAATAAGCTGAAACAGGCAATGCCGATCGACAACCCGGCAATGTTGATAAAGGACAGCGCCTTCTGTCTTGCCAGGTTGCGAACAGCGATCTTGAAATAGTGCTTGATCATGACTATACTTTAAGTGATCGGTATATAATAATGAACCGTCAATATCTGCAGTTATAATTTTCACGCTTTGCGAACGGCATACTACTGTGTCCGCAATGATTTCACAGGGTTGGCAATAGCTGCCTTGATGGATTGATGGCTAACAGTTATCACGGAGATAAGGAATGAAAGCAGGCCGGCAAATAGAAACACCTGCCATTGAATGGATACATGATAAGGATATTGCCGCAGCCACACATGCATCAACCACCAGGCAACAGGGCTTGCAATAAGAAATGAAACCATAACCAGTTTCAGGAAATCCTTTGATAATAGAGCCGTAATACCAGTTACTGATGCACCCAATACTTTGCGCACACCAATTTCTTTAATACGGTTCTCCGCCATATAGGTGGCAAGACCAAACAGGCCCAGGCAGGAGATAAATATGGTAAGCGCAGCAAACAATGCCGCCAGCGTACCAGTCCTTTCCTCTGCTTTGAACTTGGCGTCATAATTTTCATCCACAAAATTGTATTCAAATGGATACTCAGGATTATATTTTTTGAAGATG
>JAJKIP010000124.1 GCA_021154405.1 Segetibacter sp. | reverse complement strand
GTTCACGATCTCACGCATATAGCACAGATATCACGAGTAATGGCCAAGCAGTACAAGGAAGCAATAGGTCCCTGGGTAGAATTTTTCAGAGTACTTAATTTTTAACCAACTGATTTCTGAAAATAAAAAGGTTCACCGGGGTAAACTGGTGAACCTTTTTATTTTGTATGGTTGCCTAATCTGGAAAACCTGACTTATCTATATTGGGAATAATGCGCAATGCGTTTTTATAATATACCTTTTTAAGAATGCTATCAGGCAACCCCATTCCATACATGGCCCAGAAGGCATGGTACTTTTTATGGTAGGGGAAATATTCATCCTCTGTTTCAAGTACCCGAAAATAGGTTGCATATTCCTCCGGAACCCAGCTGTCTTTTCCAAAGAGTATTCTGTCCTGGTATTTGGTAAAGAATTCTTTTGCTCTTCGTGGCTGACGACCAAGCTCAGCAATTACAGCTCCGAATTCAACCACAACATTTGGCATCTGGTCCAGCAGCATACCCAGGTGATCAAGGTCATTTGCATACCAGCCAAAATGGGCGGCAATGAAAGTTGTTTTGGGATGTTTCTTAAACATTCTGTGCTGCTCCTCAATTAAATCTTCCCAGGGCTCAGGATCTGTGGCACTTCTTTTACGGCCAGGATGTGTTGCCAGCTCCAGCCAACGTTCATTCTTTGAATCCAGGCTATCCCAAAATGGTTTGGGATCGGCTGTATGGATCAGTACAGGTATTTTCAATTCACCGGCTTTATCCCAGATAGCATCCAGGCGAGGGTCATCAACGGCAACGCGCTTACCATTGATGTCCTTTGCTGATAATCCGAGGTTTTTAAAGATCTTCAAACCATTGGCGCCATTCTTTACATCCAGATCCAGTTGCCTAACTGCGTTTTCTGTCCATCCCGCCCGGCCAACACCATTAAAATCTATATTGGTAAAAACAATAAATCTTTTGGGATGATGATCTTTAATATTCGTGATCATTTTCTTTAACTCCTCTCCTCCTCTGCCCGTAAGATTTACCATCACTTTCATATTCAGCTTATCCATATCCTTAATTAAAACATCAAGGTTTTGTGAACCCATATCTCCCTGGTGATTATGCACATCAATGAAAGGATATTTTGATCTGGTAAGTGGATGTTTAGGTACTACCAGGGTATTAACAGGGTCATAGGTTTCAAAATCCATCTTCAATTGCCCGATGGCAGACTGAAACAGGATGGCAGTGAGACCTAAAAGAAATAAGCGTTGCATGGGTATGTGTTTAATGTGCTTCCAGCCAGTTGAGTCCCTGGCCGCACTCTGCTACAACCGGGACTTGATTAGGCAGTGGCAAAGCGATCTGCATGTTTTCGATGATCAATGGCTTCAATTCCTTCACTTCTGATTTCAGTGCATCAAATACCAGCTCATCATGAACCTGCAGGAGCATTTTGCTTTTCATTCCTGCCTTTTTCATGGCTGCATGTACTTTCTGCATTGCCAGCTTGATCATATCTGCAGCTGTTCCCTGGATGGGTGAGTTAATAGCATTACGCTCAGCAAATCCCCGTACGGTAAAATTGGCTGAGTTAATATCGCGAAGCCATCTTTTTCTTCCCATCAGGGTTTGTACATATCCGTTTTCTCTCGCGAAATTGATGGTATCATCCATGTATTTCTGTATACCTGAGAATTGCTTTTTATAATTGTCTATGATCTCTTTGGCCTCTGTCCTGGAAATGCCGAGATTATCCGCCAGGCCAAATGCACCCTGGCCATAGATAATACCGAAGTTTACGCTTTTTGCTTTGTAACGCATTTCCCTGGTCACATCCTTTTCCTGGACGTTGTAAACCCGGGCAGCTGTAGCCGTATGGATATCTGTACCACTCTTGAATGCTTCAACCATATTGGGATCTCCACTGATGGCTGCTACAATCCTTAATTCAATCTGTGAATAGTCTGCAGACAATAAAACATGTTTGCTATCTCTGGGAATAAAAGCTTTGCGAATTTCCTTTCCTCTATCGGTCCTGACGGGTATATTCTGAAGGTTTGGATTATTGCTTGCTAGCCTGCCGGTAACTGCTACTGCCTGGCCATAGGTTGTATGCACTCTTCCTGTTTTTGAATTGATCAATTCAGGCAGTGAGTCTACATAGGTTGATTTCAATTTGGTGAGTTCGCGAAAAGTCAGAATATCTTCTGCAATCGCATGACCTTTTGCAGAAAGTTTTAATAATACATCTTCTCCTGTCTGGTATTGGCCTGTTTTCGTTTTTTTAGCAGAAGGATCCAATTTTAATCGGTCAAAGAGGACTTCTCCCAATTGCTTGGGGGAAGCCAGGTTAAATTTTACTCCTGCTATCAGGTAAACACTTTGTTCTGCCTTCTTTGCGTCCTTTTCCAGTTGCCTGGAATAGTCCTTCAAGAAATCAACATCAATTTTGATCCCTTCAAATTCCATATCAGTCAGCACTTTTACCAGTGGGTTCTCTACTTCACCAAATACTTTCTCGACCTGTTTGGATTTTAATAAGGGCGTAAATACATTTTTCAGCTGAAGGGTAATATCTGCATCTTCCGCTGCATAATCTTTGATCTTTTCAATTTCCACATCGCGCATGGTTCCCTGGGCCTTCCCTTTTTTACCAATCAGCTCTTCAATATGAACCGGCTCATAGCCAAGGTATTTTGCGCTAAGCATATCCATGCTTCTTTTGCCATCCGGTTCAATTACGTAGTGGGCCAGCATGGTATCAAACAGTTCTCCTTCTATCTCCACTCCGTACCATTTTAATACCAGCAGATCATATTTGATGTTCTGTCCGATCCATGTTCTTTTCTTATCACTAAATAAGGGCTGGAAAAAAGCAAGTATCTCTTTGGTTCTTTTTTGGTCAGCGGGACAGGGGATATACCAGGCTTCACCAGGCTTTATGGAAAAACTGAGTCCCACCAGCTCGGCTTCATTGGCATCAATGCCGGTCGTTTCTGTATCGAAACAGATCTCCTTTTCCTTTTTTAATTCTGCTACCAGTTTTTTCAGGCCCGCATCTGTGTCTACTACTTCATATTTATGCGGGGTATTGTTGATATTCTTATCTGCGATCAAACCAGATTCAGTTTCTTCTGCCGGGATAAGCGGTTCTGAAGTTTCTGTTTTTGGTGGCTCAATAATGTTTCCAAACAGATCAGTTTGTACGCCCTGAGGGATTTCTCTGCCAATTATAGATTTGCCCGGAGTATTTACAGAGAAGTCTTCGCCAAGGATCCTTTTGCCAAGGGTTTTAAATTCCAGTTCTGTGAAGGCTTCGTTTAAAAGTTCTTTATTCCAGTCTTTGATCCTGAAGTCTTCTTCATGAAACTCTACTGGTACGGTAGTTATAATCGTAGCCAGCTTTTTGGAAAGGATGGCATCTGCTTTTCCTTTCTTGACTTTCTCACCCATGGCTCCTTTTATCTTGTCAGCATTGGCAACCACATTTTCCAATGTCTCATATTCTGCCAGCAATTTGGCAGCTGTTTTTTCACCAATACCAGCTATTCCAGGAATATTATCTACTGCGTCACCCATCAAACCCAGTATATCAATTACCTGGGAAACATCTTTAATATTCCATTTTGCGCAAACTTCTGCAGGGCCCATTATCTCCACATCACCGCCCTGGTAGCCGGGCTTATAAATTTTGATCTGTTCACTGACGAGCTGTCCATAATCTTTATCCGGAGTAACCATAAATACTTCATAGCCAGCTTTAGCGGCCTGTTTGCTCAGGGTGCCGATAACATCATCCGCTTCATATCCATCCACTTCCATTACAGGTATATTAAAACCTCTGATGATCTTTTTAATATCCGGGATGGCTGAGAGAATATCTTCAGGAGCTTCCTGGCGATTGGCTTTGTAGTCAGCAAAATCGGTATGTCTTTCGGTAGGAGCATGGGTATCAAAACAGACAGCCATATGGGAGGGCTTTTGTTTATTGATCAGCTCAACTAATGCATTCGTAAAGCCAAACTGGGCATTGGTATTTCGCCCTTTGGAGGTAATTCTGGGGTTTCGAATAAGTGCATAATATGCCCTGAAAACAAGTGCCAGTGCGTCTAATAGAAAAACTTTTTTTGCCATGCCGCTAAGTTACAGTTTTCACTGAGCTGCAGGCAAAACGAAAAAGCCCCGGCAAAGCCGGGGCGCAATTAGTTTCGGTTACCTCGATTCATTATTGAATGATCGAATTTGTTCGAATTTATTGAGCAGTAGATTGGGCAACAGTTTCAGTTTCTGTAGCCTGTTTGTGCTCCAGGTATTTTTCAGGATTTTTTACCAGAACGGTTCCACTAAAGGCAGCGTTGGCAGCCGCAGGAGCAGTTGATTGCTCTTCTGTAGCGAAAACAACTTTGTCTTTATGAATAAAATTCAGGTAAAGGGCGAAGAACAGGAGGTTGAAAGCAAAAAAATTCGCGATTTTACGGACACGTCTTTTCATAAATACTGGATTTGTTCGGTTTTTACAAGATGGATTTCTACGGTTTCGTTCACCAAGATAGACCAAGCTTTGCCGGGGAGCAAATACCGACAGCAGGTAATTCAAAAAATCGGGGAATACTACCTGACCGGTTTTCGTAATTCTACGAGTCCATTATTTTTGCTATTGAAAGTGAATGCGATAGGGACTTATTTTTTCATCTCTTCAAGGTTCTTTTGCATGAGGAACATCTCATCACGGAGACGGGCCGCTTCCATAAAATCCAGATCTCTGGCTGCCTTTTCCATATCCTTTTTAATACGACCGATAGCCTTCTCCATTTGGGGAATGGTCTTGTATTCAGCCTGTTCGTCTGCGGCCACAGCTACCAGTTCTTCATCCGGTCCAATGGCATAAGGATTCCTGGGGTCATATCCTTTAATATCAAGCACTGAAGTTTGCGCAAAGACCTGTTGCTTGCTTTTGACAACTGTTTTGGGAGTGATATTATGCTCTATGTTATAAGCGACCTGTTTTTCCCGGCGCCGGGAAGTTTCATCAATTGTTCTCTGCATGCTATCAGTCATCTTGTCTGCATAAAATATTACAAGACCATCCACATTTCTTGCAGCACGACCCGCAGTCTGCGTCAATGATTTTTCATTGCGTAAAAATCCTTCCTTGTCTGCATCAAGAATGGCAACCAATGATACCTCCGGTAAATCAAGGCCTTCTCTAAGAAGGTTTACACCAACGAGAACATCTATATCTCCAAGGCGTAATTGTCGCAATATCTCCACACGTTCCAGGGTATCCACTTCACTATGGATGTATTTGGATTTAATATTTATGCGATGAAGGTATTTATCCATTTCCTCAGCCATTCGTTTCGTCAGTGTAGTTACAAGAACCCGATCACCCTTGGTTACCCGTTTGTCGATTTCATCAAGCAGGTCATCAATCTGATTAACAGATGGGCGAATTTCAATGGGGGGATCTAATAATCCTGTTGGACGCACTACCTGTTCAACCACTACGCCACCAGTTTTTTCCAGTTCATAATCATCAGGTGTGGCAGAAACAAAGATCACCTGGTTTTGCAGTGATTCAAACTCATGAAAATTAAGTGGCCGGTTATCCAATGCACTTGGTAAACGGAAACCATAATCCACAAGAATGAGTTTTCGGCTCCTGTCGCCCCCATACATTCCACTCACCTGGGGCACTGTCTGGTGAGACTCATCGATTACCATCAGGTAATCTTTTGGAAAATAATCCAGCAGGCAAAAGGGCCTGGTACCAGGTACCCGGCGATCAAAGAAGCGGGAATAGTTTTCAATACCATTGCAATATCCAAGCTCACGGATCATTTCAATATCATATTCCACTCTTTCTTTCAGTCGCTGCGCTTCAATCAACTTGCCACCTTCTTTAAAATATCCAACCTGTGCCTGCATTTCATCCTGTATCTCATAGATCACCTGTTGCATAATATCTTTTGGAGCCACATAGAGATTGGCAGGGAAGATGGCTGCATTTTCCATGACTGCAATCCGTTTTCCGGTAACAACATCAATGCTTTCTATTTCTTCAATTTCATCACCAAAGAAAGTAACGCGATAACCGTAATCAGTGTAAGGCAGGTTGATATCAACAGTATCTCCTTTCACTCTGAACGTGGCACGGTTGAATTCAATTGTTGTTCTATTGTATAATGAATTGACAAGGGCATGTAAAAATCCCTGGCGTGAAAGGGTCTGGCCTTTATTGATACGAATAATACCGTTTTCATAATCGGTAGGATTACCCATACCATAAATGCAGCTTACCGAAGCAACAACGATAATATCCCTTCGGCCACTGAGCAGACTGCTTGTAGCCCTCAGGCGAAGTTTGTCCAGTTCATCATTTATACTGAGGTCCTTTTCTATATACACATCACTTACTGGCATATAGGCCTCGGGCTGGTAATAGTCATAATAAGAAACAAAATACTCTACCGCATTATTGGGAAAAAACTGTCGAAACTCACCATAAAGTTGTGCTACCAGGGTTTTATTATGGGTAAGCACCAGGGTGGGTTTCTGAACATTCTGGATGACATTGGCAATGGTAAAGGTTTTACCGCTTCCGGTAACGCCAAGAAGGGTCTGGAATTTTTCCCCTGTCTGGATTCCCTCTGTCAGCTGACGGATGGCTTCCGGCTGATCACCGGCGGGGGGAAAGGGCGTTTGTAACTGAAAAGGCATATTGCAAGTTAACGAATAAGGCGTTGTGGGAGAGACAGATAAGAAAGAAAATGACTATGTTGTATTTTAAATTAACAGACTGAGCTTAATCTAGAATTGTTTGATCTATTGGCCTGAAGGACTTACTTTTATGCGATCCAATCTCTCGCTAAACCTGCACCAAATCCTTCTTACGGTAAACCACCAGACTTTAGCTATGAGAAGAATCTTCCACCCTGTAATTTGATTCCATCTTCTTTATTGCTGAAACTATTGAGTTAATTATTTCTTACCCCCTGAAGCAATGCGTTGTGCTATTGATCAACAAATAGTGCAAGGCCAACTCCTATTGCCGAACCAGCAATTATTTAATTAACCATCATTAAAAGCGAAACCTAAAATCACCAGCTATGAGAAAAATTTATATGCCGTCCTTCGCCCTCATCGTTTTTTTCTTATGTCAATTATCTGTAAACAGTCAGCCATTTACTTTATTAAAGGACATTAATACTAATGTCAATTCCAATGGTGGCAATAGCAATCCCGGTTCCCTGACTAATTTTAATGGAACTCTTTATTTTTCTGCAGATAGCAGGAATGCTTCCATCTTTAATGTAGGGAACGAGGTATTTAAAACAGATGGTACTACTGCAGGAACAGTGTTACTGAAAGATATAGGTCAGGGTGGTCCAGGAGATCCGACAAATCTTACAGTTTTCAATGGAGAATTATACTTTGTTATAACT
The DNA here is from genome assembly GCA_021154405.1 of Segetibacter sp. GTDB lineage: Bacteria > Bacteroidota > Bacteroidia > Chitinophagales > Chitinophagaceae > JAJKIP01. Next base: position 2,051 of record JAJKIP010000124.1, on the reverse strand, counting down.
GACGGTATACACGGATTTGAACTTTGGAAAACTAACGGTACAGATGCGGGAACGTTAATGGTAAAAGACATAAATACTACAGAACCAGATGGATCCCATCCTTCTAATTTAACGGTTGTCAATAATACTCTTTTCTTCACAGCAAATAATGGAGTCACTAACAATGGAGAAGAATTATGGAAAACGGATGGTACGGAATCGGGAACGGTTATGGTAAAGGATATTATGCCCGGATCAGATGGCAGTGAAGTATCCAATTTATTTAATTTAAATGGTGTTTTATTTTTTACTGCGGTGTCTGATATACCTTTCATTCCAACTTCTCAATTATGGAAATCAGATGGAACCGAAGCGGGTACATTAGTTGCTGGTCGGCCAGTGTTTAGAGGGGGTAATCCTGCCAATCTTACTAATTTTAATGGTACTCTTTTCTATAGTTGTGGTATTATATATAATGGGAATGAATTATGGAAGTACGATGATGTAAATGGTAATGGTCAGGTAGGAGGTATAAACATCGATAATGCCAGTGGCGATTCGAATCCAGCTTCTTTAACCATATTTAACAATCAACTTTATTGTTCTGCCACTGATGGAATTAATGGAAGAGAGCTTTGGAAAGTGGATGGTGTTGACGGAAAACCAGTCCTTGTAAAGGAAATTAATACAGCAGCTGGAATGGGTAGCGATCCAACTTCCCTGATAGTAATAAATGGTTCATTATTCTTTTCGGCTGATGATGGGGTAAACGGACGCGAATTATGGAAATCAGACGGAACTACAGCAGGGACCGTAATGCTAAAGGATATAAGTGCCATTGGTAGCGGGAACCCCGTTCTTATTGGCAAATCAGGATTCAAATTTTATTTTGCTGCCAATGATGGCATTCATGGAAATGAACTCTGGAGTTGTGATGGTACTGCTGATGGCACAGTGATGGTTCAGGATATTGAACCAGGACCTGGAAGCTCTGACCCAACAAATTTTTTAGAGGTAGGTGGGAAAATGTATTTGAGTGTAAGCACTTCAGGAACAGGAAGAGAACTTTGGGTAGCCAATGCACCAGGTAATGGTCCTCTCCCGCTAACATTACTGGAATTCAAAGGATCCCTGTCAAATGACAACAGTCTTTTACTATGGAAAACCGATAATGAATTAAACACCAAATCATTTTCAATTGAAAGAAGTACAGATGGCCGCCATTTCATCTCGGTAGGAAACATTAAGGCAGCCAATGAAAGCGGCATTCATAGTTACAACTATACTGATGCAAATATTAAATCACTCGGATCTTCTATAGTTTACTATAGACTTCGCCAGATGGATGCAGATAATAAATCAACGTATTCCCGCATTGTTGCCCTCACATTGGATAAACAAAAGAGCTTTGCAATGTTGTATCCGAACCCCGTCAGGACGGATATAAACCTGACAATTACTCTTGCCAAAAAGGATCGGATGAACTGGATGTTGACAGATAATAATGGAAGGCTTGTTAAGAATGGCTATTATGAGCTGGGGGCTGGCAGTACAGCTGTAGTTATAGACGGTGGAAACTTTTCTGCAGGTACTTACCTCCTAAGATTAAACGGTGAGCTTTTACAACAGACGATCAAGATCGTAAAGCAATAAGCTTTATTAAAAAATACTGAAAAGCCCAACGTTAAAGGCGGCAGGAATGTTTAAAAGACAAAGCCTGCCGTCTTTTCATATAGTAGTTTTCCGATATGCACACCTGTTCATAAATTACCACTAATAGGTAATTGGTCTCATAATATGCTGTCCAATAGTCCTGTTATAAGGCAATATTGTTCTGCATCAAAGTATTATTCCCTACAATTATCCCCATTTGTTTGCAACAGTGAATTCCGTTATCTATTTTTAGGCCTCCAAATCTGACTGCGAAGCCGATAGAAGAGATCCTACGATCCTACGAACCACATAACCCACAAACTTCGTTCGGCTATGAAAAGAATACCCTCGGTAAACTTTCTTTTACTGCTTGCCATCTTATACCAACTGCCCACCTTTGGTCAATCCTTTAGTTTATT
>JAJKIP010000123.1 GCA_021154405.1 Segetibacter sp. | reverse complement strand
TTTGGCAAATAACAGTAGAGGGTTCATATTAAATACATGTAAAAAGTGCCTGAAGATACAGACTGGAACGTATTTTACCCGCACAAAAATTAGGAAGCTTTACCACCGCTAAGGATGGCATAGGATGGCCTTGCTCGGTTAGCTAATGGGTATTAACTGGCACCTGCCATTCAAACAAAAAAAAGAGACATGTTTTTGGTCAAACACGTCTCCTGTTACGGATCCTGATGGAGGAATGATCTCCTAAGCGCTGATCTTTTTCTGTTCCAGCGCAGTTTTCTTATTGATAACAACAACGGATACTTCTTTCTCTGCAACCCTGTTGGTCAATTCCAGCAGGCTGGTTTCCCAATTCCGGAGAATTACATCTTTTGATAAATAGTTAGCAGCATAATAACGGGCATTTCTGCGGTAGCCATCCAAATCATTATTGAGCGCATATTTGATGCCTTCTGTCAGTGCTGCTGCATCATCTGGATCTACCACCAGCCCCATATCATGTTTCCTGATCACTTTATATAGGGTACTGTCTTCATGTGCTGTTACCAGTGGGCAGCCACCCGATGCAAGAATGGACGTGAGCTTACTCGGCATTACCAGGTCTGATGCATTCTTTTTTTGCAAAACCAGGTGCAGATCAGCCATTGCCAAAAGATTGGGAAGGCGTTCATATGATACCAGCGGAAAGAACCTGATATTGTCTAATGCTGCTTCTTTCACCATTTCCTTCAGTTTCGTTTCACCACCACCTGAACCTACAATTACAAATTTCACACACTTGTCATTCCGGAAACTTTTTGCGGCTTCAATGATATTCTCCAATCCCTGTTTCTCTCCGAGATTGCCGGAATAGAGTACAACTTTATCAGTTTGGGAAATTCCATAGGAAGCCCTCAATGAATGTTCCTTTTTCAAAGGGCGGATCACATTTGCATCAACCCAATTGGGAAACATAATCGTATTTGAGGGTGCAATACCTTTTTCCCTTATTCTTTTCAACATACCCTTGCTGATGGAAGAGACTGCAGAGCTTTGTTTTAATATGAATCTTTCAACAGCAAACATTGCATTCAGCAGCCGCCTGTTATTGATCATCTTCAATTCTTTTGCAACATCTACCTGGAGGTCCTGGATATGCGTTACCATTTTCGTTCTCCGCAGTTTGGAATATAATAAGGGAAGTGCTCCCAAATGAAAGGGTGGGGATACACTTACTACCACATCATATTTTTTACTGAATAGTTTTTTGATCCAGATTGGAAGAGTGCTGAGAACAAATGAAAATTCATGGATGATCCTTTTGGCAGAAGATATTTTTTTAGGAACATAGAGTGGGCACCTGTAAACTTTTACGCCATCAATGGATTCCTTATGCCACCATCTCTTTTTATAATTTTTACTGATTTCCCACTGTGGGTAATACGGCATGGCTGTTATTATTTCAACGGTATGTCCGTTTGCAGCCAGCCAGTTTGCCATTTCTCCAGTATATTTCCCGATGCCTGTTAGCTCAGGTGCATAGTTGATTCCGCAAATAAGGATTTTCATATTTGGTAATAATTGGTATTTAAGTAGTTTATTCTTTCATTGGGTAAAGCATTTCGTTTTGGGCAAAACGGTATCGTTCCCTCATTTATGAGAGTTTGACAAAAACGATCGGCGTCCTGCAATCGTGCAGTTAAATTGAACTTGGAGAAAGGTTAGTGTAGCTTAGCAGCAACTTCTTCTATGGATACAAAGATCAGACCACTGGAATTTCTGTGGTATTTGTATGACATTACCTTTAAAAAAGCATATTAGTTTCCGTAATAATACTATCCACTGTGTACATATTGCTACCCCTTCAAATATGAGTGAGGAAGAATTATCCAGAGGGTGTGGTGAGAATACCTCTGAGTTACCAATTGTTATTAAGGTCATTTAACTGAATTGTATTTGGTTAATAGAATTCATTTGAATTTTTACGCGCGGTGAAATTCCATTCTATTCCAATGAGTCCGCCAGCTACATTCATGCTGGTGAGATCCCCATAATCAAGGCCAAGAGCACCAGTGATCGTCAGGTTGTATTTTAGCACTTCATAGCTGAGCTGCTGTAATCCGTAAAATATCCGCTTGTGTGGAGCATAGGGGGCTTCTATTCCCGGAGCGCCGTAATCCTGGACATAGGTCAATAATGTTTTGGCCATCATTCGATCACTGAATGAGTATAGCGCTCCGGTGTGGATGGCAAATATTCGGTTATTGACAATATTGGAATTTCCAGGGATCTCTTCTCCGGTTTTCCAGTTAAAGGGTTGAATGGCCGGAAAATATTTGCTGGCGCGAACGCGATTGGTAAACAGTGGAATGCCGATAACATTATCCAGGTACTCCCAACCTGTTTTATAAACGCTGTTATTATAATAGCTTTCCCGCTGATTGGGAGGAATATCCTTATCGATGCTTTCCGTATAGATCAGTTCCAGCAGGATTCCCTGCAGTTTGGAATATTCATCCTTGGAGGAAACAATTACACCTAATTTCCCATTCTTTGTTCCAAAGCCAATATCATGTCTGCCTTCAAATGGTTTTTGAAGAAAGGCATGCAGCTTTATTGTACTGTTCTCCCAGTAAGCGCCTCCTTCCAGTATCCCACGGTGATCTCCCGCATGTGTTCCACCGTTCGATTCTTTCAGCATAAACACATCTTTAAAACTGCTGAGTGAATGATCAAACTGCTGATCTCCACGATGCCCTCCCCATTCTGCAAAATGCTGAAAGCCTCCGTAGAATTTTAAACTGCGTGCTCCCACTCGAAGAAAGAATGATTTCTCATGGTACAAACTGTTTTGAATATACCGGTCTGCTCCCAGCCATCCATGTGCAATGCCTCCCCTGAATTGAACCCATCCATTTGTAAAAGGTACGGGTGTATAATTAGTAACCGCAATACCTATTTTTGGAATAGGCAATGCATTACCGCTTACACCAAATGATCCAGCTGATAAACGCGGATCGATATCATCCAGATCCTCTTCAAATCGTCCCACACGAAACGACCAGTTTTTATATTCCAGTTTTCCATACGCCTCTTCCAGAATAGTGGATTTGAAATGATTGTTTTCATACAGGCTCACTCCATAAGAAAGCGTTACCGGGTTATAATCGTAGAACCCGCGGTTATTCTGGTATTCTTTTTCTGCAATCGTATGCTTGTTGGAAACCCTGATATAAGGCGCAAAATCCGTTTGCCGGTCAGCTACCGTTCCATGCCTGTTAGCTACCAGCCATAGCGGCTGAAAATCCCTGCTTGCAAATCTCGACTCCAGGCCTAAACTGGCCTGCAATGAATCAAGGAATTGCGCGCTGGTCTTTTCCGATAATAGTAAACCAGCAACTAACGAGATCAATATGTAAGTTTTCCGGGTCATTTTATTTTTCTTACACGCCATGGTTCGTGCATCACTCCTGCGTGCACTGATTGCGAGGCCATGGTTAACGCGCGTTATTCACGCGCCCCACGAACCATTTTCCCTAAAAAGAATTATCCCTGATCTTGATCTTCTCCGCCGTTCTCACTCTCTCCCTGACAAAATCAATATCCTTTATATAAATGGTATTATGTGATCCGAACGTTTCAATAGGAGTGAGCTCCCGCTCAAAAGGATTGTACCGATACGGCTGATACCCATTCTCCAGTAGCCTTTCATGCAATTTCTTTTCATCATAACCATATTTTTCTCCTGATCCGTTCAATTCAATGATAATAGCTTTAAGTTTATTACGGGCAAGTGTACCCGAAGCCCCACTCAGCACGTGTGTTTCAAATCCTTCCACGTCTATCTTCAGCAATACCGGGTCTTCTTCTTTATCCAGTATGGTATCCAGTGCATCCACCGGCACCTGTATGGTATTTGTATCACTGGCAGTAGCCACATGATTCATGGTATCCAGTGAAGTAGTAAAGGATAATTCCCCTTTTTCACTTCCTAATGCGATATTATAAGCCCGTACATTTTTATTCATCTGGTTAATGGCAATATTTCGTTGAAGATGTGCGAAGGTTTGGGGTATTGGTTCTATTGATATGACATTGGCACCAATATGCCCGCCTGCCAAAACGGTATAACTGCCGATATTAGCTCCGATATCAATGAACAGATCATCTTTACGCAAGAAATGCAATACAAATCCCATATCTGTAAACTCATGCAGGCCGCAATACAAATTACCGGTTGCTCCTGTCATGCTACGTTGTATGATCAGTTTTGTTTTATCAGTATAAGCATAAATAACCGGATAGGGGTTCAGGCGGGAATTGATCTGCCATTTGGCAAACCGGCCAATAGCGTTGAACTTGCTTTTTCGGTTCAACGGATGGTTAGTAATAAATTTCAATAAAGAGATCAGGCTCATGGTCTGGTTTTTTATCCGGCTACCCGGTAATTAACTGTTTCACGGTTTCCCCGTATTTGTGCTATGATATATAGCATTATTATTCCCAGGGTCGCTCCGAGCGTATTGAACAGGATGTCATCAATATCAGCTACGCCTACATTCATTATAAACTGGATCAGCTCTACTCCAATACTGGAAATAAAGGAGAGAAATAAAAGTCGGCGATAACTTTTAAAGCCCAGGAGAAATACCAGCAGAAAAGGGAAGGGTATAAAAATGATGATATTACCCAATACATCTTTATAGATCTCCGCCTTTTCCGGACCAGTAAACTGCGACCAGTTCTCCAGGTAATGCAGCTTATTTCTCAAAGGGACTATATTGAAATTCCTTATCGGGAACTCTCTCCATCTTCTCCTCGCAAAAAAGAAAACATAACACAGCCCCACTGTATAAAAGAAGCTCAGTCCGCCGAATATGAACTTCAGCATCTTATTCTCAATTACTCTTTTCATCTACCAGCGTATTTAGGGTACTTTTCTTCATTAGTTCTTTCGTCTTAAGCACAATAAAGTATTCATAAATGGCTTGCAGTGTTGCATAGGTAATTCCGGCTCCCCCATCCAAAAAAGCTCTTCTTCCGAAGATCATATATACCCACTTGATGAATGGCCGCCCCGGCATTTTATAGAAGATACCCTTCTGATGATATCGACGTTCCGTAAAATCCTTACTGAACATGGCTTTTTTCATCGAAAAATGTTTACCCATATGCAATTCATCCAGGCGTATCGTCGCCTCCATATCAGCATAACTCAGATGCCTGTTCCACCAGGCACGAAATCCTTTGCTGAAGGGATAATGGTCAAGGTATCCTGGAAGGCGACTAACCGGTCCATCCGGAATAGATAATGGATTTACAAGACGTTCATATCGCATTTTATCCGGCCTGAACAAGCGCAGGTAATATGGCGATATCTGTGCATTGCGTAACCAGCGACCGTTCCAGGCAAAATCTCTCCTTT
>JAJKIP010000122.1 GCA_021154405.1 Segetibacter sp. | reverse complement strand
CAAAAATGGAATTCGGGCGAGTACCTGAACAGGACCTGAATAAGGTAGATTTTTCTCTCCCTGCTGAACCTGCATTCAATAAAAAGATATTGAGTGGAAAGGCGATCAGTGATCCCAGGATATATGTGGGCTGTGCAAAATGGGGAAGAACGGAATGGGTTGGGAAAATTTATCCGCCTAAAACAAGGGAAAGAAATTTCCTGGATAAGTATGTAGAACATTATAATTCAATTGAATTAAATGCTGTTCATCATAAACTTTATGGTGAGAGGGCTATAGCCAAATGGGCAGAGAAAGCAAAAGGAAGAGATTTCCTGTTTTGCCCGAAGATGTATAAGGGCCTTACGCATTCAGGAAAGCTCGATAGCAGAAAATTTTTATTTAATGAGTTTCTGCGTGCCATGCGGGCATTTGGGCCGCACCTCGGTCCCATATTCGTTCAGGTCAATGAGAAATTTACTCCAAAACGGAAAGAAGAGCTCTTTACCTTTCTTACTGCTCTGCCTGCTGATCTGCAGTTTTTTTTGGAGGTTCGTCATCCTGCCTGGCTGGCAACTGAGAAACAAAGGATGGAGCTGTTTACATTTTTAAAAGAACATTCAATGGGAGCAGTGATAACAGATACTGCCGGACGAAGGGACGTAGCCCATATGTATCTCACCATTCCCAAAACATTAATACGCTATGTGGGAAACAGCCTGCATAAAACGGATTATACCCGGATAGATAAATGGGTGGAGCGAATGAAGTACTGGCTGGACAATGGATTACAGGAACTGTATTTTTTCATGCACATGCATGATGAGGCTACATCACCGGAGCTGACAGTATATTTAATTGAAAAGATGAACAGGAAATTGGGGCTTGATCTTATCAAGCCTAAATTCATCGATCAAAAAATGAATGACGGCAAAAAGAAGAGCTGATTAATGAACTTCAAAAAGTTCCTCCCATCTTGTTGTATATCTGCCGCTTCTCATTTCCTGCCGCATTTTCCAGTCGCGGGTTGTACCAGAGGCCGCAAATTTAAGCACGTCATCTCGCTGGCTGAAATTGATATTGTCGATCATATCCATCAGTTTTCTTTCGCAGTTTTTAGTTTCAGAGAGGAATAGATTGCCCTGGATGGATTCATCAGGGATGATGCCACTTAGCATTACACCAGCTTTTTTATACATGGTGTCTTTCCTGTACAACCTGTCCACCATAGCAACGGCCGGTTTAATGAGTTCATTGGTTATAGAGGTGGCAGCAGGTAAATTAGTATAGGTGCTGATGGTACCGCTTTTGTTAAATCCCAACATATGGTCCTGGTCTTTTGTGACAACAAATATGCTGATCATGCTGGCAGCGCTGTGCTGGCGACGTAATTTTTCAGCAGCTCTGGAAGTATAGGTAGCAATAGCTTCTTTGATGGCATTGATATCACTAACAGGTGATCCAAACATCCTGGTAGTTGCGATCATTTTTTTATTGGTCAGTTCATCTTCCATTTCGCGGGCTATTTCACCTCTCAGTTCCTTTACCAGGCGAACACCGGTAACTCCACCCAGGTGAGTGCGGGCAAATTCTTCACTTACATTCCGTAGTTGCAGGGCATCAAATATTCCCCAATTTTCCTGCAGGCTGTGCGCGTATCTTCTGCCTACACCCCAGATATCACCCACAGCTGTTTTTCGCAGAGCATCAAGGATCTTTTCTTCGGAATCAAATACAGTGACACATCCTGTACGTTGTTTTTCTTTTTTAGAAAAACGATTGGCGAGTTTGGCCAGCACTTTGGTTGGAGCCACACCAACAGATACCCTGATGCCTGTCCATTGCTCAACCGTTTCTCTTATTTCGCGGGCAATGGCGGGAAGCTGATCCAGGGTAAAACCAGAGAGGTCAACAAAGGCTTCATCAACTGAATATACTTCCACATTTTTTTTACCAAGCATCAGCCGGAGTGTTTCCATTACCCGCCAGCTGAGGTCACCATATAAATTATAATTGGAGGAGAATACGGCGATATCATGTTTTTGAATCAGGGGTTTTGCCATGAAATAAGGGCCCGCCATTTCAACACCAAATTTCTTGGCTTCATCACTTCTTGATACAATGCAACCGTCATTATTGCTCAATACCACTACCGGCTTATTTTCGAGCCATGGTTTGAACAATCGCTCACACGAGCAGTAAAAATTATTACAGTCTACGATTGCTTTCATGCTGTAATTGTTTACACCGCATGGATCACGAAAGTGACTACCCCCCATACGGAAAAATCAGTGAACTCCGCCAGGTTGATGGCCTTGTACCGATTATTCTCCGGTATCAGAAAGGCGGAGGAAAAGTTTTTATGAAAACGTCTCACCAGCATTTCACCGTTGAGAATGGCAACTATGATCCTTCCTTCACCCAGCTTGATTGAACGATCTACTATTAGTACATCATTATCGAATATGCCAGCTTCACGCATGGCATCGCCCTTCATGCGAAAAAAATACGTTGCAGGTTTATTGCGGATCAGTTGTTCATTGAGATCAATGCCGCGTTCCATAAAATCATCGGCAGCCGCACCAAAACCGGTTGCATTGGCAGTTTTTACCTGTTGCTGGGTAAACTGTTTGGAACCCTTGTAGGCGGCTCCATAGAATTCTTCCTCATCCATAAAAAAATAATTTAAGCCTGGTGTTCATCCATAGGCGATATGTGAATTCGGTTTTCATCCTAAAGGTCAGAAATATTTTTGGTAAAACTAAAAATATTAGTAAATTTATGCTAAGAATATAGGTAATTAATTAATAATTATAAAGATGGGTTATGCAGTTGACAGGAATGACAATGCCCGGGTATGGGGTTTTTGAATACATGCTGGTGGTTTATCCGCATGCTGATCTGGGGAACCGTGTGATGCAGGTAAAGAAAGAATTTCAGGAAGCCTTTAAGGTGGAATCTGGAATGGGTGGCAAACCAAATTTGGGTTTGGTCAATTTCCTCCAGTATGAGATGATGGAGGAGAGGATCATTAACCGTTTGAGGACGGTGGCTATGGGATATCCGCCCTTTAAAGTAGAGTTGAAGGATTTCGGGAGTTTTCCTTCTCACACGATATATATCGCCATTACCTCCAAAGTGCCGGTGCAGGGGCTGGTGAAACAGATACGCAGTGAAGTACAACGGCTCATGAAGCTGAATGAGGATAACAAACCGCATTTTATCATGGAGCCACACCTCACTATTGCGAGGAAGTTAAAACCCTGGCAATATGAAAAAGGATGGCTGGAGTATAGCCAGAAACATTTTGCAGGCCGTTTCATTGCCGATTCCATGGTTCTGCTGAAAAGGCCGGTGGGTGATCCCGGTAACAACCGGGAGAAATACCAGGTTGTAGAGCGTTTCACTTTTCAAAACTTGCCGGTTGCAACCAGGCAGGGCCAGCTGTTTGGTTAAGCAAAGAGATTTGACCCGGTAGCTATCGGGTTCAACCATAAATACCCCTTATCCGCCAGCATGTAGTGCGTTTTTTGAGTTCTGGTATTCTAGTTAATCAGTATCCGTCCAAAACAAGGGTGCAGGTCTTTCTGCATTAAGGAGAATAAAGAATGGTATTGTGAAGAAGCCTGGCGAGTGCGATTCTTTGTTCTCCTTTTCCTTTTCTTTTTCGAGATGGGCCGGGATAAAACAAAATCTATGTCTGAAAAATTAAACCAGGATCATTATAAGATCAGCCCAAAGAAAACAGAAAATAATATATCCCCAGATAATGAAGAAAAGGAAAACCAGGTGCCACAATACCTGCAGGGAAGGGGAGCACAGTTCAATACAAAGAACAGATTCTTAAAGAATGAAAAGACAAGGGAACATATAGAGGCGGTGGACGATTGGTCGGAAGACAACTCACCTACCCAGTATCTGGAACAGGAATCAAAAACCATAGTCAATAAAGTGGAGAGTCCGGATGTGGGTATGGCTTATAGCATGAATCCATATGCAGGTTGTGAACATGGTTGCATTTATTGTTATGCGCGCAATGTGCATGAGTATTGGGGCTATAGTGCGGGCCTTGATTTTGAGCGTAAGATCATTGTGAAGAAGAATGCCCCTCAATTGCTTCGCAAGTTCCTTATGCATCCAAAATGGGAATGCACTCCCATAATGCTCAGTGGCAATACAGATTGTTATCAGCCAGCCGAACAAAAGTACCGCCTCACCCGTTCCCTGCTTGAGGTATGCAATGAGTTCAATCAGCCTGTGGGTATCCTTACTAAAAATTCATGGATAATAAAAGATAAGGACATTCTGCAGGAAATGGCAAAGAAACAGCTTGTGTCTGCCATGGTATCCATCACTTCCTTTAATGAGGATCTTCGTCGTGTAATGGAACCGCGTACTACTACTGCAAAACAGAAACTGAAAGTTATTGAAGACTTAAGCAAGGCTGGCGTAAGAATGGGTGTTATGATGGGGCCAATGATACCTGGCCTTAATGAACATGAAATGCAACGGATCATGAAAGCAGCCAGTGAAAGCGGTGCTACTTTTACTGCTTATACTTATATCCGGCTCAATGGAGCTATAAAATTTCTCTTCCACGACTGGCTATACAAAAATTTCCCAGACAGGGCAGATAAGGTATGGCACATGATTGAAGAAAGCCATGATGGAAAAGTAAATGATACACGCTGGGGGGTGAGAATGCGTGGAGAAGGAAGTATCGCCCAGATGGTTTCACAGCAATACAAGAAGTACGGAAAACTGTATGGCATGAATGAGGAAGAATGGAGTCTGGATACTACTATTTTCAGGAGACCTGGAGAACAGGGGCGGTTGTTTGACTAATAAAATCAGGGACTGATTCAATTATATTCCCAGCTACTGGGAGAATAAACTCAAATAATACTGAAGAAAATATTCTGAAACGGGTGTTTCCTGCGGCGTTTTTTCACCAAAAATCATTGTTTTTCTCACCTAGTCTCGCATTTCCACAGGTTCTACATTTAGTGCATCGCTAATCGATAGAAAAGCTAAACACTTAAAAAAAGAACCGCTTATGGAAAATGATTTTTCACACCTGCATGGACAGGAAAAAATTGATGCAGAAAACGATTACCTCAAGATGAAATTAATGTTGGAAAGAGGAGCTCAATTCGGGCCCCAGGGTAATTATGTTGCCAACCCTGCTGAAGAAAACCGGTTTCTAAAAGATATCATTGATTTTGAAAAGCAGGTAGAACAGCAGAAAATGATAAGAGTGTATGACAGGATCGGAAGGCCAACTCATTTCAGACCGGCTAATAAAATTCCAGACTATGAAATGGAAACTGCATGGATGGAACTGGCCAACTACCTGTTTATACACGGAATCAGCATTGGCGTTTGTAGTCCCAACGTTACTATTCGTGATCTTTACCGTTTTGCCGTTGATGAAATGTTTTACATGGAAATGGAAGATGCAAGAGTTCCTGGGGTTATCTATGGTTTTGTTTATGATCAGTTTCACCCGGATCCTGTTTACGAGAATATGCGTCTGGCACTGGAAGAGTGTATAATTTATATTTTGAGCAAAGAAGCCACGGAATGGACGGAACAGATCAGCGGAAAGAATTTGAGGCTCAATGAGCATTATCCTTTGACAGCAACTGAAATAAAGAAACTGATCGACAGATTTAAATCAGTTTATGAAGATCTGCAATTAAGTGAGATCACTGAAGTGGCCTGCGAGTTAGGTGAAAAGGATTCGCAGGTGACTGGTAGGTATGTGGTGTCTATGTTCACGGGAGTAGAATGGCATAAACTGACCGGCAACTGGAAAGTGGATATGCATCGGGATAAAGCCTCTGGATTCTGGTTCATTACAGGCATCCATATTGAGAATATCCGGTTCTAGTCTGTTTATTCCTGAATGAAAAACCGAAATCCAATAAATCCTGATCAGTATTTTTTAAATTTATCCAAAAAGTAAATTGATCGTCCTTATTCAATGTGTAGATAAGGTGGGCCTGGTAGCAGCAATTGCCAGTGTAATGGCTGCTGCTGACTGTAATATCATTTCCATGCGCGAACATGTGGATACTACTGCCAATCTTTTCTTTACGCGGCTTGTAGCCAAACAGAATGAGGACAGCGCGGTCTTATTGCAAAGATTAAAGTCCGTACTTCCCTCAAATGCAATAGTGCAGATCAATCCCGATCCGGAGAAAAAGATCATTCTGCTGGTTACCAAAGAGCATCATTGCCTCGGTGATATCCTGGTACGTCATCACTTCAATACCCTTGGTTCAAAACTACAATGCGTCATAGGGAATTATGACCACCTACAGGATATCTGTCAAAGATTTGAAGTGCCCTTTCATTTTATATCTCATGAAAATATTGAGAAGAATGAATTTGAAAGCAGGATACTATCACTTATTTCGGAGTACAATTGTGATTACCTGGTGCTGGCTAAATTCATGCGCATACTTTCCCCTCAATTTGTAGCGCAATTTGCCAATCGCATCATCAATATTCATCACTCCTTTCTTCCAGCCTTTGTAGGTGCCAGTCCTTACCGGCAGGCCTGGTTACGCGGTGTTAAACTGATTGGCGCTACAGCTCATTTTGTAAATAATGATTTAGATGAAGGTCCTATTATTGAACAGCAGATCATTCCTGTTAACCACGGCTATACTGCAGATGATATGGTGAAGGCAGGGAAGGAAATTGAAAAGGCGGTATTAGCGAGGGCCCTGCAAATGGTGTTTGAAGACCGCGTGTTTGTTTACAACAATAAGACAGTGGTGTTTGAGTGAGGGTCAGCAGCAGTATCCTGATTGATACCTGTGCCCTTAAGGGAAGCTTATGGGTTCTTATTTTGACCTCATTCAACTTTCATTCGACCCGGCTTCGCCGGCGAGCGAACAGGACAAACTGGCATTCTGTTGAAAATTGACTCTTATACAACTGAAAATCGACTTAGAGTCGAATGAGAGTCGAATGAGAGTCGAACAAGGCCACAAGAAACTGCAAGCAGACTGCGAGAAAACCGGGAGCCGATTTTTTACATGCCGGGAAGAAATCACCGATTATAAAAATCCTGTGTCTGGGATAAAATAAGTGAATACTATTAAATAAAACCGGCTCATTGAATGCCAAATAGGCCGAAAATGGGGAACAATGTTACAGATCCTGTTTGTCATCCAGGCATCAATAAAATTTCAGAAACGGTTTATGGCCTTTTATAACTCCTGTCTTATTTGATAAGAAGGAGAGAATTTCTAATTCAGAACCAGGCCTGCCGCTCCGTGTTCTGATCTTTGGCGGCAGGGACCGGTTCAATAGTTGAAGCAGGAGTCTCCTTTTTCTTTGGAGTTTCTTTGTTTTTGGTCAGGGTCTGAACGTCTGATTTGGTGATGATGCCACCAATCTTTGCATTCTTCTCCATATGGATCTCCGCTGTGTTGATATTTCCCTTAATGACAGCACCGCTCTGAACGTTGATCTTGTTACAACTCTTCACATGGCCATTGATCTTTCCATAAACAAGCAATTCATCGGCTGTTACATCTCCATTGATAATTCCTTCTTTGAGAATAATGATCCGGCTTTTAGTGAGCACATCACCATTGATTATACCAGCTATCTGTCCCGGTGAATCCGTCTGGATCGTACCGGTGATCATCATCTCTTTTGGGATAAGGAAGCTGTCCTTGCGATGACTGGAGCTTAACAGGCTGTCGAGTTTCATTAATAAATCCTACTGGTTCGCTGGCAGGTTTTCAAAATAGGAAACTGCTGTAGTGGCATTACCTAAGTCAATGCCTATACAGCGTGCTGCCTTTGAATCTGAAATCCTCAATGAATTGTAGAGGTAACCAATACTGATAATGTATTCTGGATGTGGAGCTACTTCTACCGGGATAAATCCGGCGAACTCTTCCCTTATTGCATCATACAATTCAGTATAATTGGCGCCACCACCCATGAGATAGATCTTGTCGCAACTTTCAAGGTCAGCATCGGTAAAATGTTTACGCAATTGAGGTGATACAACCTCTTTATAATACTGGGTCAATAATTCTTTTTTCAAATCTGTCAGATCGATGCGTTTCCTGTTGGTAAACAATGATCCTTTGATGAAAGCTTCATCCAGCTGATATTCATTCTTCATTTCCAGGAAATATTTCTGGCTTAATTCACGACCGAGGTTATTGATCACATAGCGAATACCGTGAGAGCTAAAATTGGTACGATGCACCAGGCCATCTGAACTTGCCAATGCTCCTTCCATGGTGCCAAAACCGAAGCTTAAGGCAATGAAGTTTTCATTTTCTGCATGCGGTAATATTTTTTTCAGTCCGATAATACCACCTACTATTTCAGGGATCACTTCGTATTGATCAACAATGAATGTGTTTTTGCGAATGCTTCCTTTGAGATTAAAAGTCCTTGTATCATAATCCAGCATGAAATGGCGTTTGGCCAGGTAATGCTCCGCAGCTGATTTATAAACGTTGTATGTGGAGAAAGGGAAACCAAGAGTTATTACAAAAGGATGCTCTACTTTTTCTACGACATTGGTAATGGCTGAGCGGAACAGGATATCAAAATCTTCTTCAGTTGGCGCGGCATTAACTACGCGCCCGGGACTAACAGCTCCTTTCCTGGCGAGGTTGCCAACCAAATACCATTTCTCGCCTCGTTTAATTTTTAAACCATTAAGAAGATCTTTTGCTGAGTTTTCAGTATTTCCGAAGGCTGTTTCGAAAATACTCGGGAAGTTGATAGTAGCGTTGTTCATAACAGTATCTATTGGAGTTTGGAATTTATGTGAACTGAATTTACAATTATTTTAAAGGCGGGGAGGGCATTTTCCATTCGGGAGCCGGCTTGTGGATAAGTTCTGTAAAAGTGCGGGCTTACTAACAGTCCCAAATGCAAACAGGTCATGGCGAAGCCAAGACCTGTTTGACGAGTATAATGATACTGCGAATGCTAATTGGCCCTGCTCACTTCTACACTCCATGCACTTCCACTGCTTACATGGTGCACGTTTGCAAAGCTATCCATATTAAGTGCGAAGGATAATTGAAGTAAACTGTTTAAATAGGCCAGGGGTTTACCCCTGGCAACAGCACCAAAAGTTTCAACATAGGGCATAACGCCCTCATACACTTTCTGTTTGTTATTGAAAATGCGTACCTGCAGTTTGTCGCCAGGTCTTAATTTCCATTGATTAAAAAGATCAGCACCGATATTCGTCCAAACATTTCCATATTGAATATCCAATACCGGGATATTTCCTCTTATCACCTTTCCTTCAAGTGTTGCTTTCTGATAGGAGATCATCACAGGTTCAGCCGGCAATGCTTTCCCAACCTGTTCATAGCTTATTACACCAGAAGCAAGACGGGCGCCAGTATAAGCATAAACATCCCTGCCATGGAAGGTGTATGATTTCTCACTATTTTTTCTGCGGTTCACTGCTTCATCGATCTCTCTCAGTTCTGCAATGCCCAGAGTTTCGGCAATTAAAGTAAGTGTTCCATTGTCAGGTGTAACGATATACTGACCGGTCTTTGTTTTAGCCACTACCGATTTACGGCTGGTGCCAACACCGGGATCAACTACTGATACAAACACTGTTCCTTCCGGCCAATAAGGAACTGTCTGCATTAAACGATAAGCTCCCTCCCAGATATTATAAGCGGGTATCTCGTGGGTAAGATCATACAGTTTCAGATCAGGTGATACTCCCATTGCCACACCCTTCATGGCAGATACCGCTCCGTCCTTTAATCCAAAATCGGACTGAAATACCACAATCTTTGATTGGGCATTGGTAATAATTACAAGAGACAGAATAATTGCTGATAATAATAGTCTACGCATTTTATAAGGTTTAAAAACAAAAAATCCGGAAGCAAGTTCCGGATTTTTTACAATGCACGCATGTGAAGGTCAAAAATTCAGTACAAGTCTGCTGAAAAGTCGCAAACCATTAAATCCCATTTGTACAGATTCCCAGGGGCCGCCTGTCTCATTGTCGAATGATTCGTAACGGGCATTGGGCACCGCTGCAAAATCAGGATGAACATTGAATAAGTTATCTGCTCCTATGAACAGTGTTGCTTTTTTTGAGAAGGTATAGGAGAGGAAAATATCGGTTGTTACTTTACCTCCGTATCTGAAGACCTCGGGAGTTACATGCACCTGGTCGCTATAACCATCTATATCCACATAAGGATCAATTCCTGTAAAGCTTCCAGAGATATCGGGGTCACCGGGACCGCCTGTACCAGCGCGACTTGCCAATCCTGTCCATCCAAAACCTTTCGTTGCCATCTTGCCATAATAAATGAAATGAACCCCGCCGCCTAACTTGTTGCAGGTATAATCAAGGTTCAAAGCCAGTTTTGCTTTCGGGGCAGAAGAGATAAGGAATGCTTCTTCACGATCACTGAAGAATGTTTTGCGATGGAGATAGCTGTCATTCAATTTGGATGGTACATGCACCTCATCAATGCTCATATCCTGGATATTGCCTGTAAGCAGTGCCCTGAATGATTTGTTCAGCCATCTTTTATTATAATCTACTACGATATCAATCCCATAATTGGTAGTGTTCACTGCATTGTCGAAAAACTGCGCAGTGGATACGCCGATATTATCAAGTGCAGTTGTGAAATCATTCGGTAATGAATTGTCGTCCGCACTGAATAAACCGGATAATACAATGCGGTCTTTTACTTTCACCATATATCCGTCTAGCGTAAACGTCAGATTATTTATTGCTTTCCAGGTAAAGCCAAGGCTTCCGTTTAAAGATGTTTCATCTTTCAGCTCAGGAATGCCAGCTGCCTGTGTGATGGCATCATCATTACGCGCAATACGAGACTGCACCAGTTGGCCGCCACTGAAGGAAGTAAGCGTATTGCTGAAATTGATCTGTTGCAGGGAAGGTGCCCTGAAACCTGTACTCACTGATCCTCTTAAATTGAATTTGGGAGAGATCTTATAGCGGGCAGCTGCCTTTCCGGTAACTACTGAACCGAAATCCGAATAATGTTCATACCGGGCTGCAAGATCCAACAGCCATCCAGATTTCCAGGAATTTTCATAATCCACATAAACACCTTCCACAGTGCGGTTTGCGTTCACCACATCTGAAGGACTAAATCCTGGAAAGCCCTGTGATCCGGGCGCCTGGTCAAATGGATTGCTGTATCCCTTATAGGAAGCTTCTTCTCCTTTGTAAATGGAATAGCGTTCATACCTGAATTCTACTCCCACAGCGAATGTGCTTGTGCGGGATGCAGTCTCGAATGATTTACTTAAATCAAAATTGGTTGTATTCTGAAGAAAATTAAATCCACCATCATCAAAATGTGTCTGGGCAACCGAGTTAAGTATGGAAGCATTGAATGTTTTATCACCGTAATAATGGAAATCATTTCTTCCAAGCGTATTGCTTGCATCCCAGCTCCAGCCACCACTGGATAACCCCTTGAATCCTGCTGCCAGCGAATAATCGGTAATATGAGTTTGAATATGGGGATTGTAATATTGTTCTCCATCTGATGAAGTACGCATGATGGAAGGCACATAAATTATTGCGCCGCTGTTATTTACAGGGAACCTGTCTGGTCTTGCGCTCCAGTTTCGGGTATAGGCAAAGGCATCTGATGCCTTGTAATTATATCCGCCAAAAGAATAGAAAGTAGCTTTTCCAGCCGGCAGTTCCATGTTAAACATGCCGCCGCCGCTGGTAACAGATCCATCCCCAAAGGAACGGCGACCGCTGTTTAATAACAGGGCATCAGGATTGGTCATGATATTGGTATCACCTACCTGCCTATATGTCTTGGCCTGTTTTAAGAAATCCAATGAGATATTGATCAGCCCTCCTTTATTCCCCAGTTTGAAACCATTGTTAACTGATAATGCAAATGTGCCGCCATCAATGGGGTGACTATAATAGTATTGATTACCCTCTCTTGATTCATAAGCATTGAATTTTTTGTCATAATAACCAGACCAGCCTGCATTGATATTCCAGTGATTTACATCTTTTTTCAGAATGATATTGATAACACCGGCCATTGCATCGGAACCATATTGCGCAGATGCGCCGTCTCTTAATATTTCAATGCGATCAACAGCTGACTGTGGAAATGCATTTAGATCAGCACCTGAATTACCT
The DNA here is from genome assembly GCA_021154405.1 of Segetibacter sp. Classification (GTDB taxonomy): domain Bacteria; phylum Bacteroidota; class Bacteroidia; order Chitinophagales; family Chitinophagaceae; genus JAJKIP01. Next base: position 27,709 of record JAJKIP010000122.1, on the reverse strand, counting down.
CGTCCTCTTGTACCAAACAAACCAACAAAAGCTGTCTGGTGACGGCGCTTTCCATTGATCAATACAAGCGTCTGATCTGGTCCAAGTCCGCGCAATGTGCCTAAATCAATATGATCTGCACCATCTGCACCGCTCTGTTTGTTATAATTGAAAGAAGGAGCAGCAGAATTCAAAATAGAGGTAAGGTCCATTTTGGCAGTAGGCGCTCCTGCCTGATTAATATTAATGACATCAACAGGTACGGGAGATTCTGTTCTAACCCGTCCTCCGCGCCGGGAACCAACCAATACTATCTGACCCAGTTCCTCCATTGTGCTTTCAAATGAAATGGAGATATAACTCTGACCATTTACATTGACCGAAATAGTTTTATAACCGATCCTGCTGACTTCAAGAACATCTGATGCGGAGGCTTTGAGCGTGAATGATCCATTGTCAGTGGTAACAACGCCTGCCCGTGTTGAGCGGACCATTACTGAAACTCCTCCCACGCCTTCATTTGTTTTGGAATCAGTTACTTTTCCGGATACAGATTGTCCATAAAAAAAATAAGTGGCCAGGATGGCCACTGTCGTTAGAAGCAGTTTTTTTGGCAGTCTCATACAGTATTGTTTCATTTAAGGTAGGACAAATGACGATCATTTCGGGAATTTCTATTGAGAAATTTCCAAAATTAGGGTTCCAACATTGAAATTTTTATGAGGCAATTAAGGCTAAACTCTGATGTATATCTTTTTCTTATCCATAAAATAGCAGATGGCCCACATGAATATGATTACACATATTGCGTAGAACAGGGAACCCAGTCTTGGATCACCAGGTACATTTGAAAATACTTTTGTATAAAGAAAGTTCCATGGGTTTACTCCATCGCCCATCCTGATCAGTGACAACCCTTTTGGCAGAAATGCACTGAGTGCAAATACAAACAATGCATTTTTCCCAAATACATCAAAGAATCTTGTAAGAAAATTTCTTTTGTTGTTGAATTCTATGAGATAGATCATAGTTGCAATTGTCAGAGTGGCAAGTCCGGAGGTATAAATGGTGAACGAGCTTGTCCAGATCTTCTTATTGATCGGGAATACCATATCCCAGCAGTATCCGGTAACTATTAAGGCAACTCCTGCTACAAACAATCCACTAACCATTTCATGGGTTTTGCCTTTTTTCTGAATATAATCTCCGATCATATAGCCGAATATTACTTCTGCAATAGCGGCCATAGTACTCATGATCCCTTCCGGATCAAAAGCAACACCTTCTCCTTTATACATGTGTGGAACGCCGAGTATTTTTTTATCGATATCAGTTCCAAACCAGCCCTGCATGCTGAACGGATCAGAAGGATTACCTAAAACACAAACAAGCCAGTATACAAGCAATAATAAAAGGGCTATATAAAATGCTCTGCGGATCTTAAAGTAATAAATGATAATGGAGGCAAAAAAATAACAAAGCGCTATGCGTTGTAGCACACCCAGGATGCGCACCCCTTTTGTTTCATCAGCAGGATTTACCCAATGAATAAACGAGAGATGCCCATCTGTCCAGCGTACAAATGGCCACCAGTTCAGAAATAAGCCAATCAGGAATATTAATGCTGTTCTTTTGATCACCTTTTTCCAGAACGCAGCATCACCACCCGCTTCCAGTCTTGGCATAACGAACGATAATGCATTTCCTACTGCAAAAAGAAAGAAAGGGAATACCAGATCTGTTGGAGTTAATCCGTGCCAGGGCGCATGTTCCAATGGTGGATAGATATGTGACCAGGAGCCAGGATTATTTACAAGGATCATCAGGCAAACAGTTGCGCCACGAAACACATCAAGCGAATAGAAGCGTTGGTTCATTACGATTGAATTGGGGTTATTAAAGTAATTTTAAGCTTCTGAACAGTAATGGTCGGTAAAAGGTAAATATATTACTTTGGTTGTGCAACAATACTGAAGTGAAAGCGCTCATTAATAGTTAAAACGCTGTTTATGTCTTTAGTGAAAACCCATATACATCCTTCTGCCATAATTGATGATGGCGCCATGGTAGGAGAAGGCACGCGAATCTGGCATTTCTGTCATCTTATGCCCAGATCAAAAGTTGGCAGGAACTGTATTCTTGGGCAAAATGTTTTTATTGATAACGATGTTACGTTAGGCAACGGAGTAAAAGTGCAGAACAATGTTTCAGTTTACAAGGGGGTAGTGATTGAAGATGATGTATTCCTTGGCCCCTCCATGGTGTTCACTAATGTTATCAATCCCCGCAGCTTTATTGAAAGAAAGGATGAATTCAGGAAAACCATAATCCGGAAAGGGGCTACAATTGGTGCCAACAGCACCATTCTTTGCGGAGTTGAAATAGGTTCATATGCCATGATCGGGGCAGGTGCCATGGTGGTAGGAAACGTGAGTCCTTATGGCCTGATGGTGGGTAATCCGGCGCGTCAGATCGGCTGGGTTAGTGAGGCCGGAATAACACTTGATTTTACGGCCGAGGGGATGGCTTCCTGCCCCATTACTGCGAAGCGTTATAAATTAATGAACCAGATGGTTTTTCCTGTTTCCTAGTTATCAACTCATGGGGACAAATCATTCAGAATCCGGTTATTTTATTCTTTCCTCAGTCCCATTTCCCCTTATATTTGCACCCGTATAAAGTAAAATTACGATGGGTTATTTAAGCTCATTGTTACCGGTCATATGAAACTAACCCATGTGACTGAGGTGGCGAAGCCGTCAAAAAAATCTTCGATGACCCGAAAATGGTTGGCAGTCTATAGCAAGCCCCGTTGGGAGAAAAAAATCAACCAGCTTCTTCAGGAAAAGGGACTGGAGAGCTATTGTCCACTCAATAAGGTGAGACGCAAATGGAGTGACCGGGTTAAAGTAGTGGAAGAGCCACTCTTTAAGTCTTATGTTTTCGTAAAGGTGAGTGATAATGACCGCATTAATGTGCGCATGACACCAGGGGTCATCAATTTTGTTTATTGGGAAGGGAAACCGGCTGTAATCCGGGAAAAAGAGATCAATGCCATTCGCCGCTTTCTCGATGAGTATGAAAATGTGGAAGTTAAACCCATTAACTTCCGGGTAGACCAGCGGGTAAAGATTACCACCGGCCCACTTATGGATAAAGAAGGGCAGGTATTAAGCGTGCATAGAAAAACAGTGAAAATAGCAATTGACAGCCTGGGATATGTGCTGGTGGCCTATATTGACAGAACTAAATTAACTTCGGCCCGATCTGAAGGATAGGGTCATAGCCTTTAAGCCGCGTATTACCATTAAAGAACTATAAATGAAATTCCTCCGTTCTCTCTCAATTTTAATTTTCCCTTTATATATAATCTCCTGCAGCACTCAGCAAAAAATCCCCAATTATATCCAAAATGTAACGGATACATCTGGTAAAGGGACTTTACAGACCCCAGTTTTGCGCATTCAGAAAGATGATCTTCTCTCAATTCAGATTTATAGCACCACTACCAAATCTGAAGTGGATGCGATATATAATCTGGGAACTGTTTCTGGAGGTCTTTCCAGCCAGGGAGGCAGTAGTAGCGCCACATCACCTGGTTTCCTGGTAGATGTAGATGGCAATATCCATCATCCCAAACTGGGTGTTATTCACGCTGAAGGCCTGACAAGAGAGGAATTGGCAAATGAAATCAAAAAAAGATTAACCGAACCTGTAAAATTATTGGAGGACCCTACCGTTATTATCCGGTTTCAGAATTTAAAAGTTACCGTCATTGGGGAGGTGAACAGGCAAGGGGTTATTACAATTCCCAGTGAAAGGATCACCTTGCTTGAAGCTGTTGGAATGGCGGGTGGGCTTACCGACTATGCATTAAAAACTTCCGTAAAAGTGATAAGGGAAACAGATGGAAAAAGGGAAATAGGGGTGGTTGACCTTTCTTCCAAACAACTTTTTGAATCTCCATATTACACCCTTCGGCAAAATGATATGGTGATAGTTGATCCTACACCAAAAAAGGCTAAGAAAACCGACCAGGATCTGGTCATTCAAAGAGTCAGTTTTGGGCTTAGCATAGTTACTGCCATAGCGCTGGTTTATAACATTTTTAAGTAACGGTAAGAATATAATTTCTTTTGAATGGAAGATCATGTAAATATAAATAATGGCAATACCAACAGGGGTGAATTATGGGGCCTTAGTGCCAGGGATATTTTTTATAAATATGTAAGGTTTCTGCCTTTGTTTTTATTGTCGCTTGCTGCCGCCCTGCTGGTAGCCTGGATATACCTGAGATATTCTACACGCATTTACAGTTCTACGGGTACCATGCTTATTAAAAACGAGAAGCCAGCGAGCCGTGAAGACAAGGTTGAGGACATCCTTGAAGGTAGCAATCGTTCCCAGAACATACAGAATGAGATTGAAATTATGCGGTCACGGCCTTTGATGGAAAGAGTTGTGAACCGGATACATCTTCAGGTAAGTTACATAGCCAATGGAAAGATTAAAGAATTCAATGTATACAAACTTGCTCCATTCCAAATGGAAGTATATGAAATAGCTGACTCCAGTGCCTCTTTTTCAACAAAGATCAAGATGGTTAACAGTCAGATGTTCCGGATAGACAATGAATCAAATTTTTCATTCGGTAAAGTATTTCAAAACAAGCATGGAATATTCAGGCTGATAAAAACAGGAAACATAAGCCCTGGTAGCGAATTTACCGTCAATTGGGATCCCACCAGTGTAGTGGCAAGCAACCTGGTTACTAATTTAAAGGTACAACCCCAAACGCCCGGAACTGGTATTGTAGCTGTGAGCATTCAGACTTCAAGTGCCTTGATGTCCGCTGATATTGTGAATTCATTGATGGTTCAGTATGATTCAATGACCGTTGAGCAAAACAATTTTTCCACTGATCAAATGCTTCATTTCATAGATGAGCGGTTAAATATTTTTACGCGAGAAATTGACACGCTGCAAGCTAAATACCTTCGATATAAGCAGCTTAATAATCTCATCGATCCTGAGGTGCAGTCTTCAAATTATTTTGAAAGGATAGGTGAGGCAGATAAATCTATTAATGAGCAGCGGTTCAGGTTGTCAATTGCAGACGATATTACAAGCTACCTTAAAGATAAAAGCAAAGAATATCTGCGAATAGTTGTTCCCTCTTCACTGGGGCTCGAGGACCTTACATTGAATGAACTGGTTGCGGGATATAACAAAGCGCAACTGGAAAGACAGTCACTGCTGGATTCCAAAGTGCCAATCGAAAATCCTGCGGTAAAGGAAGTGGAAGGACAGATAGAAAAATTAAGGGAAAGTATCCTGGAAAATCTAAAAAATGTCAGGGCTGTTTATGCGTCCAGTATTGAAACGCTGAAAACAAAGAGCTCTTTCGACGAATCTGAATTAAAGGCAATGCCTTTTAAGCTGAAAGAGCTGGTAGAAATGGAGCGTCAGATCAATACGAAACTAACTCTTTATAATCTATTACAGGGTAAAAGAGAAGAGGCTGCAATCGGGAGGGCATCAACCATTTCAAATTCCAAGATCATTAATTTGGCCACTCCATCTCTCACTCCGGTTAAACCCAATAAAAGAGCCATACAAATTCTGGCTGTGCTAATTGGCCTTGGACTGCCGGCACTTATCATATTTATTGCAGAAGTGGTCAATGATAAAGTAAGTACCAGGTTTGATATTGAAAGAATAACCAAGGCGCCCATACTTGGAGAAGTAGGGCATTCTTATTCGGAAAAAACGTTGATTGTAAATAAAACAAGTCGCGGAATGGTTGCGGAACAATTCAGGATCATTCGTTCAAACCTTCAATATATTCTACCACAAATAACTCAGCCTGTGATCATGGTTACCTCTTCGGTTAGCGGTGAGGGTAAATCATTTGTAAGTATAAACATAGGCGCCGTATTATCATTGGCCGGAAAGAAAACTGTTATTCTTGAATTTGACATACGGAAACCCAAGATACTTTCAGGTATTGGGATGAGTAAAAAATCAGGAATTAGTAATTACCTGCTGGGCAAAGGTGAATTGGAAGACCTGATCATCCCCGTTCCCGATCAACCCAATCTATTTGTGTTGCCCTGCGGACCAATTCCACCAAATCCCTCAGAACTATTGCTGGATCCGAAGGTGACTGATATGTTTACAAAGCTCCGTGCCAATTTTGAAGCAATCATTGTTGATACTGCTCCGGTAGGAATGGTAAGCGACGCAATGACTTTGGGAAAATTTGCAGACTGTACTTTATATCTTGTTCGCCAGGGGCACACCTTTAAAAAACAAATCACCCTGATTGATGAGTTTTACGAGGAAAAAAAATTGCCCAGAGTAAGCATAATCATTAATGATGTGAAATTAAAGCCAGGATACGGATATTATGGATATGGCAGATATGGGTATGGTTACGGCTATGCACAGAAAAGCAGCTATTACGAAGAAGAGGCAAAGCCAATATCTTCTTTTGAAAAATTTATTTCAAAAATAGATCCACGCCGGTGGGTAGGATTGAAGAAATAGTTTTCAGATAGGGATTAATGACAGAGAATGAGTTACTTGAAATTGCGGCAGTAATTAAAAACAGTGGTTATGGTAATTATTTCAGGCGTCAGATTTCCTGAATATTTATATGCTTAAATCGAGTCAGGTACTTCAGTCTAATAAACGTATAGCAAGTGTTGATGTATTCAGGTCGGTTGCAATTCTTTCGGTAGTATTTTACCATTTCAATGGGTTTCTTCCCTATGGTTATTTTGGCGTGGATCTCTTTTTTGTGATTTCTGGTCTGCTCGTGGGCGGAATTGTTATTAACCAGTTCAAAGGGCCCAATGGAATAAATTTTTGGAAATTTATTTTTCAAAGGGGGTTCAAAATATGGCCTTCTTATTACTGGTTTTTGCTTTTCGGTTCAATAGTTGCCATATTGTTTTATAGTAATCTTGACCGTTATTTTATAATCAATCCGAACTTCAAGGATATTTCGCGATACATCTTTTTTTACCAAAATTATACAGGGGGGCCAGCTCATATCCCTTTTGATGTTGTATGGTCGCTATGCATTGAAGAGCACTTTTATCTTTTATTGCCCTTAGCCCTGATTATTACAGCAAAAATATTCAGCAACAGGCTACAGTACCTTTTTTTGACTGTTGGTTGTATGATTCTCGCTGGAATAGTTTTTAAAATATTGAGCTTGTTTCTGACTAAAAGTGGAGATACTTACATGGGGACCCACAATAAATTAGATGCTCTTGGATGGGGAGTTTTGCTTGCTGTTTTCATTAATTATTTTGGATCCTTTCTTCAAAAACAGACAAAATTGAAGATCTTATTTCCTATTGGTGTGCTTTTATTTGCTGCAGGCCTTACCTTATATGTTAACTGGGATAACTACTATTTCAAAAAAGTAGTTTTTTATTCAGTTTCCCCTTTTTGCTTTTTTCTCATGATCCTTGGCCTGTACTATCATGATTTTTCAAAATGGAAGCCTTTTCGTTTCATCGCTTATTACAGTTATAACTGGTATTTGTGGCACTCAATGTTTGTACTAATAATCAGCCACTATCTCGGAATTAATTTAATAGCATTTCTGGTTTATTTGATCGTTTCGTTTGGGACAGCGATGTTGTTTACAATCCTGATAGAAGAGAAATTCTTAAGTATCAGGGAAAGAGTGATAAACAGAATGTTTAAGCCATCCGCGTAATATCAAAAGCATGATGAGTGTAAAGCCGCCAATTATATTTTAACTCTTTAAAAGATGCAAGTTCTAGTTACCGGCGGAGCCGGGTTTATCGGTTCCAACCTTGTAGATAAATTATTAAAGGATAACCGTGTTACTCTTGTCAGGGTTTTAGATAACCTTGCTACGGGGTCGATGGAGAACATTCGTGAATTTGAAGGAATGGGCCGGTTTGAATTTATTGATGGTGATATCAGGGACTATAATGTATGCCTGCAGGCATGTGAGAAAATAGACGGCATTTCCCATCAGGCTGCACTTGGATCGGTGCCACGCTCAATTAATGACCCTCTTACAACCAATGACGTGAATATCACCGGTACCCTGAACATATTCACTGCTGCCAAAGAAAGGAAGGTACAGCGTGTTGTTTATGCAGCCAGTTCATCTACTTATGGGGACCATCCCGGCTTGCCCAAAAAGGAGGACAGGATTGGAAATCCCCTTTCGCCTTATGCAGTTACCAAATACGTGAATGAGTTATACGCGCAGGTATTTTCCAGCCTTTACCAGCTTGATTTCATTGGACTTCGATACTTTAATATATTCGGGCCAAAGCAGAATCCTCAGGGTCCTTATGCGGCTGTCATCCCCCTTTTTGTAAAAGCGATCCTGGAAAACAAACCTCCTGTCATAAATGGTGACGGTACACATAGTCGTGACTTTACTTTTGTGGACAACGCCGTGCAGGCAAATATTGCCGCTCTTTTTGCAGATAAAAAAGAAGCGCTGAACCAGGTATATAATATAGCTTATGGCAGCCAGACAACACTGTCTGAGCTTTTTGAAGTATTAAAACAGGAAGCCGGAAGCACACTGTCACCACATTTCGGTCCGGAACGCGCCGGAGATGTTAAACACAGCCTTGCCGATATTTCCAAAGCTAAAAACCTTCTCGGTTATAATCCCCAGACATCTGTTGAGCAAGGCCTGAAAATTACTTATAACTGGTATAAAAAAAATTCTGCACGTTTATAATCACGATTATGTCCAAGACAATTGTTATCACAGGAGGAGCGGGCTTTATAGGATCCCATGTTGTTCGCCTGTTTGTTACCAAATACCCCAGCTATCAAATTGTAAATCTGGATGCGCTAACGTATGCAGGCAATCTGGAAAATATCAGGGATATTGAGAAAAGCCCCAATTATAATTTTGAGAAACAAAATATACTTGATGTTGAAGGGCTTGATGCGCTATTTGCAAAATATAATCCCGACGGGGTTATTCATCTGGCAGCTGAATCTCATGTAGACCGGTCAATTGTGTCTCCCCTGGATTTTGTATATACCAACGTGATCGGCACGGTAAATTTGCTTAATGCAGCTAAAAAGGCCTGGCAGGGAAGCTTTCAGGACAGACGCTTTTATCATGTTTCTACTGATGAAGTATATGGAGCTTTGGGACAAACGGGATTTTTTACAGAATCAACAAGGTATGATCCCCATTCTCCTTACAGTGCTTCCAAAGCGGCTTCGGACCATTTCGTAAGGGCTTATCATGACACCTATTCCCTTCCGATAGTACTTAGTAATTGCTCTAATAACTACGGCCCCTACCATTTCCCGGAAAAGCTGATACCTTTATTCATTAATAATATTATCCAGAAAAAGCCATTACCAGTATATGGGGATGGTTTATATACCCGCGACTGGCTTTTTGTTAAAGACCATGCCCTGGCTATTGATCTCGTATTTCATCAGGGTAAACCCGGAGAAACCTATAATATTGGCGGTTTTAATGAATGGAAAAACATAGAACTTGTAAAATTGCTATGTAAATTGATGGATGAGAAGCTCGGTAACTCACCTGGTACCAGTGAGAAATTGATAACCTATGTAAAAGATCGTCCCGGACATGACCGGCGATATGCAATAGATGCCACAAAAATCAGTTCAGAACTGGGTTGGAAGCCTTCAGTAACGTTTGAGCAGGGACTTGGTCTGACAATTGATTGGTATTTAGAGAATACCGAGTGGCTAAAACATGTAACTTCCGGGGAATACCAACAATATTACACAAAGCAATATCAATCTTAACATGCCAACTTCATTAATTACAGGCGCAGCGGGCTTTATTGGTTCGCATGTGGTCCGACATTGCCTGGCCGCAGGCCATAACGTGATTGCCATAGACGATTTAAGTGGGGGATTTGAAGATCACGTACCGGAAGCTGCTACCTTTATTAAGGGCAGTGTAACCGATCATCAGTTTATCAGTGACCTTTTTTATAAGTACAGGTTTGATTATGTATACCATCTTGCCGCCTATGCTGCAGAGGGCCTCTCCCATTTTATCAGGCGATATAATTATAATACAAACCTTATTGGTAGTATTAACCTGATCAATGAGGCAGTTAAGGCAAAAGTAAAATGTTTTGTTTTCACCTCTTCCATAGCCGTGTATGGAAAGGGACAGTTGCCTATGACAGAAGAAATGACACCGGAACCTGAAGATCCATATGGGGTATCAAAATATGCGGTGGAGCTGGATCTTAAAGCTGCCCATGAAATGTTTGGATTGAATTATGTGATCTTTCGCCCTCACAATGTCTATGGCGAAAACCAGAACATTGGAGATAAATACAGAAATGTGATCGGTATTTTTATGAACCAGATCATGCAGGGAAATCAATTGACAGTTTTTGGAGATGGTACGCAAACGCGGGCTTTCAGTTACATTGATGATGTAGCTATTCCCATTGCCCGGTCCGTAGATATCAGCGCGGCGCAAAACCAGATATTCAATATTGGAGCTGATAAGCCCTATACGGTAAATGAACTGGCTACGGTAGTTTGTAATGAATTCAATGTAAAACCAGATATTAATTACTTACAGGCAAGAAATGAAGTAATGCATGCCTATTCCGATCATACAAAGGCGCACAAGGTCTTTGGCAGTCCTACGGAGGTCACACTGGAAAAGGGAATAGCACGTATGGCTGCATGGGCGAAACGCGTAGGAGCAAGGCAAGGCCAGGAATTTGAAAATATTGAGATCCGGGAAAAACTTCCTCAGGGATGGGAAATCCTCACAAAATCAAAAGCCCAGCAATAAGCCTTCTTCCGCCAGAGTATGAAAAAAGTGCTTTTTATCTGTCTTCACAGAACCAACCGGTCTCCTGGCCAGCGATTCAGGTTTGAACAGTATTTAAACTTCCTGAAAGAAAACGGGTTTGACTGTAAACTTTCAATCCTTCTCAACGAAAAGAATGACAAAGCCTTTTATTCAAAAGGCAACTACTTGAAAAAAATATTGATTTATTGCAGTACGCTGATGATACGTATGGGCGACTGGTTTTCTATGAACCGGTATGATATTATATTCATTTTCAGGGATGCCTTGATGACGGGTTCTACTTTCTTTGAGAAAAGATTTGCTCGTTCGAAAGCAAAGATCATATTTGATTTTGATGATTCAATATGGATGCAAAACGTTTCGGCTGCAAATAAGAGACTGGCCTTTTTAAAGGATGCATCCAAAACAAGCAAGATCATTGCTCTGTCTGACATGATATTTGCAGGTAACCAGTTCCTTGCTGATTATGCTGCAAAATTTAATAAGAACATAGTTATTGTTCCCACTACCATTGATACTGAAATCTATGTTCCCATAAAAAACAGGAAACGTAAAGACAGGATCTGTATTGGATGGAGCGGTAGTTTTTCAACTATACAGCATTTTGAAAAAGCGATCCCTTTTTTAAAGAAGATCAAAGAAATGTATGGGAATGCTGTTGAGTTTAAGATCATAGGCGATGCAAAATATTATTGTGCAGAATTGGATACAAAGGGGGTCGCCTGGGTTGCTGCCACTGAAATTGAAGATCTATCCGAGATAGATATTGGTATCATGCCTTTGCCTGATGATGAATGGGCCAGAGGGAAATGTGGGTTAAAGGGATTACAATATATGGCGCTGTCCATTCCTACCCTGATGTCACCTGTAGGTGTAAACAAAGAGATCATCACTCCCGGAGTGAATGGTTATTTACCAGATACAAACGAGGAGTGGGTATCAACCCTGGAGACATTAATGAATGATCAGGAATTGCGCAAGAGGATTGGCGAAGCAGGAAGGCAAACGGTTATCGATCGTTATTCAGTTGAAGCCTGGAAAAACAAATACGTTAAATACTTTAAGCAGGTTCTCGAAAATTAAAACTTTTGGAAAGGCTTCATTATTATTTTTTTAAAATTACCCGGTGCAATATGTGCCAGGATCCGATTCAGAAGCATAAGATTCTTGGCCAGCGACTAAATAGTTCCCAGGGGCTTCGACCCAGATCAGCAAAAGGAATCTCTGTGACGGTGATGAGATGTACTAAGTGTGGCCTTATCTATAGCAATCCTCAACCGGTACCATACGAGATAAACGATCATTATGGGATCCCTCCAGAATCTTACTGGGTTCCGGAATACTTTAATGTAGATCCGAATTACTTTTCAATACAAATTGCCAAAGCCAAAAAATTACTCCCTTTTAGAGAGGGCATGAATGCACTTGATATAGGGGCTGGCATTGGTAAATCAATGATATCTCTGGAACGGGAAGGGTTTACAGCCTTTGGCGCAGAACCTTCAAAGCCATTTTATGATCGGGCCATAGGTAAAATGAATATAGCTCCTGAAAGGCTGAAGAACTGCATGCTGGAAGATCTGGAATATGAACCGGAGAGCTTTGATTTTATTACTTTTTCTGCCGTAATGGAACATCTGTATGATCCGGATGCTGCTATAAAAAAGGCATTAAACTGGTTAAGACCGGAGGGTGTAATACATATAGAAGTGCCATCTTCTGATTTTTTCCTCTCCAGGGTTTTTAATTTTTATTTCAGGTTAAGGGGCACTACCTATGTTACCAATATCAGCCCAATGCATTCCCCTTTTCATATGCATGAATTCACCCTGAAGTCTTTCCTTGAAAATCAGGAAAGGAATAAATACAGGGTGGTTGATCATACCATTTATCCGGCAAACATTCTGAAAGTTCCCCGGATCTTTCATTCATTAATCAATTGGTATATGAAAGCTACCAAAACAGGGATGCAACTGGAAGTCTGGCTTAAAAAAACTCCATAAAACTATTATTCAATGAAAGGTATTATTCTGGCTGGTGGTAGCGGTACAAGACTGTATCCTATCACAAAGGCGATTTCAAAACAGCTGATGCCCATTTACGACAAGCCAATGATCTATTATCCTTTGTCAACCCTGATGATGGCAGGGATCCGCGAAGTTTTGATCATTACTACACCAGAAGATAATCCATCATTCAAAAGATTACTTGGAGATGGCAGCCAGGTCGGTTGCCGATTTGAATTTGCCATCCAGCAGGTTCCGAATGGCCTCGCTCAGGCATTTGTGATCGGGAAAGAATTTGTTGGAAAGGACAAGGTTGCCCTGGTATTGGGCGACAATATATTTTATGGATATGGTTTGGGTAGTCAGTTGAAGAAGCTGGCTGATATAGATGGTGGCTATGTATTCGCTTACCAGGTATCAGATCCCGAGCGGTATGGTGTTGTTGAATTTGACAGTGAACTCAAAGCGATTTCTATTGAAGAAAAACCAAAGCAGCCTAAATCCAACTACGCTGTGCCCGGATTATATTTTTATGATAATGCAGTAATTGATATTGCTGAGAACCTGAAACCATCGCCACGCGGTGAGTATGAAATTACTGATGTAAATAAAGAATATCTCCGCCGGGGAAAGCTAAAGGTTGCCATATTGGACCGTGGTACTGCCTGGCTGGATACCGGTACTTTTGATTCACTCAGTGATGCAAGCGAGTTTGTGAGAGTAATTGAAAAAAGACAGGGAACGAAAATAGGGTGCATTGAAGAGGTCGCTTATCGCAATGGGTTTATTTCCAAGGATCAACTTTTGCAAATTGCTGCTAAATATAAAAACAGCGGCTATGGCGTATACCTGCAAAGTCAGGTCTCCTAATATGTTTAACAGGAAAATAATTGGGCAGCCATGAAGCAGTTATTGAAGATCTTTCTTTTTCTGCTGTCGGCTTTTCCCGCAGTTTCCCAATCTTCCAATGTGATCTATGCCGATTTGGAAGGCAATGATACCTTGCAAAGGATAGCGGGTCTTTTTATCAGGGAGCTTGCTAAAAGCCAGTCAGGAAACTTTTTGGTCAAACCCCTTTCGGAATATAAAGGTCAGGGAATATATATTGCCAATACAACTGTTGGTGTTCAAAAGGTCAAAGCTGGTTCTCAATTATTACAATCCGGAGTTGAAGCTTTTTCAATAAATGCCGGAGGAAATTCCGTTCAGATCCTGGGAAATAGTAACCTGGGTGTCAGTCACGGAATATTTTCCTATTTGCATTTACTTGGTTACAGGTATTACTTCCCAAATCCGGACTGGCATATTACACCAGTCAAACCTGCATTGTATAAAAAGTATGCTATTGTTTCAAAGCCTTCTTTTGATTACAGGCGTATCTGGTATGGATATGGAACAGGATCAGCCATCGCAGACTCGGATTATAATTTTTGGGTATTAGCCAATAAGCTTGGTGGCTCAATCAATGCTTCATTTGGGCACAATTATGAAAACATTATGCTGTCTGACAAGGATGTTTTTCTTAAACATCCGGAATGGTTTTATCCGGTAGCTCCAAAAGGAGTGCTTCCTGATGGAGCCAAGTTTGATATGAGCAGGGAAGACCTCCTTGACTATCTGATCAGGTATACTGAAAAGGAAATTGAGAAATCCCTGAAGGCAAAAACCCAGGCCTATAAGATGATCAGTATGTCACCATCCGATGGTCTTGGGACCTGTAATTCTCCAGCCTGTCAAAAATTAGGAACAATTACAGACAGGGTATATTACCTGGTAAACAGGGTAGCCAGGGGAATACGGAAAAAATATCCTTCTTCATTGATAGGTTGTCTGGCTTACGGAGAGTATATATCACCCCCAACAAAGCCCGTTGAACCCAATGTATTCGTAGCCATTACCACGGCTTTCAATAGTTCAAAATATTCTATTGAACAATTGGTGGATGAATGGAGAAAGAAAGGCGCAATTGTAGGGATCTATGATTATTTCAGCTGGTATGCATGGGATTATGATATTCCTGGACAAAGTCAGGCATCAAAGCCAAATGTTCTGATCAGCAGTATTAAAAAATACTATGCAAAGGGAGTGAGAAGTTATGAAGGCGAATCATCTATAGGGTGGATCAGCAAAGGCCTTGGATATTATCTGGCTGCCCAACAGATGTGGAACATCAATGCTGATGCAACCGCTTCCCGCAATGAATTTTTTACCCTTTGTTTTGGGAAGGCTTCGCGCATCATGCAAAAATTATGGAGTGAATGGGAGAGCTACACGTTTGCTGCGGTTCGGGAAAAGGATATGGCACAGTGGATGGATTATGCAAATGAAGCAGAACGATTGGAATCCTCTGCCATTGTAAAAAGAAGAATATTCCAGATAAAGTCGTACCTGCATTATCTGTTTTTGTACCATAAGTATAAATTAAAGTCTGACGAAGAGAACCTGCGGGCTCTTCTCAGCTTCGGGTATCGTAAACTGGATGATGGATCAGTTGCCGGTTTCCCGTCATTCTTTGAACTGGGCAACCGCTCAACCATTCCAGGAATGGCGATGGGAGACAATGCTAAATGGAAATCCGACAGTAAACCAGTGACCCAGGAGGAAATGGACAGGTTGATAAAACGGGATCGCGGACTGCTTACTTTACCGGCGGCTGTCCGAGCATTTAATTATGCTCCACGGTTTACCACCATTCGGAATCTTGAAAGGTTCAAAAAACTGGTAGAAGATTCAGCACAGAAGGACGATAATAAATTCTGGTTTACCAATGAATGGGTGATAGAAATTAAGAAAAAGGGAACGCAGAATTATCTGGTTTTTACTGGCGATTTTATTGGCGATCCCTCAAATATCAAACCTTTTAAGATCAGTGTGTATCCATTTACCAAAGATGGAAATATAACTTCCAAATCTCCAGTTGCCTATTTTGAATACAATAAAAGTAGAGTACCTGAAAAGCTAAGCCTGGCAACCCTGGCACCGGGGTTCTATACAATGGTGATAGTGGATCCTGTAAAAATTTTCAAGGTTTCTTTCAGCCCTGAAATTAACTATAGCATGGTCATGCGTCCTGATCGACCGATTAAATGCACCATGCTGAATTATTCTTTTTTTTATGTGCCGGATGATGTAGTGCGGTTTAATGTTATAAAGGCAGGCACGGTGGAATTGATAACTCCTTCCGGACGAAGAATTAGCATGAACGATAAAAAAGCAGAAGAGATCCAGGTTCAGGTACAAAAAGGGGAAGCAGGTCTTTGGAGAATTAAACCTTTATATGATGAGCTCTATCTTGAAGGCATACCGCCTTATCTGGGAACTTCTCCAAAACAAATGCTGATACCAGCGGGCATTCAATAGGTCTCAGCATTTAATAGCCAATCCAATGAAACTGGGTAATGTGTTTACAAATATTGCCAAGATAAGAGCAGTACGAAGTGTATATGTTTATTTTTTGGCGTACTTCTTTACCGCGGCATTATCCGTTGTTACGATTTCGTTGCTCACCCACTTCCTGACTCCGGAGGATTATGGGATCATAAACCTGTATAGTTCCTTTATCCCTCTTCTTACGCCGTTTGTTACCTGTGGAGTATTATACCCGATATTTGTTGAATATTATAAAAAATCAGGTGAGGAGTACAGGGATTTTTTTACCAATGCCCAGGCATTAACCCTACTCAGCGTTGTTTTTTTTACGATCCTGTTTATAGTTTTTCGTCAAAAGGTTGCCAGCTTTCTTCATGTTACTCCGCTTTGGGCGGCCATATTGCCTGTAACGGTCTGGTGGATTATGAACAATGAATTGATCATGATGGTTTGCAGGATGAAAAGTAAGCCCTGGGGATTTACTTTTTTCTCTATTTCGAAGAATCTTGTAGAAGTATTATTGACTATCTCTTTTGTTATTGGTCTCGGTATGGCATGGCAGGGCCGATTGTTATCCGCATCACTTGCACCTGTAATATTGGGCATTATTGCCATATTCCTGATCAATCGATGGCATTTTTTTTCAGGGAAGATAGAATGGAAACAGATAAGGCGAATTGCCTGGGTCAGCTTACCGTTTGTTTTTGAGAGATTATCCATATTTGTTTTGAATAATTCAGACAGGTATTTTATTGATAATTACGATCTCAAAGGAACGGAGCAGGTGGGCTTATATAGTGTGGGTGCACAAATAGCTACTATTATATACCTGGTGATCTTATCCATGAACAGCGCCTATCAACCTTATCTCTTCCAGAACCTGGCTGCCGGCAATAAGGGAAATACAAAAAAAGGAACGAGTTTATATATTCTGGTCGCAGCAATAATAGTTGCAGGTGTTTTCTTGACCACGCCGTTTCTTTTTCATCTTTTCATCAATAAGCGCTTTCATGGGGGAATGATATTCACCTATTACCTGAGTGCAGGTTATTTCATGTGGGCTATCTATAACGCATTTATGGCCTACCTGATTTTTCATGCCAAAAACAGACTGATCCTTTATATTTCCGTAGCTGGCATGCTACTTTCTATTTTGCTTAATTTTTATATGGTTCCGAGATATGGTGCGTATGGTGCTGCCGTAACCGGCATCATCACTTATACATTTATGGCAATTGTAAGTGTGAAATTTTCATGGAAATACTTTAAATCTTAATATGTCATCAGAACGCCAATTATTAGAATCAAACAACAGGTGGTGGGGCGAACATGTTCACCGCTATAAGGAAGCCTTGTCTTATATTGATAAAAATGATGTTGTGCTGGACATTGCCTGCGGCACCGGATTCGGTACAGATATCCTGGCAGCACACACCTCAAATAAAACCATTGGCGGTGAT
This sequence comes from Segetibacter sp., assembly GCA_021154405.1. Taxonomy (GTDB): domain Bacteria; phylum Bacteroidota; class Bacteroidia; order Chitinophagales; family Chitinophagaceae; genus JAJKIP01. The sequence continues at coordinate 10,046 of JAJKIP010000122.1, read as the reverse complement.
ATTTCGCAGGCAGCCATTGAAGAATGCAGGAAGGAATGGAACCGGTCAAATATAGAATTCCAGGTGCTTGATGGAACCGCCCTGAAATTCCCGGACCATTATTTTGACAAGATCGTTTCATTTGAGACCGTTGAACATACAACCGGCTATAGAAAAATGATTGCAGAATTTGCGCGCGTTCTTAAGCCCGGAGGTGTGCTCATACTGTCAACTCCTAATGCAGCCATTACCTCACCTGACGGAGTTATCGGAAATCCCTATCACACCCAGGAGTTCCGCCTGGAAGAATTAAAAACTTTATTGGGAGAAGCATTCTCAGAATATTCAATGTACGGCCAGCGTTATTGCAGGTATGACAAAAAATCATTCAGCAAAAATGTGGGGTTTCTACTTGAGAAATTATTTCTGTCTTTTGGGATCCGAAAACTCCCCTATTCCTGGCGGAGTGGTTTCATGAAACTGCTGACCGGATTGCCGCTTTATCCCAGGCCGGAAGATTTTCTGCTGGAGACTGATGAAAACAAAATTATACACCAATCGCCGGTCTTATTTGCGGTTTGTAAAAAGTAATTAATGGAATCACTAGTAAGCGTAATCGTGCCTGCTTATAATGCGGGTTCTTATATCAGGCAGACGCTTGAATCAATCTTGAACCAGACCTATCGAAACCTTGAAGTTATTGTGATGAATGACGGTTCAAAGGATAATTCGGAAGAGATCATTCTGCAACTCCAACAGCAGGATCCACGCGTACGTTACAAATACAAACCAAATAGTGGCGTTTCAGATACCAGGAACCAGGGCCTGGCGCTTGCCAGGGGAAGCTACATTGCTTTTTTGGATGCTGATGATCTTTGGAAGCCTGATAATCTTGAAAAAAAGGTCAGAGCAATCAATGAAACCGGAAAGCAATGGGTTTTCAGTGACCTGGAATATATCAATGAGAAAAATGAACCACTGAAAATAGAACCAGTTAATTTCAGGCCCTATAACGTGTTGGAGAATACTTTGCTTTTTGAAGGCGATGTGGTGCCAGGCGCTACGAGCAATTTTGTGGCAAAGCGGGAATTATTTGGAGATGATGTACGTTTTGATACCCGCATCTCTTCACCGGCTGACAGGGATATTGTTTTGCAACTGGGAGCAAAGGAAGATCCTTATTTCCTGAATGAGAAATTGTGGATCTACAGAATACATGGACAAAGTATGACCGCTCAGAATTATAAAGTAGTAGATGAGGTGATTTATATGTATAAAAAGGCAGATGATAAAAAATGGTTCCGAAGCAGACGTATACGGAGAAGGGCTCTATCCAATGTAAACCTTATACTCGCCGGAATATGCTATCATTTTCCTCAACAAAGAAAAAGGATGTTAGGATTTCTTTGGCGTTCTTTCCTGTATTCTCCAGGAAACGTATTCAGGAAGAAGGTCTTACCCATGTTTAAAGGACCCAAAAAAAGGTAAACCACTATTATAGTCGAGTATTAATTACAGGCGGTGCAGGCTTTGTTCCCTCTTCCCACAAACAAAATATCCCTCACACCACCGTTGCAAATTCATTCTATAAAAATTAAGTATGACAATTTTAGTCACCGGGGGCTGTGGTTACATCGGCTCTCATACCATTGTTGACCTGCTGACAAATGGATATGACGTTATCTGTGTGGATAATAATTCCCGTTCTTCAATGCGCCTTCTCGAGGGTGCTCAAAAAATTACTGGTCGTGATATAAAACATTATACTACGGACCTGTGTGATATGGAGGCGGCCCGAAAAATATTCAGCAGCCATACTATAGATGGAATTATTCATTTTGCTGCCTTCAAGGCCGTAGATGAATCAGTAAAAGAGCCACTTGCCTATTTTCAGAACAATCTTGTTTCCCAGATCAATATTATGAGATGTACTGAGGAATTTAAGGTGCCGTACTTTGTGTTTTCTTCCTCGTGTAGTGTTTATGGCAATGCAGACGTAATACCTGTTACAGAAGAAACACCACTAAAAAAAGCAGAATCACCATATGCCAGAACCAAACAGATCGGTGAGGATATGATCATGGATGTAGCCAAAGTATCTGATTCAAAATTTGTATTGTTGCGCTACTTTAACCCCGTAGGTGCACATCCTTCCTCGATGATTGGTGAAATTCCTTTTGGCAGACCTTCAAACCTGGTGCCTGCCATAACACAGTTTGCAGCCGGAAAACTGCCTGCCCTTAAGGTCTATGGTACAGATTATGATACCCGTGATGGTTCCTGTATCCGCGATTTTATTCATGTCAGCGATATTGCACATGCGCATACACTGGCAATGGATTATCTTTCAAAAGATAAGACTGGCAGCAAATCAGAAATATTTAACCTTGGTACAGGCAATGGTGTAACCGTTCTTGAAGCTATCAGGGCATTTGAAAAGATATCTGGCATGAAGTTGAATTATTCGCTGGCTGAAAGAAGGGAAGGAGATGTGATAGCGGTTTATGCCAATAATGACAAAGCAAAGAATCTATTGAAATGGCAGCCTGCCTACAGCCTGGAAGATATGATGAAAACAGCCTGGCAATGGGAAAAGGTACTGACTGATAATAAATAGCACACTCTTCAAATACTACACGCTTCATATTATAGAAATGATTCAACTTATTAATCCTTATAATAATCATCCGCTGACAGAAAAGGACGGAGGATATGCTGACGATACTGGCGCTTTTTTTCCTAAAATTGAAGGAGCAGTCCGTTTTGTTAAGGATGATAATTATACAGAAAATTTCGGGTTTCAATGGAATACCTTCCAGAAAACCCAGATCGATTCCCTTCAGTCGAATCATACGCAGAGCAAGGACCGGCTTTTTGCGGTTACTGGCTGGGATAAAATTTCATTGAAAGGCGTAGATGTACTGGAAGTGGGAAGCGGCGCCGGACGATTTTCACAGGTAGTATTGGACAATACAGATGCTAATCTGTATAGTCTTGATTATTCCAATGCGGTATCGGCCAATTATAGGAATAATGGCCATCATGGTGACCGGTTCAAACTTTTCCAGGCCAGCATTTATGAAATGCCCTTCCCGGATAATTCATTTGATAAAGTATTTTGTTTTGGAGTGCTTCAGCATACACCTGATTTCAAAAAATCCGTTAAATGTTTGATCGATAAGGCAAAACCGGGCGGTGAAGTATTACTTGATTTCTATCCTGTCAAAGGATGGTTCTCTACTATTAATGCAAAGTATATTTTTAGGCCATTCACAAAACGTATGTCGCACCCAAAGCTTTTGCGATTGATCGATAAAAATGCGAACTGGTTAATGAAACTGCATTATTTTTTTCATAAGATCGGTGTTGGAAAAATTGCCAATCGATTCCTCCCGGTTGTGGATATTACCAGAACGCTTCCAAGCAATCTTTCCAAACAGCAACTTCGTGAATTAGTAGTTCTGGATACCTTTGATATGTTTTCTCCCGAGCATGATCATCCACAGCCAATAGCACGCGTGGCAAAATGGTGTAATGAATTCAACCTGGATGTTAAATTCGCAGGTTTAGTTACTTATGGGGATAATTTCCGGGTGGCAGTCGTAAAAGGAATTAAGAGATAACACTTACAATGGTTTGCCGATAATTGCATAAAATACGCTCGAGTTCGAATAATTACGAGATTACATGGGGTGTAACTACTGAATTTTTTTACACGTGTAGAAGACTTGGATCTTTTTGTTACCTTTACCGCATTGATTCTTAACCTTATATCCAAGAAAAAATTACGGCATGAAAAGGTTCTATTTAATCTGCACCTGCCTGGCTTTATTGTTATTTAGTGCAACATTTATTTCTGCAGTTTTTGAATTTACCGGCGCTCCTTCCTCCATTGCATCTTTGAATTATCAAACTGAAAAGTACCAGTATAATGAAGCATTTGACCCTTCCCTGGCACGGCTTGATAACTTAACCAGGTTAACTGATTACTGTGATAGCTTATTATCAGTAAAAAAGGGTTTGTCAAATAATAATATTAATGCCGAAAAAGAATTGCCTCTGATTGCTTCAGAGGTCGTTCGCAATCGGTTCTATCATGGATTATCAAGTTTTGGCTTTGGCAATAATTACCTTGCCTATGTAGCCAACCCTTTCTATCTGAAGATGTTTCTCAATTCTCCTGTAAAGACAAACGATATTTTAAAATTTCCTGCCGCAATATGTAGCCAGCAGGCGATGGTTTTGATGGCTTTATTGCAGAAAAAAGGTTATCCGGTGCGGAAAGTTGGATTTACCCGGCAATTTGCCAGCGGACATTTTTGCCTTGAAGCTTTTTATGCCAACAGCTGGCATTATTTTGATACTGACCTGGAACCAGATACTACTATCCTGAATGCGTATGACAGACCAGGAATCAAATTTCTTGTTGAAAACCCGGAGATCCTCAAAAAAGTGTATATAAAAGAAGATCCGGTAAAAATAGCTACATTATTTCCCTCTTATTTTTATGGTAAAGTGAATGAGCCTTTGGCAACTAAGGCAGCCATTTATGGGAGCATTACAAAATTCTTATCATATACTATCTGGATATTGTTCCTGCTTGCCTTTAGTTGGGCTCGCAGAAAATATCTTCGCTTAAGCAATAATCGATATGTGCGGAATCGCAGGTTTTCTCTCTCCGAATTACAACCAGGATGATCTTTGTCGGCTCACGCGTTCAATAAGTCACCGGGGGCCGGATGCTGAAGGATTTTATTTCAAAGCCACTGATGGAATTGGATTAGGTCATCGCAGGCTGAGTATAATTGACCTGTCTGAAGCAGCCAACCAGCCTTTTTATTCCAGTGACCGTCGTTATGTGATGGTATTTAACGGGGAGATCTACAATTTTCGTGATCTCATCTCTAAATACGATCTTAAAACAAGAACATCTTCCGATACAGAGGTCATCATTGAACTTTTTGCCCGGTTTGGCCCCAATAGCATTACTGAATTGAATGGTATGTTTGCGCTGGCTATCTGGGATAATGATAAAAAGGAGCTATTTGTTTTCAGGGACAGGTTCGGTGTTAAACCTCTTTTTTATTTTCATGAAGGCAATGATTTTTTCTTTTCTTCTGAGTTGAAATCATTACAACAGAATTTCAGGAACAGGCTGCAGATTGATGAACAATCCTTTGGATACTTTTTTCATTTTGGATTTATTCCCTGTCCTCAAACGGTTTATAAAAATGTAAAAAAGCTGGAGCCTGGCGGATATCTTCACCTGAAGAATGGGGAGCTTAATAAATTAAAATTTATTCAACTTTCTGATTTTGTAAAACCTCAGACTGTTACAAATGAAGAGGAAGCAATCAGGGAAGTAGAGGATCTGTTAATTAAATCTGTCAAACGACAAACAATTGCAGATGTGCCGTTAGGAGTTTTTCTGAGTGGAGGTACCGATTCCAGCCTGATTGCTGCATTGACCAAAAAGGCAAGCGGAGAAAGGATCAAAACGTTTTCTGTAGGATTCAAGAACAGCAATTTTGACGAGTTGCCATACGCCAAAGCGGTAGCACAATACCTGAACACTGAACATTACGAGATTCATATTACCGACAGGCAAATGCTTGATCATCTGTATGAGATCATTGATTCTTATGATGAACCTTATATCATTTCATCTGGCTTTCCCACTTTTGCTATTTCTGAGTTTACCCGTAAACACGTAACTGTTGCGTTGAGTGGCGAGGGATCTGATGAGATGTTTATGGGTTATGATTTCCATTTGTGGGCAAGAAGAATGGATCAGTTTCCCTTAAAGCAGTTTGGTGGTTTGGTTGGAGCAGGTTTAAATATGAGTAATAAACCGGCCTATAAACAGAAAGCCAGGTTATTTACAAACGCCAGAAAATATTCTCCACAAGGACATATATTCAGCCAGGAGCAGCTGTATTTCTCTGTAGATGAGATAAAGGAACACTTTGCATCAGGTTGCGGCAATATTCTGGGGCAGTATGAGATCAACCTGCCAACCGGACGAGGGTTAAATGCAGAAGAGAAACAATCCTGGTTTGATATCAACGTATACCTGGTTGACGACCTGCTTACAAAAATTGACAGGGCCAGTATGCATTACGGCCTTGAAGCGCGCGTACCTTTTTTGGATAATGATTTGTTTAGCTATGTAATCAATATGGATAGCAAATTCAAGCTAGATGAGAAGGGAACAGGGAAAGCATTATTGAAAAAAGTATTACACAGGCATATTCCTAAAGAATATTTTAACCGTATGAAATGGGGATTTGCGCCACCGCTCTCCAAATGGCTGAAATCAGATCTCCGTCCGATAGTGGATCAGTATCTCGATCCGGCTGTGGTCAAAAAATTCGGTATTGTCAGCAACGAGTTTGTGCAAAAGACGAGAAAGGATTATGAACGAAATGAACGCTATTTCAACAAAGTCTGGTTATTGGTTTTAATGCATATCTGGTTAAGCAGAAATGGATGAAACTAAAAGACCTTTTCTTTAAATATGGCTATTACCTGCGCCTGCACCGCCTTTTTAAAATGGAGCAAAAGCGCGGTACTGTTACTGTTGCCTGCTTACATCGAATTAATAATGCCTGGGATCCCCTGTTTCCTGCATTGAAACCTGAAGCTTTCGGGAAACTGGTAAGGCTTCTAAAAAAGGAATATGAAATAACCAATTTTACCGAGATCAACGACCGGTCGATTTCTTCAAAATGGAAGAAACCGGCACTGGTGATTTCATTTGATGATGGTTACAGGGATTTTTTGGAGTACTGCATGCCTGTGATCCGGAAAGAAAAAATAACCGTGAATCACAACGTTGTTGTGAATTGTGCGGAAACAGGCAAAATTATCTGGACCCAGCGAATAAATAACCTGCTGAATCATTTGGCAAAAACCCAGCAGGCACTCAATGTTGAATTTGAAGATGTCGACCTTCAGCAGGAAACCGGCGACAATATATTTACCTTAAAAAGAAAACTTTCCCAGTTATTATTTTCCCGGCCTTACCCTTTTATTGAAAAACTGGTAGATGCTTTGGAAGCACAGTATTCATTTGAACAGCCAGCTAACCAGATGATGAACTGGGATGATATTAATTCATGCAGCCGGGATGGTATTGAGATCGGATCCCATACCATAACGCATGCAGGGCTTGTCGAAGATCAGGGAGAAGATTACTTTAAACATGAGATAGCAAATTCCAGGAAAATACTGCAACAAAAACTCGGAGTTGCAGTTGAATCATTTGCATTTCCTAATGGCCTCGCTCATCCTGCTGCTTATGATATGGCCGTAAAAACAGGATATAAGAACATTTTACTAATAGATGTGGTCAAATACAGCTTTGATCTGAAGGCAGGCACTTCTATTCCTTATAAGAGAACCCTGATTGGATACCCGAATCATTATGAAGACATGTTCAATATCACCAGGTTTCATAAAATGATGCAGCGGTAATGGCTGGAAAAATACTTCTGCTCGGGGCAAATGAAAGAGCCTGTTTCAGTGTTGCCCGAAACCTGAGCCGGCATCAATACGTTGTTGATGTGGCCAACTGGGGACCACATGAAATCTCCCGCTCCCGTTTTGTAAACGAGTTTCATGTTTTGCCGAAGGTTGAGTATGATCTTGAGTCGTTTTACAAGGCGTTTATTCAGCTGGTTTCCACAAGATCTTACTGGCTGATTTTGCCAATTAATGATCTGGCCGTTGAGTTCCTGAACAGATATAAAAATGAAATTGAGAAATTCTGCATCGTTGGAGGCATAAACGAACCGTCAACGATCTGTTATTCCCGGAATAAGTATGAGTTGTGGAGAATTTGCAGGGAATCCAGTATTCATGTGCCAGACAGCAGACTTGTACAGTCCCTGGAGGAATTCAAAGCAGTTAAGTCATCACTTGGCTATCCGCTTATAGCCAAGCCTGTAAGTTCCAGAAAAATTATTGGTAACCGGATTTATAGCTTTACCGTGCGCAAATATTCAGATGAAGAATCACTGGAAGATTTTGTGCGGGAACGGATACAGGTCATCCCGATAATGTTGCAGGAGATTGTCAGCGGATTTGGTATTGGTTTTAATTTCCTGGCTCACCACGGCAAATTAATTGCCTGGTATATGCATGAAAGGATAAATGAACCAGCTGGCGGTGGGGAAAGCTCATATCGGAAAACAATTATCGGGGACAAATATGCAATTGCTGATAAATCGCGATTGTTGATTGAAAAAATTGGATGGCATGGAGTAGGAATGATTGAATACAAGGTGAGTGATGGAAAGGCGTATGTGATGGAATTAAACGGCAGATTCTGGGGATCTATTGAACTGGGAATTTTTGCAGGCATGGAATTGCCCTACTGGCAGGTGTTATATAATTATGAACAGCAACCCTTGCCTCCAGTGGCCATGACCTGCAACAGAGAAGTGTATGCAAGGAATTTGAGGAATGATCTTTTAAGTAGTTTGAAACAGAAGTCACTGAAAAAGACTTTTCAGTGGTTCACTTCAATACCAAAAATGCTTCGATCATCGGAATGTATCGAAGACAGTGTGTTTGCTGATTTTCGGTTCAGGATCTCCATGTGGGGAACGCTGATATCAAAATTCGGACGCAATCGGTGGGATGGACTCCTGCGCAGATTTGCTTCCATTAGCAGGAACAGACCCGGGGTAAAACAGGAATACAGAAAGGTAGTTTTTATCTGTGAGGGAAATATTTGCAGGAGTCCGTTTGCAGAACACTATCTGCGCATTATCAGACCGGATATAAATGTTGCTTCAGCAGGATTACAATTCCAGTCCTCCAAAATGAGTCCTTTAAACGCGATTCGTGCAGCGGGTGATAGTGGTATTGATCTTTCCCTGCATTCATCATCATATGTGAGTGATCTGAAAATGGAAGAGTTTGATGCCTTGTTCGTTATGGATAAACTAAACTTTCAGAAGATCGCAAAGGGATATCCTCACCTTTTGTCAAGGGTTTATTTTTTGGACCCTCAGGTTCCTATTCCTGATCCTTACGGAAAATCAGTTGAAGAGTTTAAAATATGCTATAACCGGATCAAACAGCTGGTGGAAGAGATTTTTAGTAAATGAAAAAAGTATTGTTTATCTCTTATGATGGGATGACTGATCCATTGGGCCAATCCCAGGTTATCCCTTATTTAAAAGGGTTGACAAAAAATGGGTATCAGATCACTTTATTGAGCTTTGAAAAGAAAGAAAAACTGGCAAGGCTTTCCTCTCATATTCAATCAATTCTTGACCAGGCCGGGATTAAATGGGAAACGGTGTTATTTACTCGAAGGCCACCAATCCTCTCCAAATTATATGATGTGTGGAATCTGAAAAGAAAGGTCAGGCAATTGCACGCCAGGGAAAAGTTCAATTTTATCCATTGCCGTTCTTATGTTGCTGCAGAAGCAGGATGGGAAATGCGACGCCGTTTTGGTGTTCCTTTTCTTTTTGATATGAGGGGCTTTTGGGTAGATGAAAGAGTGGATAATGGACAATGGAATCTGTCCAATCCTTTTTTCAGGTTCTTTTACAGGCATTATAAAAAAAAGGAAAAGGTATATTTCCGGAATGCCAGTCATGTTATTTCACTCACCTGGAAAGGCAAAGAGGAACTCGTCAACAAATATGATGTTCCTGCTGAAAAGATCAATGTCATTCCATGTTGTGTTGACTTAGAGCATTTTGATTATAACAAGGTCAGTGAAAAGGAAATACAGGAGAAACGGGCAGCTTTGGGATTAAGTAAAGAGGATATTGTAATAACCTATCTGGGATCACTCGGCGGGTGGTACCTGGTAAAAGAAATGATGGAGTTTTTTGCTGAAATGAAGAAGAAGCTACCGGCTTCCAAATTTCTATTTATCACGCAGGATCCGCCTGCAATGATCTACCAGGCTGCAGCGGCAAGTAATATAAACACAAATAGCATTCTGGTCCAGCCTGCTTTAAGGAATGAAGTCCCCTTGTATTTGTCGGTGGGCAATTACAGTATATTTTTTATAAAAGATGCCTATTCAAAAAGGGCGTCTT
>JAJKIP010000121.1 GCA_021154405.1 Segetibacter sp. | reverse complement strand
TGTTGTTAAAATCAAAAAGTGCCGCACTCACATTTGCATCATAATCCTTTCCGCTACGGGTAACATTGGTATTGATAAATGATACAGCTGAATTATTCTTTAATGTCTGGTCAAATACAATGATATTATAATTGGTCAGTGGCCCCGTTTCAATCTTTCTCTTTTCACCGGTAAGTTCGTTCTTCGCCGTTGCATACATCGTCTTGGTAAGCGCATTGAATACGCCGAGACCAAAACCTTTCTTTGTTCTTCCCGAGATCTTGGTAGCATTTATCAGCTTGGATTGAACAGGGTTCTCCGTTACCTCTTCATTTGGACTTAGCTTTCCGTCCACATCCCCTGAATGTATTGGCTCACCTCCTACTCTCCTGGAATAAAACAGGTTCCCTTTACTGAACAATTCTGTGCCTTCCGTAAAGAATGGACGATTCTCCTGGTACTTTACTTCAAATGGTGTAAGATTTAATACGCGGTTATCACTCTGCACCTGCCCGAAATCAGGGATCAGTGTCATATCAAGTGTGAACGCATCGCTGATACCATATTTCAAATCCATTCCACCATTTACTGAAGATGTCCAGTCTTTTTTATTTCCGTCTTCAGGAAAATGATTGACATACGTTGATAAATAAGGAGAAAAAGAAAGACGGAGCGGCGCCTGAATTTTTTCAATTCCGGTCCACATTCCTTCCTGGTTCACAAATCCATTCACCTTTGGATCAACAGGGTTCCACATGAACTGGCGACCTGCTTTTTTTCGATTGCGTGTAATATTCAATCCCCAGGACTGATTGTCTTTGCTTACAAATCGAAGTGCCGAATAGGGTATGCGAATTTCAAATGTCCATCCGTCAGCTACCAGTCTGGATTCACTGGCCCACACTGCACTCCAGGTACCATCCTCTCCTACCGTTGTGGAATATTTTGCATCGAATTGTTCTCCTAATGGAGTTACATAGAACCCAAATGCATTGATCTTGTCGAGATAAGTATCGAAAATAATACCTACATAATCATTTACTCCAATTTCATCTCTTCCGACCAACTCTGTTGACACACTGTCCTTTGTTTTTTCATGGCAATATCCTCCGATATAAATAGAAGTATTATCGTAAAGCAAATAGATCTCTGTGCGAGAAGTGGAATCTTCCATCGCGCCGAAATTAGGTCTCCATTCAACAAAATTGGTGGCAGGAACAGCTTCCTTCCACGCAGCTTCTTCCAAATGACCATCTATTTTAAAACTGGCTGTTGTTCTTTTGGCGGGCAGATTTTTGGGCACTGGTTGCTGGGAAAAAGCATAACAGGAACTCACAAGTAACAAAAAAAGAAGAATCTTCCTCTTCATACGGTTGGGTTGGTTTCGGAGTGTGAACGATCAATAATACGAAGATATACGTATGGCAAACCAATTTGTTACCGCCTGTCAAAACCTTATTTTATTTTTCAAATATTTAACAGGCGCAGGATGTGCTGAGTGGATCACCTTATTTTCTCAAAAAATCTTCGTAGGTGAATTGCTGCATTACCTTACCCGCTTCCATCTCTTTTGCACCGGCATTGCCTTCCTTCTGGATTGGTAATTTTCCTACATTATCAAATACCAATCGGCCCGTAGTATCCACAAATCCAAATCCGTTATTAAAGGTAAAGAAGGCCCATTCATTTGTAGCGTCATCAAGTATATTCTTGCTGAAGGGAAAAGGATTCTCCACGAAATGCGCCTGGTTGATCAATGTTGATGCAATATCCAGCTGAGAACTTATTTTGTTTACGCTTACTCCAGTTTGTTGCAAAGCTCCACCCAGCCATAACATGGGTATCCTGAAATCATCGGCAGGATGTCCTGTATCAGGTAACCTGTGACCATGATCACCGGTAATGATAACTATGGTATGTTTCCACCATGGCTGCTGACTACACTTCGCAATAAAGTCTCCGATCACCTGATCTGTATAATGCAGAGAATTCATGAACTGCATGTTTATTTCCTTCCCTTTGAAAACTGGAGGCACCGGAGTTTCAAATGGTTCATGACTGCTTAAAGTAAGCCAGGTAGCGAAAAATGGTTTATCTAATTTGTTGAGATCACTTATTACCCTGTTCATTACAACACCATCATGTGCTCCCCATTTTGAATTCATATCCTTTGCCGAGAAATTGTTTTTGGCAATGATCGGATCAAAGCCCGCGTGATACAGGTAGGATTTGATATTGGCGAACTCCGGTTCTCCTCCATAGAAGAAAGGAGTTACATATCCTTTCTCTTTAAATAATTGAGAAAGTACTTTCAGCTTTCCTGATTTTCCTGGCGAATGAATGATGGTTGTGTTGGGCATGGCCGGATATCCACTTAATATTCCTGGCAGTCCCTTATTGGTCCTGTCCCCTGTTGCATATACATTACTGAAATAAATACCCTGTGCCTTTAGCTTATTGAATTGTGGGGTTACCTGCTGACTGTCTATCGCAATATGAGTTGCTTTTTCTGTAAAGCTTTCCCAAACCACTATGATTATATTGGTAGGAGTATCTGCAGCGAAATTCACCAGTTGGGTGATAGAGCCCCCGCTCCTGTACAAACTGTCCACTATCTTTTTTTGATAATCTGCCGGATAATACTGGTAAGGGTTCTTACCGGATATTCCTTTACTAAACAGGCTATGCAAAAAATTCCAGGAAGCATTGATGGCACTATGGTTGGCATAGATATTCGTTGAAAAATAAACGCTGCTCTGGTTCAGTGGCGCCAATTGAAATCCTCCACGGATTGGAATGATCAGGATAGCCATAAATGCCAGCAATGAGACGGCCGTTATAATCTTCAGCCTGGCCTGTGAAGGGAAAAAGATCTTTTTAAGTACAAACCGGAAAGCAAACCATACCAGCGTAAAGGCGAGTGCAAATCCCAGGAGAATGAATACTAGTGGCAGATGGCTAACAGAGGCCAGCGCTTCGCGAGGAGAAGAAAGGAACATTAATGGAGTTGCGTCTATTCTGAATCCCCAGGCGTCATATACCTCCAGGTCACAAATGGATATAAGTAATACAAAGAATAAAACGATTCCCGTATAGATCTTATAGATCAATGGTTTCCTGAAAAAAGGAATTATCAAGCCAAGCAATACAAATAATACAACAGGAAGTAGAATATATGCTGACATGGACAGGTCCATTCGCAGGCCATACCAGAAGGTTGCTGCAATGGTTGAAAAAGGCAGTTCTTTTGTTTTCGCGGAATGGTAGATCAGGAAGAGAATCCGGAGGCAGTCAAAAAACAAAACCCAGGAAAGGAAATACAGGAGGAGGAATTTGAATTTTGCGGCCATAGCAATACGATTTAAAGCAAAATAGAGAAGCAAAATATTTAATGATAAATAGAAATGGTCCCAACAGTACTGTTGGAACCATTCTTTATGTATTATTCATTAACTTATTTTTTCTACCTGCATGTAATTGAGCTCTACAGGAGTTGACCGTCCAAAGATCTTCACGGTCACTTTCAGTTTCTTCTTTTCATCATTTACTTCTTCAATTACACCGTTGAAGTCATTGAATGGACCTTCGATGATCTTGATGGTTTCACCAACAATGAAGGGCTCAATCATGTTCACACCGCCAGCTTCAGCCATTTCATCCATTTTACCCAGCATCTTGTTCACCTCTGCCTTACGAAGGGCAATGGGGTTTTCCTTGCCGAGGAAATGGATCACGCTATTGGTATTCTTGATAGTATCGCGCAAATCATCACTCAGTTTTCCATCAATTACTTCAATCATTACATAGCCGGGATAATAGTTGCGCTCACGCATTACTTTTTTCCCGTTCTGCACTTTATAAACCTTTTCAACAGGCAGGAATACCTGCTTAACCACTTCACTCCATCCGCCGCGGGAAATTTCTTTATCCAGGTATTCTTTTACCTTTCTTTCCTTGCCGCTAACCACGCGAAGGACAAACCACTTGGTTTCCTGTTGTTTTGCTTCCGTATTGGGGGTAGTCGCTTCCATTATTATTGCTTGAAAAGTATATTGTAAACGAACTTCAGCACGCCACCAGCAGCAAAGTCGAATAGAGATACAATTGCCGTGATCACCAGGGTGGCAGCCAGCACAATCATAGTTGACTGTTGCAGTTGTGCAAAGTTAGGCCAGCTTACTTTTTCTGTTAACTCTTTATATGAGTCTCTGAAATAGCTTGAGATCTTGTTCATAATAATCGTTTTTACCTCGCACGGGCGGAGAGATTCGAACTCCCATCAACGGTTTTGGAGACCGCTATTCTACCATTGAACTACGCCCGTTTTTAGCCTTCTATTCCGGATATCTATCGGGAGAACTATCCCCGTAGAAAGCTAAAAGCTATTCCGCAGGGGCGAAACAGCTTTTAGTAATATGTCCCAAAGATAATTAAACTTTGGAAAAGCTTTGAGCGACGGTCAAAAACCTTCGCTCTCAGCCTTATTTTAAGATTTCAGTCACCTGTCCGGCACCTACTGTACGGCCACCTTCACGAATCGCGAATTTCAAACCTTTTTCCATCGCGATTGGCTGAATCAGCTTCACGGTAAGTGAAGTATTATCACCAGGCATTACCATTTCAGTACCAGCTGCCAGTTCTACTTCACCCGTAACGTCAGTTGTACGGAAGTAGAATTGAGGACGGTATTTGTTGAAGAATGGAGTATGACGTCCACCTTCTTCCTTGCTCAACACGTACACTTCGCATTTGAACTCAGTGTGAGGAGTGATAGAGCCTGGTTTCACGATTACCTGTCCACGGCGGATCTGTGTTTTTTCAATACCACGGAGCAGCAGACCTGCGTTATCACCAGCTTCACCTTCATCCAGCAACTTGCGGAACATTTCCACACCAGTTACAACAGAGGCGAGAGGTTTTTCGATCAGACCTACGATCTCAACGGCTTCACCAACCTTGATACGACCTCTTTCAATACGACCTGTGGCAACAGTACCACGACCAGTGATAGAGAACACGTCTTCAACAGACATCAGGAATGGCTGATCAACGGGACGTGGAGGCAGCGGAATATAGCTGTCAACAGCATCCATCAGTTGTTCAACAGCTTTCACCCATTTTTCTTCACCAGCAAGGGCGCCTGTAGCAGAACCCTGGATGATTGGTGTATTGTTACCATCGAAACCATAGAAAGTAAGCAATTCACGTACTTCCATTTCTACGAGTTCCAACAATTCAGGGTCATCAACAAGGTCAACTTTGTTCATAAACACAACAATCTTGGGAACACCCACCTGGCGTGCAAGCAGGATGTGCTCTTTGGTTTGGGGCATCGGACCATCGGTAGCAGCCACAACCAGGATAGCACCGTCCATCTGGGCAGCACCGGTGATCATGTTCTTCACATAGTCAGCGTGACCAGGACAATCCACGTGTGCATAGTGACGGTTAACCGTCTGGTATTCCACGTGCGCAGTATTAATAGTGATACCACGCTCTTTTTCTTCAGGTGCAGCATCAATTTCGTCGTATTTTTTTGCTGTGTTACCCATACCTTTCTTTGCCAGAATGGTTGTGATAGCAGCAGTCAGAGTGGTTTTACCGTGGTCAATGTGACCAATGGTTCCTACGTTAACGTGGGGTTTATCCCTCTTAAAGGTCTCTTTTGACATTGTTATCGATTTTAGTTGTGTTTTACCAAATATTTATTTTCTATCTATTGAGCCGTTAAAGGGTCCCGATAGCTATCGGGATGAATCCTGGCTCCCATGAGCCGTTAAAGGGAATTGAACCCTTGACCTCTTCCTTACCAAGGAAGTGCTCTACCACTGAGCTACAACGGCTAGTAACACTGCCGCCGTCGCAGACAGTTGAGTAAAGAGCGGGAGACGAGGCTCGAACTCGCCACCTATAGCTTGGAAGGCTATCGCTCTACCAAATGAGCTACTTCCGCATTACAAGTTCAAAAGGTTTAAAAGGTTAAAAGGTTCCAGGAGTCCTCTGACTCCTTAAACTTCCTAAACCTCTTGCACTTCTTAAACCTATACAAAGAACTTTTTTC
>JAJKIP010000120.1 GCA_021154405.1 Segetibacter sp. | reverse complement strand
TTAAAGAACCTTCCTTGTTATTATTGAAGGATGTAACCTCAGTATATGAGCTTGCTCTTGCGGCCATTGAAGAAAAGAGATCGTTAGGTGAATACTGCCTATCGATTGTTTCGGATGCGCAGCTCGATTACGATGAAATATATAATGGAAATTCAGTCTGGAAATTGTTGCCGGCATTCGATCATCCCAATAGTCCTTTTGGCTGCCTGGTTTCAGGTACCGGTTTAACCCATAAGAACAGTGCCTTGAACAGGCAAATGATGCATATGAATGTGAATGATAAGTTGACCGATAGTATGGTCATTTACCAATGGGGAGTTGAAGGCGGATTTCCGGAGGAAGGAAATATCGGCGCACAGCCGGAATGGTTTTATAAAGGAAGTGGCGCCTGTCTGAAAGCACATGGTGATACACTTGAAATCCCTCCCTATGGCAATGATGGAGGAGAAGAACCAGAAATTGCAGGCATTTATATAATTGATAAAGAAGGAAAGCCCTGGCGTGTTGGATTTGCCACTGGTAATGAGTTTTCCGATCACGTAATGGAAAAGAAAAATTATTTATATCTCGCACCTTCAAAACTCCGGCAATGTTCAATTGGCCCTGAGTTAGTAGTGTCCAATGATTTTGAATCCTACACTGGTACGGTAAGCGTGAGACGGGGAAATGAAATAGTGTGGTCTTCACCTGTACATACCGGACAGGATAATATGGCGCATAGCCTGGAAAACCTGGAATATCATCATTTCAAATATGCAGGTCACCGGTTACCCCTGCAGGCTCATGTACATTTTTTTGGCGCTGATGCCTTCAGCTTTGGTAAAGGAATAAAATTGGAAGATGGGGATGTAATGCAGGTGGAGTGGCAGGGTATGGGCAGAGCTTTAAAAAATACGCTTAATATAATTAAGGAAGAAGAGCAACTGGTTAAAGTAAATGCTTTTTCTTAAAACGTTTGATCAAACCGCCTACATTTCGAAGACTCCTCCAGATGGTTTTAATAATGATCTTTCCATCAAGGGATGCACTGGCATTACTAATGTACATGGCATCCCAATAGTATCGTTGGATTATACTATCGTAATCTGCGGTTGGTCCATGATATCCCTTAACCTGGGCCCATCCAGTAATACCGGGACGGACCAGGTTTCGGGATGAATAGGAAGATATAACGAAGGAGAAACGGATACAATCAGTAATCATATGGGGCCGGGGACCAATCACACTCATCTGCCCCCAAAGCACATTAAAGAACTGGGGCAATTCATCAATGTTAGCCAGCCTTAGAAATTTACCCAATCCGGTAATGCGGTCATCATCCCTTGCGGCGGGTCGCTCATCTGCCTCCTCATTAGGCCGCATGGTCCGGAATTTAATGCAATAGAACAGCTTTCCGCCTTTACCCACTCTTTTTTGCCGGAAGAATACGGGTCCTCCTGAATCAAGGAATATGGCTATTGATACCAGGGGTATCAGCCAGCTTAATATTCCCAGTATAACCACCAGGGAAAAGGCAATGTCAAAACTTCGTTTAAAAAATAAATACCTCTTTCGGCTGGCAACGAAAGAGAAGGCTATTCCGTTTGGGTTCAGGCCTGGCATTTTTTGCAAAAGCCAGGATTCGGACCGGGTGTAGCGCATTGATTTGTTAACGCTGTTGGTGGATTGAGGTTTGCTGTTGCCTGGTAACATTAGAAGTTTAATCGCTGGAAACAAGCTATAGGTTGCTTAATGGAAAGGATGTCTCACGCTTTTAGAAATAAAATGATGATTGTTCCTCCGGACGTACCCAACCCGGCTGGTAAAAGTGTATTAAAGGCATTGGCATACTTTGATATCTTTCATTATCCCTTAAAGAAAGCGGAGATCAGGCAGTTCCTCGACAGGCCCATCAGTGATTCCCGGCTGGAGATTATTCTGAAGGAACTGGTAACTGATGGATTAATCTTTCAAAACTATGATATGTATTCTTTGCAGGACAGTCCATTGCTGGCCTGCAAGCGCGTAGAAGGAAATCTGCGGGCAGCATCCTTATTGCCCAAAGCACAGAAGATCGGCAAATTCTTATTCAGGTTTCCCTTCGTGAGAGGTATTGGTGTGTCAGGATCCCTGTCAAAGAATTATGCCGATGAAAAGGCTGATATCGATTTCTTTATTATTACAAAAGCGAACAGACTCTGGATAGCCCGTACCCTTATGCATCTCTTCAAGAAGATCACATTCCTGGGTGGCAGGGAGCATTTTTATTGCATGAACTATTTTGTGGATGAAGAAGCATTGCTCCTTTCAGACCAGAATATATTTACGGCAATTGAACTTAAAACATTACTTCCGGTAAGTGGCAATCCTGCTGTTCAGGAATTTTTCCTCGCCAATCTCTGGGCAAATGAATGGTTTCCTGAATGCGCCTTCCGGCAACAGTCTGAAAAGCCTCCACGCTATGTTGGCTTGAAATACTTTTTTGAATGGTGTTGCAATAATTCCTTTGGTAACAGGCTGGATAGTTTTCTCCAAAAACTAACCGATAAAAGGTGGAAGCGGAAACAGGCCAGGGGTAAGCGAAATAATAAAGGCCTGATGATGGGCCTGGTTACCGATAAGCATTTTGCCAAATCCAATCCCGGGGCCTTCCAGGAAAAAGTGCTTACAATGTATAAGGAAAGAATGGATAGCTTAGGTCTGTAGTTCCTGCCACTTCATTCCCAATTGAGCCCAAACCGATCTTAATTTAAAAAGCGGCCAGTGCATAAGATTGCCAATTGGTCTCTTTAATGCCTTCCTGAAATAAACTTCATTGGAGATCATTTTAACAGCGTAATCGTAATAGCGCCGGGTATACGTTCTTTTGAAATCAATATCTCTGTCGGTACTATTATCCCAGGAAAGTTGTTCCATAAAACGGCTTTCAACTTCTTCATACAGCGGAGTTCCTTTAATGGGATAGGCTACTGTAATGGTAAAATGATCGGGATCAGAAGATTTCAGGTGGCGAGCCGTTTCAAATATATCTTCTTTGGTTTCCCCGGGATATCCCACCATAATGAAAGTGCCTGCCTGTATGCCATAGCGTTTTGCCATATGGATCATGTCTCTTACCTGTTCAACCTCCACCCGACGATCCATAAGATCAATCACTTTTTGTGATCCGCTTTCTGCACCGATCCATACGCGGAAACAACCGCTTTCTTTTAATTGTTTCACCACTTCTTCGTTCATGCGATCAGCCCGGGTAATACATTCATATGCCACTTTCAATTTACGGGATTTCAGCTCTGCATTGAAAGCAGCCAGCCATTTATGACTTATCGTGAATACATCATCTACAAACCAGATACTATCCACGGAATAATTTTCCTGTATCCATGCTATTTCATCTGCTACATGGGCTGGAGTACGCCTGCGATAGCTCGCTCCATAAACAGCCCTGCTACACCATTTACAGGAATAAGGGCATCCCCGCATGGTATTAAGCGTGATTGAACTGGTGCCATGTTTTTCCTTCCAGGCATCAAAGTATAATTGAAGATTTACTTTTTGTCGATTAGGAAGCGGTAACCTGTCGAGGTCTTTTAATTTCTCCCTTTCCTTATTCTTGCAAAGACCGCCCGTGGCATCCTTGTATATAATACCAGCAATAGCGCTGATGCTTCCTTCACCATTTATGATATAATTAGTCAATTCCAGCATGGATTCTTCCCCTTCACCCAGAACAATGAAATCTGCACCATGCTGCAAAAAATTATCTGCATGATTCCTTACCTCAGGACCCCCGAGCACTATTTTGGTTTGATACAGTTCAGGCCTGGATTTGATGTACTTGATGATCCGCAGCACATTCAGCTTGGTCATGAGATTGGTGTAAATAGCAACAATCCGCGGTTTATTGTTTTCAATAGTGGCACTCAATTGATCAAAAGAAGAGAAGGTGCTATCGAATATTTCATTCTCATACCCATTTGTTTCCAGCCAGGCTGAAATATATAGAATACCCAGTGGCACATAGGGCCGCATGATCTTTTTCTCTTTTTCGTCCTCATGCAAAAAATAACCATGTGTGAGCAGGATATTCATCTTTCCTTTTTCTTTAACAGTAAATAACAATGATCAGCGAACCGGCTAAAGGCAGGTACTCCGCCTGCTTTTTTTTCCATTTTATCCAGGAAACGGAAAAAACGGGGCCGGTCTTTAATAAAATTCTCCAGGTAGGACGGAGGAATGAATAAGCCTACGGGTCTCTTTTCCAGTAATGTAAACTGATTCAATAACTGTCTGAATCGGCTGATTGAATAATAATAGACCGGTTGAGAAAATCCTTCCTTTAATTTCATTATCGAAGGTTTTTTAGTCAGCCTGCGAAACGCCTTTTCCAATTTAAACTGTATTCCATACCAGCCCATTTCCCATAAATTATATTTCCCAAAG
Source organism: Segetibacter sp. (assembly GCA_021154405.1). Lineage (GTDB taxonomy): Bacteria > Bacteroidota > Bacteroidia > Chitinophagales > Chitinophagaceae > JAJKIP01. Next base: position 1,212 of record JAJKIP010000120.1, on the reverse strand, counting down.
ATCACGACAGCGATATGAGCACCGGGTTTCAAAAAATTATAAAAATGATTGTTGAGTAATTCTATTTTATTGGCTGGAATGCAATTGAGGCCGGAAAAATTTGAAAAGATAAGATCAAACTTCTCATCCTTCAATTGCGCATGCAAATCATTGAAATCGCATTGCAGAAAATTAACAGGGCGGGGTGGGTTTTGTAAAACCTGTTTTCTTTTTGCTTCTTCGATCATTGACCCCGCCAGGTCTGTTGCTATTACCTTGTGCCCCAGCGACGCAAGCCATAAAGCATCCTCACCAGTGCCGCAGTTTATTTCCAGTATGTTTAATTCTCCTTTACCTTCCAGGAAACCAGATAGCCACCTGCGTGATTGCATGCGTTGGCTGCTGCCGGTAAGGCTCTGGCTGAAGGATTGATCATAATCAGCCGCCAGTGTATCAAATGCGGTAAGGCTATTGGCGGGCATAACGATTTAATTTAATCCGGTCAATATAGGATCTGTAAGTATACCAGCCAGTGGCCATTGCTTTTTTCCATTCCCTCGCATGCAGGGAGAAAGGTCGTTGTATTCCTTTCTGTAAATAATTCAACCCCTGGTGTTTCCTGAATTCATGGTGCACATAGCGATGCAGGCGTTTATAGAAGGCCGGCTCGTATGTATTCCTGAACATCAATGCCAGTTCATCGGAATCTGTCCAGTTGGTCTTTTCCTTTAGCTGATTCTTTACTTTTTCATAGAATAAAGTCCCTGGCAATGGATAGGATACTGATATTCCGATCTCATGTGGCAAAAGATCCGTGATCATCCTGATTGTTTTTACGATATCCTCTCTTGTCTCACCAGGATAGCCGAATTGGATAAAGAATGAGGGCTTCATGCTGTTTTTTCGAATAAGTTTTGTAGCAGTATGGATCTGTTCTACCGTTATCCCCTTATCCATGGCATCAAGGATCTTTTGGGAACCACTTTCTGCACCCATCCATATATTCTCACAACCGGCTCTTGCAAGATCCCTGACATAATTCTCCTGTAAAAGCAGGTCTGCTCTCGCCTGGATCTTGAATTTAAATTGTAGTCCATTTTGTTCAACCAGGTCGGCAAACTCCTTTACCCAGCCGGGCTTCAGTCCGAAAATATCATCGCAGAACCAGATATGGTCAAAGTCAAACTTATTTTTTAAATATACGAGCTCCTTTATCACATGCCGTGGTGATCT
>JAJKIP010000119.1 GCA_021154405.1 Segetibacter sp. | reverse complement strand
CTGTTGTAAGACCTGTGTCGCGATCCTTTCAGTCAGGGGTTTGAGCGGGCCTGCATCGGGAAGATCATCCTCCTCATATTTTCCCCTGCCTTTGCGCGTAGGGGTGGATGCAAACCGGGAGTTCATTCGGTAATAGCTGATATTATCAGTGATCCAGAGAAAGATGGAACGGACTTTTTCCTTGTCGGAAGAATAAGGTTCAGTCAATATTTGGGATAATTTGCCTGGGTCAGATATATCATTTGTAGAACCCGGTTTTTCTTTTGCCTGTTCGCCCGCTGAAACCTCAGTAAAGGCGGGCCCTTCCAATAAGCGATCCTGCGAAAAGAGTATTCCCGTAACAAACAGCAGGCATATCGTAAGCGTCATTTTCATGACAGGGGCATTAGCTATATAAAGTTAGGATTTTTTGACAAGTACCCGGAGTAGCTTTTAAGCTTACTAAATTGTTTCATTTTGTAACCTTTTTGCTTTTTTTTAATCCAATGATAAAACCGGGGTAGATTTGAGAAAGAAGCATTTATGATCAAACCGAGAATTGGCGGCCAACCTTTACATATCATACTAGCCCACTTTCCTTCGGCCCTTTTTCCCATGTCAGTTGCCTGCAGCTCTTTGTTTTATTTTTCGGATAATAACTGGGCAGGACATGCTGCATTTTACAACCTGATGGCCGGAGCGGGAACAGCCTGGCTCACCATTGTATTCGGGCTTTGGGAGAGCCTGCTGGTTCCTGCTGGCAAAACCAAAGCGATTGCGAGTTTACTATTGCACGCCACCTTTAATGGAATGGCCACGATCTTATTCTCGATCTGGGCTTCCAAAGCATGGCATGAGTACCCGGAGATGGCTAAAGACAGCAGCACTTTACTGATTTTTAAGTGGATTGCAGTGGCCATGCTAATACTTGGCAACTATTTTGGGGGAAAGCTGTTGCTGGTACATCATATTGGCGTCAACCCCTCAAAATCAGATGAGGGCAAAACATATTGAATTGATGGAGCAAAACTTATTGAATAACACCCTGACGGACACAGAAGTACTTGCCCGCGTGCTGGCTGGTGAAACCGGCTTGTATGAGATCATCATCCGGCGGCACAATCCATTGCTTTATAAAATCGGCAGGTCCTATGGCCTGCAGCATGAGGATGTGCAGGATGTCATGCAAGACACCTATATAACTGGTTATGAAAAATTGCACCAGTTTCAGGGAAAAGCACAGTTAAGCACCTGGCTTACCCGCATCATGATCAATAAATGTATTTACAAAATGAAAAGAAGGGTTGAAAACATACCATTGAGTACGGCAGGTGAGAATTTTGAAGAGCACACAGCTGCAACGCTTGCAGGAAAATTTCCTCTGCAAACTGAATTAAAAAGGATCATGGAACTGAGCCTGGAAAAATTACCAGAGCCCTATCGCATGGTGTTTCTATTACGCGAAACAGAGAATTTTTCTGTTGCGCAAACAGCAGAAGCTCTCAACATTAGTGAGATCAATGTAAAAGTAAGATTGAACCGGGCCAAAGCCATGTTACGCCAAAATCTGGAACAATGGTACACGCGGACTGATATTTACGAGTTCAATTTAAAATACTGCAATCAGGTTGTGAATGCGGTGTTGAACAAGATTACTAATTAGGTGCTGACCAATGCGAATATCATTACTATTTTCTTTCGCCAAACAGTAAGCTGCCGATCCTTACAAGGGTACTCCCCTCTTCCACAGCAATTTTATAGTCGGCAGACATTCCCATGGAAAGAATACTTATCTGTGGAAGTTTGGTTTTTAGCATATCATAAAGCCGTTTCAATTGCCTGAATTCCATTCTAACCTTATTTAGGTCATCAGTGAAAGAGGCCATCCCCATTAAACCATTTATAGTGATATTTTGAAGCGGATTTTTATTCAATTCATCCAGTAATACATCAAGTTCAGTTTCATCTAACCCGAATTTGGTTTCCTCCTGCGCAATGTATACCTGCAAAAGACAATTGATAACCCTGTTTTGCTTTTGTGCCTGCTTATTGATCTCTTTTAATAGTTTAAAACTGTCTACCCCGTGAATGAGATGAACGAAACCCACAATGTATTTTACTTTGTTACTCTGTAGATGACCGATGTAATGCCAGCGGATATCGACAGGCAATTGCGGTTGTTTATCTGCCAGTTCCTGTACATAGTTTTCGCCGAAATCGCGTTGTCCCTGATCATACAGCGCTTTAATATCTTCAACGGGCTTCGTTTTGGAGACGGCCACGAGCACTACCTTATCCCCCAGTTCTGCCCTGATGCTTTTATAGTTTTCGAGATTGATTGCCACGATGTGAAAATAGGAAATCTTATTTCAGTATTGCGCGACTGATAACGATCCGTTGCACTTCACTGGTGCCTTCATATATCTGCGTGATCTTGGCATCACGCATCAGGCGTTCCACATGGTATTCTTTTACAAAACCATAACCACCGTGGATCTGTACCGCCTCAACGGTAGTCCACATGGCAGTTTCGCTGGCATATACTTTAGCCATGGAAGAACTTAATGCGTAATCGATATGATTATCTTTTTCCCAGGCAGCGCGCAGGCACAATAATCTTGCTGCTTCTACCCTTGTTGCCATATCAGCGAGCTTGAAAGCAATGGCCTGGTGATTCATGATCTCTGTACCAAATGCTTTTCTTGTTTTTGAATAATCGCGGGCAAGTTCATAAGCGCCGCTTGCAATTCCCAATGCCTGTGAAGCAATACCAATGCGGCCACCAGCAAGTGTCTTCATCGCGAATTTGAAACCAAATCCGTCTTCTCCAATCTTGTTTGCCTTTGGAACCTTTACATCGGTAAACATTACAGTGTGTGTATCACTGCCACGAATGCCGAGTTTATTTTCTTTGGCAGCTACGGTTACACCGGGCCAGTTTTTTTCAACGATAAGTGTATTGATACCCTTTGAACCTTTTGAAGGATCGGTTTGTGCCATCACCAGGTAAACGGAAGCTGTACCACCATTGGTGATCCAGTTCTTGGTACCATTCAATAAATAATGATCTCCCTTATCTTCAGCAACCGTTCTTTGGGAAGTGGCATCACTGCCGGCTTCGGGCTCACTGAGCATAAACGCTCCAATGTATAATTCCCCATCTTTCTTTCCCTGTGCAAGTGGGGTCAGGTATTTCTTTTTCTGCTCTTCGGATCCATACTCCTGTAATCCGTAACATACCAGACTATTGTTCACACTCATGCACACACTCACGCTTGCATCGATCTTGGAGATCTCTTCCATGGCCAGCACATAGCTAATCGTGTCCATTCCGGCACCTCCATATTCCGGCTTTACCATCATGCCCATAAACCCGAGATCAGCCAGTTTCATGATCTGTTCTTTTGGGAATTGCTGTTTTTCATCCCGTTCAATTACACCCGGGAGGCATTCAGTACGGGCAAAATCCCGGGCCGCCTTTTGGATCATCAAATGTTCTTCGCTCAGCTGAAACTGCATGGATTATCACTTTAAATCGCCGCAAAGATAAGGGGCGGAACGTATTGGCGAACAATTGTTAGCAGATGAAATGGCTGCAGATTAGGCATTTTGTGTTGCTGACCTGTTGCTTCGCGCTTGCTTGGCCGTTGCTAAAAAAGGGCCCTTCGTTGCATATTCGTTGCTGGCTCCTTGCTAGCACCTTGCTGGAAATAGGCCTTTTTCAGCAAGAAACAAGCAAGAAGCTAGCAAGGAGCTAGCAACGAATTCCGAAAGAATAAGCAACCTATAAGCAAGACACTTGCAAATGGTCAGCAATCAGGATACAAGACGGTAGCAGGAAGTTATACAGGATCAATGAGTTGGCCTTCCGCCCTTTCAATTTTGCAGATAAAACAGCCCGCCTGGGCATTCCGGGCGTGTAGATACGCAACCTCCGGATTATTGTCGAAAATAGCATCGATCATCTCGTCTACATCATTATCTCCCACCAGCTGGGTAAAAACCATCATCTGGCTATTACTGTACCCGATCAGGGAAAGTGGAAAGCTTTTCTTATCCGCTTTAATCTCCGGTGGAAACCGGTGGATATCATTATAGGCATTTACAGGCTCTTTATTGATGAAAACCGGACCCGGCTGGTTGTTAGACATTAGCAATAGCAAAAGGGCTGTGAGAGAACAGTAACCGGGTATCCTGTCCCTTTATAAAAGGTCTGAGAGAAACGCGACAGGGGCCCTTGCCTGTAGCTACCTGCTCAATAATATTGTGCCCAAATTCATCTGTTTGATTTTGACGAATGCCAGCAGCATATTCTTCGGTAAGAGGTACAATTATAAATTTAGACATGGCAGAAGTTTTACAACTCAAAGGTGCAAAGCATCTGGACAGTATACAACCCGGAACCTGCGCTTCTTACCTTCTTCCAAAACAATGAATGATTATCTTTAGGATCATTTTTCAACATGAACTATTACCAGCAATATTTAATGCAGCATAAAGAGGAAATGTTCCCACCGGAATATCTTTGTGACAGGCTGATACAATCCAAAAACTTCATCGAGCAGAATTTTGCCCAACCTATTTCATTGCAGGAAATTGTAGCAGAAGCATATATTTCCAAATATCATTTCATTCGCTTATTCAGGAATTTTTACGGCACAACTCCACATCAGTACTTAAAGGAAGTTCGGGTATCCAATGCCAAACAATTGCTGAAAGAAGGGATGGCAGTGGCTGATGCCTGTTATTCCGTTGGCTTTGATAGCGTAACAAGTTTTACAGGACTCTTTAAAAAAATGACTGGATGCACTCCTTATGCTTTTCAACAGGGTGCCAAAAGAGCATGATCTCCTATTTTTTCAGAATAGCAATTTTGAAGAATCCCGGATCATCATCAATCCCCAAATTTGTTCCTATAAAATCAAAAAAATGCGAATTAAAGTAACCAGTGTAATGGTAGACGACCAGGACAAGGCATTGAAATTTTATACGGAGATCCTGGGCTTTGTTTTTAAAAGAGATATACCGCTTGGAGAGCATAAATGGCTGACTGTAGTATCCAAAGATGAACAGGACGGAGTGGAGCTATTGCTGGAACCCATGGCATTTCCACCAGCAAGGGTATTTCAGAAAGCCCTTTTTGATGCAGGCATTCCAGCGATCATGTTTCTTGTAACGGATATCCAGAAAGAATATGAGCGACTTCAAAAAGCAGGCGTTGAATTCAATATGGCTCCCACCCGTATGGGGCCTTCTACTATTGCAGTTTTCAAGGACACTTGCGGGAATAACGTTCAGATTTTTCAGGTTTAAGCGTATCATTTCACATACCTTATTGCTCCTACTCTCCCTCGGGTAGCACAACGTAACTAAAACGTTTGCGTAAAATGTAGTATGTAAATGTGACCCATTCTAAAAATGGAATCTTACATTTACGTACTACATTTTATTCATTTAATTAAAAGAGACTTGCTATGGGGAAAAATAACGGTTCAGACCGCCGACAGTTCATTAAGCATACTGCAGCTGCCGCAACAGGCATTACTTTATTCTCTTCCTTTTCCAAAAAAACAATTGAAGAATTATCGAATGCAGGAACTTTGGACAAACCCTTAACACCTGCAATGAACTCTCAGGAACCGAGAATCAAATTTTCCGTAATCAACATCAATCACAGCCATATTTATGGAATGGTGGAAGCGGTAACCCGTGGTGGTGGCCAACTCGTCTCTTTTTATGCCAAAGAGCCAGACCTTGTTGCCGCTTTCCAAAAAAGATATCCTGAGGCAAAACTGGCAAAGGATAAAAAAGAGATTTTGGATGATAAATCCATCCAGGTGGTATTGAGTTCGGGAATTCCGGTTGAAAGAGCGCCCCTGGGACTTGAAGTAATGAAGGCTGGGAAAGATTATCTGGTTGATAAACCCGGGATCACTTCACTGGAACAATTGGCACAGGTGCGGAAAGTACAGAAGGAAACCAGAAGGATCTATTCCATTATGTATAGTGAAAGATTTGAAAACCGTGCAACTGTCAAGGCAGGTGAGCTGGTAAAAGCAGGCGCCATCGGCAAAGTGGTCCAGACAATTGGCATGGGGCCTCACCGTATGAGTGCTCCCACGAGGCCAGAATGGTTTTTTGATAAGAAATACTTCGGAGGCATTATTACAGATATTGCCTCTCACCAGTTTGATCAGTTCCTTTTCTTCACTGGTTCAACACAGGCCAGTGTGGTTGCCTCACAGGTTGGCAATGTGCATCATCCGCAGTACCCAAAATTTGAAGACTTTGGTGATGTAATGTTAAAGGGAAATGGCGGAGCAGGTTATATCCGCGTGGACTGGTTCACACCGGACGGACTGAAAACCTGGGGAGATGGCAGACTTACCATATTAGGTACTGATGGGTTCATAGAAGTGCGAAAGAATATTGATATCGCCAATCATGATAATGGTAATCATTTATACCTGGTCACACAAAAAGAAACGACTTATATAGATTGTAATAAAGAACCGCTTCCTTTCGGTCAGCAGTTTGTGGATGATGTAGTCAATCGTACAGAGACTGCCATGCCACAGGAGCATTGTTTGCTCGCCACTGAACTGGCCCTGAAAGCGCAAAAGCAGGCACAGCTTTTAAAAATTTAATATAAAAAAAGTCAAAGGTAGAAGCTGTTAACTTCGACTTTTGACTTTTTAAATTATCCCTTTTGTTTTTAGTTCTCGTGGTGACCTTCAAAAAAGCTTTCATTGCAAAGCACTGAATCCGGGCTCACATAATTCAGCAATGTGTTATTGATGATCTGCTGTAACTCTTCTTTGCTTGCACAATAAGAAGCGTTAGTTAAAGCTAATTTGTAGGAATTGATCTTGTAATACGCGAGGCGAGACGTTTCGGTGGTATGATCATCTACAAAATAGAACTGTTCGGCAATATGTGCCTGATCATTGTGGTACGGGTGGTGCATACATCAGTATGTTTGGTTTTTCTGGATTGGATTGCTTTTATAGAACGCCAAAATATTCCCGGTATTGTGATGGATCACGAGGAAAGAATTAGAATTGTGAAAATGAACCATTTAGCCTTTCGGATGTTGTAAAAAGCGACAACCCGGTGCCTGTTTACCCCTACCACCTAAAAACAATCACTAATTTGTTATTAAAAGCTGATAATCATCAGCTAATCGCATATTGCTTTTACTTACCTTTGCGGTGCAATTGAAACCCTCCCCCAACAGATGAAAAAGATCCACATTGTATTGCTTGTCTTCATTGCAGCCGCTATCGCAGTTCTGATTAGCTTTCTGCAAAGCGCCAGCACTTACGATACAGTAGATACAGCCATGGCCAAACCAGGCAAATTTGTGCACCTGATGGCTCGTCTTGACAAGAACCAGCCCGTTGAATATGATGCGATCAAGAACCCCAATTACTTAAGTTTTACTGCTGTTGATACGCTTGGTAAATCAGTGAAGGTGGTTTATAACCAGCCAAAGCCCGAAAATTTTGAGATGGCAGAAAAGCTGGTATTACAGGGCAAATACGTGAACGGTCTTTTTCAATGCAAGACCATCCAGACCAAATGCCCTTCCAAGTACAAGGATGATATCAAGAACGCTGAAAAGAATATTAATACTACTCTTTCAAATCCCACCGAAAAAAGTTCTGACAACTATAATTAACTGAGGAATGGATTACATAGGAGAGCATCGTTTACCTGGTCAATTCGGACATTTCTTCATTGTGCTTTCTTTGGTAGCGTCATTGGTAGCCAGCTTCTCTTATTTCAAGGCTACCCAATCGAAAAACGATATCGATGGCGGTTACTGGAAAAGGCTGGCCCGCTTTGCCTTTATCACTGAGTGCATATCCGTCTTTTCCATATTTGCGATTCTTTTTTATATTATCTCCAGTCACCTTTTTGAATACAAATATGCATGGCAGCATAGCAGCAGATCCCTGGAAGTAAAATATTTGCTCAGCTGTTTCTGGGAAGGACAGGAAGGAAGTTTCCTGCTCTGGAGCATCTGGCATTGTGTATTAGGACTGATACTGATCAAAACTTCAAAACAATGGGAAGCGCCGGTGATGACGGTGGTCAGCTTTGCGCAGTTTTGTCTGGCAACCATGCTGGCAGGTCTCTATATATTCGGATATAAGATTGGTTCCAATCCTTTTATATTATTACGGGAATCAGATGTATTTAGTGTAGCTCCGGGAATGCATATCGATTTTGATGTCAACAATCCGGTCCGTTCAGATTATCTGACAATGATAAAAGACGGTAACGATCTAAATCCTTTATTGCAGAATTACTGGATGGTAATTCACCCACCGGTCCTGTTTATGGGATTTGCGAGTACTATTGTTCCGTTTGCATTTGCCATGGCGGGTTTATGGACAAGGAAATTTGGAGAATGGGTGAGGCCGGCCCTTCCCTGGGCATTGTTCTCTGCAGCAGTATTGGGTGTTGGCATTATGATGGGTGCCAAGTGGGCTTATGAATCCCTCACATTTGGAGGTTATTGGGCTTGGGATCCTGTGGAAAATGCATCACTGGTTCCGTGGCTTGTACTGATTTCTGGCATTCACACTCTGCTTATCTATAAGCATAGCGGACATTCGCTGAGAGCAAGCTTTCTGTTCTTTATACTGACTTTTTTCTTTGTATTGTATTCCACTTTCCTCACCAGAAGCGGGATATTGGGTGAAACATCTGTGCATGCTTTTACTGATCTGGGCATGAATGCACAATTATTTGTTTACATGGCCCTGTTTGCTTTTGCTGCATTTGTTTTATATGGAACACGCTATAGAGATATTCCCGCCATACATAAGGAAGAAAGCAGTTCTTCAAGAGAGTTCTGGATGTTTATCGGTTCACTGGTGATCTTTCTTTCTGCCTTTGTAATCATTGGCAAAACATCCCTGCCGGTCTTTAATAAGTTATTCGGTACCAAAATAGCGCCACCGGAAAACCCTGAATTTTCCTATAATCAGATTCAGATCCATGTAGCTATTATATTGGGAGTACTTACTGCAATTGTACAATACCTGCGTTATAAAAGCACACCTGCCAAATTCTTCTGGAAGGGCATAGCAATTCCAACCGCAATTGCTGCAGTAGCTGCTGCATTGGTGCTGCAATTTGGAGATATCAATTACAGGAAGGAAACATTCGGCTTTCTCGTATTCATTTGGGTAGGAGTTGCTGCCAGTATCTATGCAATCATTGCCAATGCAGGCTATATATGGGTAGGCCTGAAAGGCAAACTGAAGCTTTCCGGCGGGTCAATTGCACACGTGGGATTTGGAATGGTATTGCTGGGTATCTTACTTTCTTCTTCGAAAAAAGAAATATTATCCTTCAACAGGGGTGGCATTACCATGCAGGGAATGGACGCAAAAGAAGCAGGTGAAAATATAACTCTCATAAAAGGCATGCCCGTTCAAATGGGTAAGTATGATGTTACCTATGTGAGTGATTCGATGCATCCAAAAAAACAACAATGGTATTATTCTATTCATTTCAAAAGTCGTACGGATGATGAAGAATTTACCTTAAAGCCAGACGCATTCGTTAATTATAAGGGAAATGAAGGATTGATGGCCAATCCAGATGCCAGGCATTACTGGAACCATGATGTATTTACGTATATTTCTGCATTGGCTAATCCGGATAAAACAAAAGATACAAGTACCTATCACACAAAAGTTTTAAAACCTGGTGATTCGCTTTTCTATTCCCAGGGATATATGATACTGGATGATGTGACAGCCCGGACAGATGTTCCCAAAGAGATCTTTGGTCCGGATGGAAGCCTTCATGAAGCCCCTATGCGCATTTTTTCAAAAACAGGTTCCATATTTTCATTAACACCTAAACTGGCTCTTGCCAAAGGGAATATGGTGGCGATTCCTGACACTGTTACCAGTGAAGGTCTGGTGATCCAGTTACAGAAAGTGAACCCCGACAAAAGCGTGGAGCTGGGCGTCAAAGAATCCGATGTCCCCCTGGAATACGTGGCTCTGAAAGCTTATAAATTCCCCTTTATCAACCTGCTATGGTTTGGGGTGGTACTTACAGCCATAGGGATCATCATCAGCATGGTGCGCAGGATATCCCTGAACCGCCTGTCAACCAACCGTTAATCTTTTATTGTTGGATTGCCCACAGGCAGCGCCTGTGGTACATTTGCTGTCATTTTTACCCTTCCAATTTTGTAAATTGTGCCTGATGAGCCGTGGACGCAAATACCACCTTTTAACTTTTGCCATTCTCCTTTTGGG
>JAJKIP010000118.1 GCA_021154405.1 Segetibacter sp. | reverse complement strand
GTGATCGTCCCGCAAATCGTTCCTGTCCGTATGGAAAACGGTTGATTCATCTTTCTTTAATTTTTCAATGATCTTTTTTAATTCTATCCTGTTTGCGATCATATCTGCTACCATCTACACCCGGAATCTGGTTCGCTTTAGACAAAGCTTTATACTCCAGCAAAGAGCAGGTCCTTGCAGATGTGTAGCAGGTGATCGCAATAAAGGATAGGGGATGTTAAACGGATGGGCTTACTTCAACAATGCCGATTGTATTAAAAGCCTTGTTCTGCATCGGGTATTCCACTCCGTTTACGATCATCAGGAATTCAACGCCTACAGCATGCATTAGCAGTTTAGTGCTGTTTGGCTCCAACTGGGTCACCAGGTTCACCGCTGGGATTTGTGCCAGGGAGAGGGGGATAAGAGCCGTTTCAGCGCTGGCTGATAAGGCGTCCCCGGAATCAAAGTCTGCACCTACGGACACTGATATGATCTTGCAATGGGTACTGCCTTCCGGACTTGCAATCTGCTTTCCCGGAACGAATGCAGGAAGATTCAGCGTCGTCTGCCCTGTTACGCGGTCAAAGGCTGTTGTGAATCTGACTTTCAGCGTTGTTGACAATGGACTTTTTGAATTGAACTCAAATCCATTGAGGAACGCCTGGTTGCCTTTCATCACAGACCGCTCACCTCGCAGGCTTACGGGATCTGATTTGATGATCTTATTCATCACTGTAAAGAGCCGTGTTAGCACACTGTTGTCAGCGGCTGATGTTATACTCAACGCCATTGCAGTGCGAATGATCTTGCCGGCAGTTGCCGCCTTTGAAAACTCGCTCATGTTTTGACGTGTGAGCGCAAATGCTGGGTCTGTTTTAATCTTATCACCCTGCAATTTGGATTTTGATCTGAACTTATAATTACCGTTTTTATCAATATAATAATTGAGATTATTTACGGTACCTCTGGATAGCATATGTCCTTGTTGTTCTGCCATTTTCTGTTTTGTTTTTTACGTTCATAAAATTTAAGTTTTAAAATCAGGCTGTTTATTCGGCACAGCCTGGTTAAGCCGTATCATGATGATCATTTCAAATTCTCTGTCTGCTCCTGCAGGGAATGCTTCTTTCAATTTCATCACAGGGTTTATATCCCTGTTTGTTTTTTTTAAGGACTTTCACAGCTGTGGTTGAGAGTTGATTGAAACATAAAAGATCTTACAAACAAATTCTTCGAAATACAATTGCAGTACAATTATACTATCGTGTTGGAGCCTTTTCCAAATCACCCTGTCGCTTTTGGCGCATATGGCGCATTTGGCGTAAATGGCGCTTTTGGCGCTTTTGTCGTTTTTGGCGCGTTTGTCGCGAAAAGGCATTTATACATTTGAAAATCAGGGTAATGTAGAATTGGAAATTACCGGTATTTTAATAGGTAATTGCACTCCGACTGCATTCCGACTGCACTCTGATTGCACTTTCATTGTACTCAGACCTTATTCAGGGAGTATTACAATTGATGGGAGAGAGGACCTTTATTGCATTGATATTTTACTTTGATGCTTTACATCTTCTTTGTATCCTGCTTGCATCCTTTATGTAAATCCAGGTTAATTGGAGGGTAAAATTATTGCGAGAATTATTGTTGCAGGCTCACTGATCAATAAAATCTTTCTTATGCCTTCTGATGTAATCTATTTGTATTTGTTGTAGATCTTCTTCCTTATATAGAGCGTAGAATTTATCGTCCTGATCATTAAGTGGGTTGTCTTTATACGATTTACTAAACCCTTCCAGCGTACCGTCGTGGTGCCTGGTTATTTTTCCATATTCTTTTTCATATATCTGGTTTGATTTTTCAGTCAGGTCGGAAAATTTAAACGCGCCTACAAATTTTAATGCCTCAGGTAAAAGTTTATAATATTGCCCACTTGAGTTGAAGTAATATTGGTTGTAGCCACCGTTATTTACTTCTGCTTCCAGCCACCATATCATAAAGATTGCCTGTCTGGACTTGTTCCAGGATATTACAGTTTCATATTCCTTTGTATAATCTTTAGGTACATTGTCCGATAAATTGTCAAAAACAGTTTGTATGAGATCGTCGTCTGATGTTGTGTCAATAATTTGATTGGTTAAAATTTTATATTTGGTTCGATTCATAAATGAATCGATATTTTTATCCATTTGGTTCTTTTCTTTTTTGGAAAGGCCGCTTTTCTTAGATGGTTCAGAACAGCCAAAAAGTTTGAATAGTGCCGCAAACATGAGTAAGCTGATTAATGGACGTAGTGGCTTCATTTTCTATCTTTCCGGATCAGGTAGTAGCAGGCCATTTTGATGACCTAATACGCTAAAAATACACCCATCCTGTATCTTTTTCAAAACTTCAAATACTTCTTCACCTCCTCTTCATCCAGATTGCAAAACTGGCAAAACTCTTTCCTGGTAACAAAGCCCTGCCCACTTTTTCCGTAAGCCTGACGAATTTTTTGAACAAGGCGCTGACTGGTACGAAGGCTCCTTCCTGTGATATTTACAATATCCAGGGGAAATAACACCATTCTATCAGGTATTCGTCTTAGTTCCATGGTCAGGCAGTTCTTTTCTGAGGTAATAAGAGTAATTGCTTAAAAGCTTTTTTCGCTTTCCTTTTGTCGAATTTACCATCGGAACTAAACGTTTATCTAGTGGACAGTGGTACTTTAGGTGTCCACCTCTGGGATTTTGTCTGACACAAGTGACAATTTGCTAGCTTTTTGCCAATCTGCCATTAAAGTTTCCGTTTTTTTCACAGAAATAAACCGTTTTTTTCTCCTGTATTGGAAAGCCCCATTTCCTAATTTGCTCCCGATTTTGGTTTTGAAAACAGTTTAAAAGCTTCCAATGAATGACGATTTCTCCAAACAGCCAAAGCCCGGCCGTGCAGATTCTGCCCCGGAAGAGTGGACTTCCATGTATACAATTCAGGAGCTTTTTCGTGTCAAACCAGGCACATTAAAATACTGGCGATCCAGGAAAAAGGTCAGGTTTAAAATTGAGGATAATTGTAGCTATTATATCAAAAGTGAGATCCGCGCTTTGGTGAAGGCAAGGGAAAATTCAAAGAAATATTATGGCTTTAGGAAAATTTATGAGAAAAAATTTCTAAGAATTAATCCAGTCCTGAGCATGACTATTACCTGTGTAATTCTAGGGTTAATCTACATCAGACCTTTTCGAAATAAGCCAGTGTACAGCGCTAAAGAAGTTTACCTGCCTATATTTTGTTTATTATTCATCGCTTTAGTGTATTGGCTTATAATTATAATCTGGTCAAAACGTAAAAAAAACTTAAAGAAAAAACTGGAAGAATAAGATTCGACTGGCTTAATGGCAATGTTCAAAAGACAAAAAGTGCCCCAGCGGATCACTCAATTTGAATTCACCCTACAAATTCAAAGATGAAATATGACAAATAATCGGGCGAGAAATCAGTGATTATGAAAATACAGGAGTGTATATAAGTCATGTCATAATGACTAAAGATTGACGAAGCATTTTTGCCTGTCGCTATTCTCAATCAATCAGATGAAGGATTCATCCTGTACTGCATCAAGTCCTTTCTGATTTATTACTACTGTAAAACCATCGACTCCTTTTTTTACATATTGCATAATGAAGCGATTCCGCGCAAGTTCAATTAGGAGAGTATCCAATTCATCTTTCGACAAATTCATTGTTTTAGTAAGAGAGTTAAAACTAAACCGGGCAGGTTTACCTGGTGCCGAGTCTCGACTGATTACTCTAAGTATCTCCAGCTTTTTTAGATCAGACATTCTATCAAATTGTAAGACTCACAATAGATCAAAGATAAATACAATTACTGATATTCATTCCACTACATACGTTGGGAATATTGAATTTAAATCGGTTTACCAAAATGGCATTAGCTTGCTGACACAAAGAAATGACTAGCCAATGAGTGAATTTACCCTGTTTTTTGTATGACATCCCTTGCTTTACATCTTCTTTACGGATAATTTATGAACCATATGCTGGATTATTTTCCCTACGGGATATTATATCTGTTCATCATTCACCCTGATCCACGGCTTTTTTATTACCACGATTTGAAACTGGCACAGAATGCTATGAACAAACCAAATCAGCAATTGGAAAAATGCCTGCAGGCCACAAAATTCTATAAACATTTTCCAAAATTCTGTAAGACTCTGGGGCTGCATGTGAAATAAATTGTGTCATAAATAATTAAAATGACACACACCTATAATATTACCGGAATGACATGCTCCGGCTGCCAGGCAAAAGTTCAGACTGTTTTATCCAAAGTGAAAGGAGTTCAAAACGTAAAGATTGATCTTTCGAAAGGCGAAGCGTCCATAGACATGGAGCACCATATTCCTACTTCCGAATTGCAATCTGCCTTAAAAGATTATCCAAAATACCAGCTTTTTGAAAACGGTCATCAGAATCATGATTCAGTTACAACAAATGCCGAAGAAACAAGATCCTGGTTTGAAACCTATAAGCCGATTCTTTTGATATTCGGCTACATTTTAGCAACCACTATTTTAATTGAGGTGGTAAGCGGAGCATTTGACTGGATAAGATGGATGGGACATTTTATGGCTGGTTTCTTTTTGGTGTTTTCGTTTTTCAAGCTACTGAACCTGCGGGGTTTTGCAGAAAGCTATTCGACCTACGATATTGTTGCTAAAATATGGCCCGGATGGGGTTATGTGTATGCTTTTGTAGAACTTGCACTCGGAATTGCTTTTTTAACCGGATTTAATCCTTTACTTACAAACGCTGTAACCTTTGTGGTAATGACAGTTAGCATAATAGGAGTTTTACAATCGGTATTGAATAAAAGAAAAATCAAATGTGCATGCCTTGGCGCTTTATTTAATCTGCCGATGAGCACTATCACAATAATTGAAGATGCGCTGATGATTTTGATGAGCTTAACTATGTTAACGACACTCCTAAATGCGTAGAATCGGATACATAGGAACAATTTTTGTTAAAATCGGGAGAGCAGCTTTTATACGGAAGAAGAATTGTTGTAAATAGTCGCTTATTTGTGAGCAAATCACTGAGTTTCAATTAGCTTGTGTTTAAAGGCTGTTTAAACATTTCGAAAGATAACTTTAGAACTGGAAAAATGACAAACCGAAGGAAATATAGAATTATAGCGGCTTTTCTTCTGATCGTGTTCTCTCTGAATACGGTAGTCGGCTTTGCCTGTTCGGTTGGTATCGACATGGGGTTTAATTCAAACCACCACAAAGCAGAGGAATCGTCAGCTGTGCCATTAGTCCACGTTCATAATGACGGGAAAAATCATGTCCATAACGAGAAAAAAATCGGGCACGATCATGGTAAGGGACACCATCACGATAAGACAAGTAATCATCATGAATCAAAAGACAATAACGACAACTGCTGCAATGACAAAGTGTTGAAATTTGAGCAGCTTGATAAGTCTGTTCCCAGTTCTCTTAATTTAATTCATCCGATTTTTTTTACTGCCTTGCCTGCAGCTGTTAATTACAACTCTCTTGATTGTGCGACTGGTATATCAAAAGACATCAGGCAATTTGCCCGATGTTACCACCCTCCAATACCAGACATCCGTATAACCATACAGTCTTTCCAAATTTGATTTAATGCAGTAGGATCTGTTCCTCATTTCGTGGGACTATGTAATTATTCTATTGATATTAAATCAGATTAAAAATGAAAAGAACAATTTTATCAGTTGTACTTCTAACAACGTTATTTTTCCAAAAATCATTCGCTCAGGATAGTACGCAACGATATCAGCTTTCTCAATTACTCTCTCAATACTACAACATTAAAGATGCTCTGGTATCGGGTAATAGCAGCCAGGCTTCAGCCAGATCCGGGGATTTTATCAAAGTAGCCAACACTATTGACTACAAGATCATTTCCGAAGGAAACATCAATGCCTTGCTGAAGGATGCTACACCCATCTCGGAAACCAGGGACATCAACGTGCAGCGCGAGCATTTCGTGGGCCTCTCCAACAACATGGCGACACTTGCAAAAGCAATTTCTTTAAGCAGTGGTCCCATTTACCAACAGTATTGCCCGATGAAAAAGGCATACTGGCTTAGCGACAATAAAGCGATTAAAAATCCTTATTACGGCAGCGCCATGCTCACATGCGGAAAAGTGGTAGAGACCATCAATCAATGACCTTCATACGTGCGGAATGCCAGCTAAGGCCAGCGTTCAGCCGTTTGGATGGTTTCTGACAAAACAAATCCGCAACGTGAAAGATAGCATGCGGTCGAATTAATAAAAAAGAAAAATGAAGAAATTATTTCTGGTTATACTTTTTGCAAGTGCATATTTTTTTGCAAATGCTCAGACTGAAAAAGCGGCGGGCAGTCTAATTCAAAGCAAGCTGTATCTCGCTCCCGGTAAAACGATTCGCTATGATCTGTATATAAGAGATACGATTGTAAAATTTACCGGAAAAAACAAAAAAGCAATCGCTGTTAACGGCTCTATTCCGGCACCGACACTAGTTTTCACTGAAGGTGACACAGCAGAAATTTATTTGCACAACATGCTGCATAAAGAAACTTCCCTTCACTGGCATGGAGTGATATTGCCAAATCAGGCCGATGGTGTTCCGTTTCTCACTACCAAACCCGTTGGACCTGGTGAAACCCATTTGTATAAATTCAAAGTGGTTCAAAACGGCACTTACTGGTATCATTCCCATAGCGCGTTACAGGAGCAATCCGGCATGTACGGAGCACTGATTTTTAAGACCAGAGAACAGGCAATGCAGGAAATGGCCGTAAATGATTCCGCAACTTCAATCCCTCGGCATCGAAGTTTATTCGATAAAGATTATACCGTAGTGCTAAGTGAATGGGCAGATGAAAACCCTATGCAAATTCAACGCAGACTTCGAACAGCTAATGACTGGTTTTCGATTAAGAAAGGCAGCACACAGAGTTATTCGCAGGCGATAAAAGAGGGTTATTTTAAAACGAAACTGACTAACGAGTGGAAACGAATGAAGGCAATGGATGTAAGTGATGTCTTTTACGATAAGTTTCTGCTCAATGGCCAGCCTGTATTTAACGCACCGGAATTCCTGGCTGGTGACAGGATCAGGTTGAAAGTCGTTAACGCGGGTGCTTCCAGTTATTTCTGGCTCGGCTATGCAGGTGGCAAGATTACTGTTATAGGGAATGACGGAAATGACGTTGTGCCTGTTTCAGTAGACCGGTTGATTATTGCACCCGCAGAAACCTATGATCTCGTTGTGACTATTCCTGAAGATATGAGCTATGAGTTCAGGGCGACATCCGAAGACAGAACGGGTTATTCTTCCCTTTGGCTTGGCAAGGGTCACAGGATGGCTGCTCCGACTCTTCCGCGCCTAAAATATTTTGAAGGCATGAAGATGATGAATGACAGGATGAGCACTAACGGCAAAATGAAAGACATGGGCATGCAAATGAGTAACCAGGTAATGGATATGAACGCTGTAATGTATCCCGAGTTTACCGGCGGTGAAGAACCTGGACCTGATTCTACCAGGCAAATGGATCATTCCAGCCATGAAATGAATAATATGCAAGGCATGAACATGAATGGCAGTTCAGGAATGGTTACACTTAACTATGATATGCTTCGCTCACCACTGAAAACTTCACTGCCACAAGCCGCTGTCAGGACCTTGCATTTTACTCTCACCGGCAATATGAACCGATATCTGTGGACCATCGACAACAGGACTGTTACTGAATCCGACCGGATATTGATAAATAAAGGTGAAGTGCTCAAGCTCATTCTTACCAATAATTCAATGATGAGACATCCCATGCACCTGCATGGCCATGACTTCAGAGTGATCAACAGTCAAGACGAATATTCCCCGCTCAAAAACGTCATCGACATTATGCCAATGGAAACTGATACCATTGAATTTGCAGCGAATCAAAGCGGCAATTGGTTTTTTCATTGTCATATCCTGTTCCACATGATGGCGGGCATGGGCAAGGTTTTCACGTATGCAAATTCTCCAGTCAATCCGGAATTACCAAATGCCGAAGACGCCTACAGGAAATTCAAAATGCATAGAGATCAAAATATGAAGCACCTTATGATAAGAGCAGGGCTTGAAACCAATGGCAGCGATGGAGAGGCAATGTTGTCTTCCAATCGTTATGCACTGCAGGGTCTCTGGCATCTTGGTTATTCCCCTCATCACGGCTATGAAGGCGAAATCAATTTTGGACGCTACCTCGGCGTGAACCAATGGTGGTACCCATACATCGGGTTTGATCGTCATTATAAAAAAGAAGAAGGTGACCGGAAGGAGAGAGGCGATTACAAAAACATGTTTGGGCAAATCAGTAACAGGAATTATCGAAATACCTTCACGGTCGGCATTCAATATACAATGCCGTGGTTACTGCTGGCGGATGCACGTGTAGATGGCAATGGAAAATTTCGTTTTCAGTTAAGCAGGGAAGATATTCCTGTCACTTCCCGGCTTCGATTCAACTTCATGGGCAAT
>JAJKIP010000117.1 GCA_021154405.1 Segetibacter sp. | reverse complement strand
TATTGTTTATGCCATTGGCATAAAAGAAAACTCCCAGCCAACTGGCCAGGAGCTTCTTTGTAGATCACGCGTGTAGGTAAAAGAGATAAGGTAATGGAATATTAACAGGCATAAAAAAACCGGCTGCTTCATTAAGGCAGCCGGTCTATTGTAATCGTTTAGATTCTTTGTTTAATCCTCTCTTTAGAAATCAGTGAAATGAAGCGGAGATGGCATCAGGTCAAATCCATTATCCTGTATCATTTCAATATTCAACTGAAAGGCTTCATCTGTTTTCACTACCACTTTATCTTTTGTAACCTTCTTGAATCCTGCTTTTTCAAATACAAACTTGTAAACTCCAGGCTTCAGTTCATCGAATGCATATGTACCATCCTCACCTGTTAAAACAGTTTTCTCCTTGCGGGCAACCAGGTAGGCTGTTACATTAACATCCCTGATTGGTTTCTTGGCGTCGTTCTGGAAAGTTACCATCCCGACAATATCATCCTTTTTACCTTTTGTGGTAGAAGGATCCGGATCTCCACTGGCATTGGCTATTCCAAAGGCCAGCAACCCAAATGACAGCAATAAAAGTTTTGTTTTCATGTGACCCATTTTGAATGGTGATCAATTCGGCAGCGAAATCATACACACCAATCCTAAGTTGCCTAAAGTTATATCTTTTTGACCGGATTCAACATACCCTCCTCAAACTCCTGCCAGACTTTTTTTACGATCTCTCCTGCCGGTAAAATACTATCGAGAATTGCGCTAACCTGTCCTATTTCCAGTTCTCCTTCTTCAAGGTCCCCTTCAAACATACCTTTCCTGGCCCTTGCGCGTCCGAGTAAACCCTTAATTTCTTCGGCACTTGCCCCGCGCCATTCAGCTGCCTGCACTTCCTGAAAGAACTTATTCCTCAGCAGTCTTACAGGGGTCAATTGCTTCATGGTTAACTGTGTTTCTCCTTCCTGGCTGTTTATCACTCTGTTCTTAAAAGCTTCGTGAGAGGACGCTTCCTCACTTGCCACAAAACGGCTACCCATCTGTACACCCTCCGCTCCCATTACCATCGCTGCCAGCATCTGTCTTCCGGTGGCAAAACCTCCAGCTGCAATAACTGGGATCTTAACTGCCTGTGTAACTGCCGGGATCAACACCATTGAAGTAGTTTCTTCCCTTCCATTATGTCCTCCGGCTTCAAAGCCTTCCGCTACTACAGCATCACACCCTGCATCCTGCGCCTTTAGCGCAAATTTTGAACTGCTTACCACATGCACCACCTTGATTCCCTTCTCTTTCAGAACACCCGTCCAGGTTTTAGGATTGCCCGCACTGGTAAATACAATCTTTACTTCTTCCTCCATCACCACCTGTATATGCTTATCGATATCGGGATATAACAAGGGTACATTAACTCCAAAAGGAAGGTTCGTCGCCTTTTTACATTTACGGATATGCTCTCTTAAGACATCAGGATACATGCTTCCGCTGCCTATCATTCCCAATCCACCTGCATTACTGACGGCGCTTGCCAGCTTCCAGCCACTGGCCCAGATCATACCTGCCTGTACAATCGGATAGTCAATGCCAAAAAGCCGGGTTACCCGGTTGGAGAAATTTGCCATACTGATTTTTGAATTAAATGGTACCGGTAATCACCTTGATCCCAGGTCAATATTCGTATTGTCACCAATATTCAGTGTCCTGGTCTCTCCCTTTAACCCTGTATCACTACCTATTATGGAAGCTTCCAGTACAATATCAAACAGATTGGAAAAAGAACCGATAATGGAATTACGTATAATGGAGTAATTGATCTTTGAGTTTTCACCGATGGTAACATTGGGTCCAATGATGGAGTTTTTGATATCACAACCCTCCCCTATGCTAACCGGCTGGATCAATACTGTGTTCTCAAAAGAATATTTTTGATCCTCGGGAACTGTAAATTTCTTCAGAAGAGTTGCATTTGATTCAAGCAGCGTTTCTTTTCTTCCGCAATCAAACCAGCTCTCTACTTTAAATGGTTTGAACTTTACTCCTTTTTGCAACATGCAATCCAATGCATCAGTTAAACTGTACTCACCATGCGTACGCAGGCCCTGCAGGAAATTATTTTCCAGGCATTCAAAAAGCTGGGCGCTTTCCCGGATCTTGTAGATACCTACGAGCGCCATATTGGACTTGGGAATATGCGGTTTCTCTACCACATGATCGATAAAGCCATCTGCTGCTATTTCTGCCACACCAAATTCACGAGGGTCATCCACTTTACGAACGCCGAGCATGGAGCCTGAGCTGTTAACCACATCTGACACATTGTATTCGCAAATGGTATCACCCAGCACCACTATTACTTCATCATTATTTACGGCTGCTTTGGTCAATTGAATGGCATGACCAATGCCCTGCCTGTCAATCTGCTGTACATAATGGGCCTGAATGTCGGGATATTTGAGCTGTACATAATCGCGGATCTTATCACCCAGGTAGCCCACAATAAAGATGAATTCCTGAATGCCCGCCTCTCGCATCTGGTCAATAATGATACTGAGGACTGTTTTTCCTGCAAGTGGAATCAGAGCTTTTGGTTGAGTATAGCTATGTGGCCTTAATTTAGTTCCTGCCCCTGCTACTGGTATTATTGCCTTCATGAAACCGCTAGACCTTTTCTTAATGAATAAAAAAGCTAACGAAAGTAATGATTTTTACAGCAATCAAAAAAGTTATACGCATAGCCGCATTTTCAAGGTGTTAGAAGCTTAATTTTGCCTGCCTACGCTAAAGCTTCGGCAGGCAAAGCCTTCAAAGCTCTATTCATACGTATAATTACGAATGATTTACTGGCGTAGCAGAATAAAATCAATCTTTATAGATAATTGATTAACCAAACCTCAAATCATAATCGTTTTTCATGCAAAAGGATTCCCAGATTTTTGATCTTATTAACCGTGAGTTGGAGCGCCAGCGTAATGGTATTGAATTGATCGCCTCAGAAAATTTTACTTCCTACCAGGTATTACAGGCAATGGGTACCTGCCCTACCAATAAATATGCAGAAGGTTATCCCGGCAAGCGTTATTATGGTGGCTGCGAAATAGTAGATGAAATAGAAACGCTGGCTATTGAAAGATTAAAAAAGATTTTCAATGCCAGCTGGGCCAATGTACAACCGCATAGTGGCGCCAGTGCCAATGCAGCCGTTTTCCTGGCCTGCGTAAAGCCAGGTGAAAAAGTATTGGGCCTTGACCTTAGCATGGGCGGGCACCTCACACATGGCAGCCCCGCCAATTTCAGTGGCAAGAATTACCACGCCCTGTTTTATGGGGTGAAAAAAGAGACCGGACTGGTAGATTATGATCAGCTTGAATCTATTGCACTGAAGGAAAAACCTAAAATGATCATCTGCGGTGCTTCTGCCTACAGCCGTGATTGGGATTATGCACGAATTCGTACGGTTGCCGATAAGATCGGTGCTGTAGTGTTTGCTGATATTGCCCATCCTGCAGGCCTGATTGCAACCGGATTATTAAATGATCCCTTTGAGCATTGCCATATTATCAGCTCTACAACGCATAAAACACTGCGTGGTCCAAGAGGTGGGATCATTATGCTTCGTCATGATTTTGAAAATCCCTGGGGCATTAAAGATCCCAAAGGGAATTTAAGGAGTATGAGCCAGCTGCTGGACCTGGCTGTATTCCCGGGCACACAGGGCGGACCACTGGAGCATGTAATTGCTGCAAAGGCAGTATCCTTCGCCGAAATACTGGCTGATGATTTTAAAGCCTACGGAAAGCAGATCATTTCCAATGCCCAGGCCATGGCCAAAGCATTCGTAAAGAGAGGATATGATCTCATAAGCCAGGGTACCGATAATCACCTTATGCTGATCGATCTTCGGAATAAGAACCTCACAGGTAAAAAAGCACAGGAAACGCTTGACAAGGCACATATCACCCTTAATAAGAACGCGGTTCCATTTGATGATAAATCACCATTCGTGACTTCTGGTATCCGTGTTGGCGTTCCAGCCATCACTACCCGCGGCATGAAGGAAAACGAAATGGAAACGGTTGTAGGAATGGTAGACAGGGTATTAATGAGCCCTGATGATGAAAAGACAATTTCCGATGTAAAGGCAGAAGTACAGACTTTTATGCAAAAGTTTCCGTTGTATCCTGAAATCAAGTAAATCCAAAACATATGATCCAGCGTCAGCAAACACTCTGGTTGCTTTTGGCAGGTGTAGCCGCTTTCTTCACGTTCCAGTATCCGTTCTTTACGGGTACCAGACTCGAAAATAATATGTCTGTTGTGGCAGAACTGGATGCAGGCAGTAATTTCTTTTTACTCGTGCTTACCGGAATAACAATTATAGTGGCATTGATTGCAATTTTCCTGTTCAAGGATAGGAAAACACAATTAAGAGTGGTAATCGCGGGCATAGTACTGTCTTTTGTACTGCTGATCCTTTATTTTGTAGATGCACAGAAATTTGATAAAGGTCATTTCGCACTGTCTGCCATTCTCGCAGTCCTTGTTCCTGCAAGTTTTTGTTTGGCCGCACGCGGCATTTACAGGGATCAGAAACTGATCAAAAGCCTCGATAAGCTTCGTTAATTTTTCCTTTAAATTAACTATAATAAAAAAGCCGACACATTGCTGTGCCGGCTTTGCTCTATTGGTACCCGTTGTAATTGAACGATTATTGAACGACGAACATTTGATTCTGTGAATAGCCATCACCATTTACTACCATGGTATAAACACCAGGTTTGATTGAAGAAGGTAATTCCAGCGTTTGTGTGATACCGCTGGCTTGTGTCTGGATGGTCTTATGGAACACATCCTGACCAGTTGTTGTAACTACACGAACATTATAGGTTCCCTGATTTACACCAGTCAGTGAAAGCGTTAACACATGGCCCATTACCGGGTTTGGATAGATGCTGAATCCTTTCCTGGTTCCACCAATTTCCACTCTCAATACCTTGCTGTAGATCATTTTGCCGCTAATTTCCAATGCACGTATGCGGTAGAAGTTTGCGCCTTTAACCGGAGTAGCATCAAATTGTGAGTAATCAGCTTTTTCATTAAGGTTGTTCTTTGGGGTCAAAGAGATATAATCAGTATAATCTCTGCCATTTGCAGAACGCTCAACCACATATTCGATCAGGTCTCTTTCAGTAAGGTTGCTCCACTCTACCTGGATACCACCACTTCTTTCAAAAGCTTTTACGTTATCAAACAATACAGGCAGTGGGTTATTGTTACCACTTGCTGTAGTCCCCAAAGCAAATGGGCTGAATACAGTTACACCAGTCCAGGTTACGGAACCTGTAGCTGCAGTACCAGTACCATTGCTTGGGCTGGCAGTATTCCAGCTTGTACCATTATAATGTACCGCTTTGATGGTAGTAGGGTCAGTTACGTAGTTAACACCATTACAGGGATTGTTAGCATTCCAGTTCAGTGTTACGTTAAGCGTAGAAGCAGTACCTGTTTGATCCAGAGTCCAGTAATCACATGTGCTGATATGTT
>JAJKIP010000116.1 GCA_021154405.1 Segetibacter sp. | reverse complement strand
CAGGGTCCGGCGGAAGTAATAAAGGACCTTCTAATCCCGAGTATTTAAAACAGGTACAGGACAGGATCGACAGTTTTTTGGCGCACAATCCAGGTGTAAGAAAGGAACAAATTCCTGTTGATCTTGTCACTGCAAGTGCCAGTGGACTGGACCCGGACCTTTCACCTGCGGCTGCTTATATACAGGTAAAACGAATAGCGGCCATCCGCAATATTCAGGAAAACAAAATTAAATCGCTTGTTGATAGCCATGTTGATAAACCATTGGCTGGAATTCTTGGGCCATCAAAGGTCAATGTTCTCAAACTGAATATTGCATTGGATGAACTTAAATAAGGAGTTCCAAACCGGCAACAGTTCTACCTTTAATCCTCGTTTGCATGGGGCAAATAGAAACAAATACGGAATTACTTCAAAACAACCTGGCTGGTAAAGGCAGGTTGAAGATTTACATCGGAATGAGTGCCGGCGTAGGTAAAACATACCGTATGCTGCAGGAAGCACACAATCTTTTGCGAAATGGAGTCAACCTCAAAGTCGGATTTATTGAAACCCATAATCGCAAGGAAACTCATGAACTGGTGGAAGGATTACCCGTGATTCCAAGGCGGAAGGTCTTTTATAAAGGCAAGCAACTGGAAGAATTGGATGTTCAGGCCATTCTTTTGCTGCATCCGAATCTTGTGATTATTGATGAATTGGCGCATACAAATATTCCCGGAAGTAAGAATGAAAAACGCTGGCAGGATGTATTGGAAATACTGGATGCAGGAATTGATGTTATTTCGGCCGTTAATATCCAGCATATTGAAAGTATCAATGAGGATGTGAAAGCCATAACCGGCGTAGATGTTAAAGAAAGAGTACCTGATAAGCTATTACAGATAGCCAATGAAGTGATCAATATAGACCTGAGCGCTGATGACCTCATTAACCGGCTGAAAGAAGGAAAAATATATGATTCAGGCAAGGTACACCAGGCCCTGCAAAATTTCTTTAGGCCGGAAAAGATCCTTCAATTACGGGAACTGGCATTGAAAGAAGTGGCCGGCCAGGTGGAAAGAAAAGTTGATTATGAGATTACGGCTAAAGAAAAGGCCTGGCGGCATGAGCGGTTTGTAGCATGTATCTCCTCTAACCATGAAACTGCACAGGCAATTATTCGGAAAACTGCACGGCTCGCATCTTATTATAACAGCAAATGGTATGTTTTATATGTACAAACGCCCAGGGAAGCACCAGATAAGATACCGTTGGCAAAACAACGGCATTTAATCAATAATTTTAAGAATGCAACGGAGCTGGGAGGTGAGGTGATCCAGAAAAAAGCTGATAATATAGTGTTGGGCATTATAGCACTTATAGAAGAAAAAGATGTCACTACAGTTTGTATAGGAAAGCCGCATCTCAAACTTTGGCAGATCATTTTGAGAACCGGTCTGTTCAACCAGTTACTTAAGACACTTTCAAAAAATGAAGTAGACCTGGTAATATTATCCTGATGTCAACCACAGTAAAAAATAAGATACGGCTGGGGACCTTTTTCCTTTTTCTCCTGGTGCTTCTATCCTGCGGAATTGGAATTTTCCACCTGGTGAGGCTAAAAAATGATAGCAACCAGATTGTAAAAAATAATTATGAATCCCTGAATTATTGCCATAGTCTACAACGTATCCTGGACAGTACAACAATTGACAGGCTTCGTTCCATGATACTCTTTGACAGCATTCTGAAGCTGCAGGAGACCAATATCACCGAAGCTGGAGAAAAAGAAGCAACTGGTGAAATCAGGCAGGCCTTTGAAAGTTATGAAAAAGGTGATTCTTTAGTTGAAACCCAAATCAGATCTGGCATCCAACATGTTCTCACTTTAAATATGGCGGCCATAGAACATAAGAACCAAAAAGCTGCAGATACCGCAAATAAAGCATTAACCTATATTTCTTTTCTGGCTGCAATTGTATTCCTTGTTGGTTTTACCTTTTCATTCAATTTTCCTGCTGTACTCACAAATCCTATCAATGCATTAACGGAAGGCATTAAGGAAATCAGCAGAAAAAACTATCAACACAGGATCCACCTGGACCGCAAAGATGAATTTGGCCAGATGGCTCAATCTTTTAACGATATGGCTGAACGACTTGAATATTTTGAAAACAGCAACCTGAATAAGATCATTTTTGAAAAAACAAGGGCTGAAGCTGTGATCAAAAGCCTGAAGGAGGCGAGTATTGGGATTGATAAGAATGATACAATACTGTTTGCCAATGATCAGGCATTACAGTTGCTGGGTTTACAGGCAAAGGAACTGGTAAGTAAATCTGTTGCGGAAGTCAGCAAAAGGAATGATCTGTTCCGGTTCCTGATTGAGGAAAAGGGAAATATTCCTTTCAAGATTGTGCTGGATAATCGCGAGAACTATTTTACCAAAGAAGTAATGGAGATATCAGAGGACAATTTGAGCAGCAGGGTGATGGTTTTGCGAAACATTACCTCTTTTAAGGAGCTGGACGTGGCCAAAACCAATTTCATTGCCACCATATCGCATGAGCTTAAAACACCACTCGCTTCTTCTGATTTTAGCCTCAAACTCCTGGAGGATGAACGGACAGGTAAACTATCCACTGAACAAATTGAGCTTCTCCACAATCTAAAACAGGATAACCAGCGAATGTTGAGGATCCTCAGCGAACTATTGAATATGTCACAGGTGGAATCCGGCAAGATTCAACTGGATGTATCGGAAACTGACCCTGTTCCAATTGCAGAAGCAGCTATAAATTCAGTAAGGACGCAGGCAAAAGAAAAAAACGTAATGATCACCAGCAACTTTCAAAAGGATCTGGGATCCATAAAAGCCGATGCCGAGAAAACGACCTGGGTCCTGAATAACTTTTTGACAAATGCCATAAAGTATGCACCGGAAAAAAGCAATATCGAGATCACACTGAAAAAGGAGCAGCACCAGATTCAATTTATTGTTAGCGACCAGGGATCTGGAATTCCTGAAGAATATGTTTCCAGGATATTTGACCGCTTCTTCAAAGTGCCCGGTTCAAAGCCCGGAGGAACGGGATTGGGACTTGCCATTTCAAAAGAATTTATTGAAGCGCAGGGCGGCCATATCTGGGTAAAGAGCGAGATAGGTATTGGAACCAGTTTTGGATTTGATCTGCCTCAGACTGTTTCATAATTCTCAATAACTTATCTAAAACCAGGCTTGTAAATTCTCCTGTTCATCCCACAACCTTTCCTTCATTATCTTTGCCCCCTTAAACTGCACGGGTATGGTCAAAATCGGGGTTTTCGGAGTAGGACATTTAGGGAAGTTTCACCTTAATAACTGGAAGGAAATCAAGAATGTAGAGATAGTAGGTTTCTATGACCCCAATGACGATGCTGCCAAAGAGGTATCTGAGAAATACCAGATTCCCCGGTTCCTGGATGCCGATCTGTTAATGAACGCCTGTGACGCCATTGATGTGGTAGCCCCAACCAATTACCATTTTGAATGGTGCGAAAAAGCAATTAAAAAAGGAAAGCATGTATTCGTTGAAAAGCCGCTTGCCAATACCATGCAGGAGGCCGGTCAGCTTGTAAAGCTTGTGGAAGAATCTGGCATCAAGTTCCAGGTAGGCCATGTAGAACGTTTCAATCCTGCTTTCCTGGCCGTAAAAGACCGGCAGCTCAACCCAATGTTCATTGAAGTACATCGCCTGGCACAGTTTAACCCCCGGGGTACAGAGGTTAGCGTAATATTAGATCTGATGATCCATGATATTGATATCATCCTGAGCATTGTAAAAAGCGATGTAAAAAGCATATCTGCCAGTGGCGTTGGGGTGATGACCGATACTCCTGATATTGCCAATGTACGCATTGAATTCAACAATGGCTGTGTGGCCAATCTTACTTCCAGCCGCATCTCCATGAAGAAAATGAGGAAGATCAGGCTATTCCAGAAAGACGCCTACATAGGCATTGATTTCCTGAATAAAAAATCAGAGATCATCAAGCTTAAAGAAGCCAGAGATTCCAATGTTTTTACTTTTGATATAGAAACTCCATCCGGTAAAAAAACCATCGCCATGGACAACCCCGCTGTTCCGGAAGTTAATGCCATAAAAAAAGAACTCGAAGAATTCCGCGACGCAATTCTTAATAATACAAAAACCATCGTTTCAGAAACGGACGGCTATATGGCTATGGATGTAGCTCACCAGATCCTGGCTAAAATTGGCAATAATGTTATTACCCGCTGATGTTTAGTACCAAACCCATAGGTAACGGCTGGTACGCCCTGCTTGACTACATCATGGGGGTAATTGCCTGGACCATTTTCTTTTTTGCCCGGAAAGCAATCCTTAGACAAACTATCGAAGATGCTGTAGGAGAATTGCAGATCAATGAAAGATTCTGGCTGGGTGTTATCTTTATTCCCCTCGCCTGGCTCTGCCTGTTTGCATTGGTAGGTTCCTATCACTCCCTCTATAAAAAATCAAGGCTGGTGGAATTCATTACCAGCTTTATTGTGATATTCATTGGTTGTATCATCATCTTTTTTGCTTTGATCCTGAATGATGTCCGGGATAATTATCCTTATTATTATGCAGCGTTCTCTGCACTGTTTGGCATTCATTTCCTGCTGATATTCCTTGGCCGGTGGCTGCTGCTCAATAAAGTGAAAGAACAGTTGCTCAATGGAGAAATTGTATTCAATACCTTAATGATCGGCGCTCAGAATAAAGCGATAAGTGTTTATAAAGAAACAGAGAAGAACCTGCATGATGGGGGTTTTCGATATATTGGTTTTATTCCTCCTGATAATAACGGACAGGTTTCTATCCAGGAATTCCTTCCAAAACTGGGTACCATTGATGAGCTGGAAACGGTGATCGATGAAAAAGACATTCGCCAGGTGGTATTAGCTCTTGAAAAAACGGAGAAACCAATGGTGGAATCCATTATTGCCCGGCTTAGCGAAAAAGATGTGGAGATCAAGATCCAGCCGGATTCACTGGATATTCTTTCCGGTTCCGTAAAAACAATCAATGTACTCGGTGCTGCACTCATTGATGTAAAGACCGGGCTTATGCCGGAATGGCAACAGCATATAAAACGTCTGGTGGATGTTTTGGCTGCGATTGCTGGTTTTATTATTCTTTCTCCGCTACTATTATATGTTGTCATCAGGGTATGGTTTTCCTCCAAAGGTTCCATTTTCTTTTCACAGGAAAGAGTAGGCTATAAAGGAAAGCCCTTTACCATGTATAAGTTTCGCTCAATGAAAAATGATGCGGAAATAAATGGACCTGCCCTTTCTTCAGACAATGATCCGCGTATAACAAAATGGGGGAAAGTAATGCGTAAATGGAGACTGGATGAATTGCCTCAGCTCTGGAATATTCTAAAAGGAGATATGAGCCTTGTTGGCCCACGTCCGGAACGCCGTTACTATATTGACCAGCTCATCGTACGCTTCCCCTACTATAAATATTTGCTAAAAGTAAAGCCCGGTCTTACCAGCTGGGGAATGGTGCAATTTGGTTATGCCTCATCCGTTGAAGAAATGGTGGAACGCTGCAAGTTTGATTTACTGTACATTGAAAACATCTCCCTGGCCCTTGATTTCAAGATCATGATCCACACTCTCCGGATCATCTTTAAAGGGAAAGGGAAATGACCTCTACCACCCTGCCTACCTGCTTGTGAATGCGGATTTTAGGAGCTATTTTTGACAAAATACAAACCTTGTGAAAAGAACATTTCTTGCCCTGTTGGTAACACTTGCCGGATTCCTGGCGAACGCCCAAAAAGATTATTGGCAACAGGAAGTAAATTATACTATTGATGTCTCACTCAATGATCGCAATCATACACTGAAGGGCATGCTTAACCTTGAGTATATCAACCACTCTCCTGACAAGATTGACTTTATCTGGTTTCATCTTTGGCCAAATGCCTATCGGAATGAAAATACAGCTTATGCCAAACAGATCATGCGCGATAAAGACGGGAAGAAGAGATGGAAGGACATGAAGGACAAAGGTGCTATTGACAGCATCAGTTTCCAGGTAGATGGAGTGAGTGCAAAAACAGAACCTGATCCGGAAAATATCGATATCATTAAACTCATACTTCCGAAAACATTACGGCCGGGGGAAAAGATAAAGATCTCCACTCCTTTTGTTGTAAAGATCCCTACCTATTCATCAAGGAGCGGTCATCTTGGAAATTCTTATATGATCTGTCAATGGTATCCAAAACCTGCAGTATATGATCGCAAAGGATGGCACCAGTTCCCTTACCTTGACCAGGGTGAGTTCTATAGTGAATACGGAAACTTTACTGTAAACATTACATTACCGGCATCCTATGTTGTAGGCGCCACAGGTTCTCTCCAGAATCCGGAAGAATTAAATAAGTATAAAGAGATAGGCAGGATTAATTTTTTGGATTCAAATAAAAACGTAAAATATACTCCTGCTGCTTCCGGTACGAAAGTTCTGCAATACAAACTTGACAATGCGCATGATTTTGCATGGTTTGCAGATAAAGACTTTATCATTCGGTATGATACAGCAGCCCTGACATCTGGCAAAGTAATCGATGTATTTACCTATGGTCATGAAAATGGCAATGCCAACTGGCGTAAAAGTGTATTATTTGTAGAAGATGCCATCCGGCATTATTCAAGCTGGATCGGCGAATATCAATACCCACTTGCCCAGGCGGTAGAAGGCCCCAAAAATGTTATGTCTGGAGGTATGGAGTACCCCACTATTACCCTGATCACAAGTCCCAAGGCTGGTGAAGAAGAATTGGACGGAGTAATTACCCATGAAGTGGGTCATAACTGGTTTTACGGTTTCCTGGGCACCAATGAACGGGACCATGCGTGGATGGACGAAGGAATGAACACCTATTATCAGTTTCGCTACGAAGCTGAAAAGTACAGGGCCAATAGTATATTTGGCAATGCAATACCCACAGAAGTAAAACAGAAATCCCTTCCGGAATTCGAGTCTGCTATTTATGGTGCGATCTCCCAGATACCCACTACCGAAGCAATTGAAACGCCTTCTGCAGCATTCCCCAATAAAGATGATTATGCTACGGTGATCTATCTAAAAACCGCAGTATGGATGTATCTTGTAGAGGTGGCAGTTGGCCAGGATAAAATGGATGAAATTATCAGGCAATATTTCGACGATTGGAAATTCAAACATCCCTACCCGGAAGACCTGAAGGCCGAGTTTGAGAAAAAGTTGAGCAAAGGCACTGATGAAATTTTTAAGTTACTCGATCAGAAAGGGAACTTTTAATCCGCCGCGGCGGACAAACCAAATATCCAGCTTGTGAGACCATTCTTTCTTTTGGTTATTATTTTATTGCTGTCCCTGATGGGTACTGCACAGACTGGGTATTGGCAGCAACAGGTAAATTATTCCATTGATGTATCACTGAATGATAAAGAGAATTCCCTGACTGGTTTTGAAAGAATTGAATATATTAACAATTCCCCCGACACACTTCGATTTATATGGTTGCATCTTTGGCCCAATGCTTATAAAACTGACAAAACAGCCTACAGTGATCATCTACTTGAAAACGGCAGTACAAAATTTT
>JAJKIP010000115.1 GCA_021154405.1 Segetibacter sp. | reverse complement strand
TTAAATTTTTGTACAAATTCTGTAGGTGAATAAGAAGCTTCAAACCGGAAGCTGTCTTTTACAAAGGAAATATTCTCTTTTGGAATACCTGCTTTTACAAACCTTTCACTAACATTATCTTCTACACCCCAAAGCATCGGGCTAACAAATCCTTCCGGTGGCGGAGGTGTGTAAGCAGAACTAATTTTTAGTATCTGTGCAACAAATGTTGGATCGCCTGGTATCCAGTTACCCATTACAATGCGACCGCCCGGTTTTGTAACACGAACCATTTCGCTGGCTACATCAAAAGGCTTTGGCGCAAACATGGCACCGAAAATGCTGACGACAAGATCAAAGCTATCATTTTTGAGATCTTTGAGATCTGTGGCATCACCCTCCTGGAAAACAATATTGGAGAGTCCTTCTTTTTTAGCCCTGGCATTACCAGCTTGTACAAGATTAGATGCAATATCAACCACTGTGACATCGGCGCCCAGTTTGGCTTCCGGAAGAGCGGTAGTACCATCTCCCCCACCAAGGTCAAGAACTTTCAAACCTTTGGTAACACCTAATTTGGCAACCAGCGCTGTGCCGCTTTCCCGCATGGTATCGGCGATTTGCGTGAAGTCGCCCTTCTCCCATAATGCTTTATTTGGATTCATTTGGTAATGTTATAATTAAAAACTTAAAATAATAGTCTGATTTACCGAACGGAACCGGTTTGCAAAAGTAGTGTTTAGCAGGGAAGATAAGACTCACCGAAAGGCGGTATTTACGAAGGCAGGCTTTTTTAGAATCCTTGCCATCACGACTACCGGTATTCCGATGGTTACTCTATTCCCGCTTACATTTTTATCGGATGCATTTGTACCGGTCGGGCTGGGGTGATCATGCTGATTTTTGCCTCCGTTACAGTTAGAGCTTATAAACGAAAGGCCATTTAGGTCAAGACTATAATCAAAAAGGCTGCAGTTAAAGTGCAGCCTTTTATTATTTGAATTTCTCTGGTGGATCAGGAGCAGCATCCGGATCAACATCTACTTCTATCAAAACGCATTGGGATAACTGAAAAGCTTCTGATAACGTATCAGCAAGTCTTGAAGGATCGTCGCAATGAAATGCCCTGGCCCCACATGCTTCTGCGATCTTTTTGAAATCAATAGGATGTAAGTCGATTCCGTATTTCTTGCCTCCAATTTCCTCCTGTTCAAACCGGTCCATTGCCAGTTGATTATTTTTAAAAACGATCACCTTTATTGGCAGTCTATAATAAACTGCAGTTGCCAGTTCCCCCATCAGCATAGTTAACCCTCCATCACCGCAAATTGCAATGCATTGTCTTTCGGGAAACGCGAGCTGCGCGGCAATCGCATAGGGTAAGGCTGGCCCCATACTGGCCAAATTTCCACACACAACCAATTGCTGATCTTTCTTAACGGCAAAATGTCTGGCTGTAAAAACTGTATGCGCTCCTGTATCTATTGCAATCAGCGCATCATCTTTTATATATCTGGATAGTTCTGAAACAAGAAAAGCTGGTTGAATCGGGGATCGATTATCTGTTTCCAGTTCCTTCATTTTCTCCTTCCATTCTTTAACCTGCTGTTGTGCTTTTTGAAGAAATCCCCTGTCTTTATGGTAATTTATTTTTGGCAGTAACTCCCGCAACGTAGAACCTACATCGCCATGAAGGCCAACCTCAATGGGAAACCTGAGACCAAGCCGGCCTGCATCACGGTCTACCTGGATACCAGTTGCCTGATCCGGCTTTGGGTAATATTCAAGATATGGCATGTTACTTCCCAGAATTAATAGTGTTTCACATTCTTCCATCATTTGTTTTGAAGGCAGGGTGCCCAATCGTCCGATGCCACCTGTTGTATATGGTGAATCATCAGGCAATAATGCCTTGCCAAGTAATGCCTTTGCAACTGGTGCGCCCAGTTTCTCTGCAAGCGCTTCCAGCTCCGTGCTTGCACCAATTGCACCCCGACCAGCCAATATCATAATCTTATTGCTGGCATTTAACAGATCAGCAGCCCGTTGAATTTCTTCTTCAGGTGGCGTATCCTTCCGGGGCAATACGGTTGAAGAGCCGGTAAGCTCACCTGCCTTCATAGAGTGCTTATCTTCCTTTAATTGCTTCTGCTGTATATCAGTTGGAATGGTAATATGCGCTACGCCAGGTTCCATTAACGCTGTTCTGCACGCCAGATCAATAACAGTAAGCGCATGAACAGGCCCGGTCACTAACTGGTTATATATGGCAATTGGCTGTAACATTGCCACTGTATCTACTTCCTGAATAAAATGAGTTCCAAGTAAATCGTGGTATACTGATCCGGTTATTGCCAGAACCGGTGCATTTTCCATTGCCGCATCATATAATCCATTCATTAAATGAACGGCGCCAGGACCACTGGTTGCAAGGCATACTCCCAATTTGCCAGTTGCTTTAGCATATCCCGTTGCCATGAATGCTGCAGCTTCTTCATGCCTCACTGTAATAAGACGAATTTTATCCCGGTGCTTTCTTAATGATTCAAAAATTGGATTGACTCCATCACCTACGAGAGAGAACACCTGTTCAACCTTCCAGGCTATGAGTTTCTCAACAAGAATATCTGCCGTATTTAATTCGGAATTAATTTGTTCAAGAGCCTTTGGGGCTTTTGTCGCAGGTTTTGTAGAGGTTAATGCCTGATCCATATTTTGCCGGATTGATGAATCTAATGGAACTCAAATTACCTGCCAATCCAGGTACAATAAATAATCCCTGTACCATAGTTTTAAAGCATTTGCGTGAAATAGCCTGTTTAGGACTTACCGCAGAACGGGACAAATGGAAGCGAATTTTGGTAAAGCTTTCTGGGGCACTAAGTGGTCTGCGCAAAATGATTTAATTACATACAATTAAGGACAGAAAGAATTAAAGGAAATTCCGTTGAATGTCTTTGTTTTGCTGATGGATGTAGGGATAGTGGGATTGCCAGTCGAAAATTATTATCCAATGGACAGCAGTTTATACAGAAAAGGATTCCAAAAAGCGGTGGATCAAATGGACAGGAAGCTGCTTGATCAAAAACAGCTGAATATCTGGATTGGAAAATTCCTGCAATGTGATGTTCTGAAAATTTTTAAGAACCCCTGGGCGAATCCTTCTAAAGACCCTGTAACCTCTCCTTCAAGGATATTTTTTTCAATCTGGGTTGATCCAGCAAAAAAGGAAAAGCTATTCTATAATATTCACGCCCTGAAGTTGCGCCAGCTAAAAGGGTATAAAATAGAAAGCAGGAAGTTTGCTGAGATTTTTCGAAAAGAATTCAAAGAGTTTTCACATAAATGGGAAAATGTAAGTATCGAATTTGGCCCGCTAACACTTATGCAGGGATCTGTATCGCTGGATCCGAAAAATTTTCCAAATCAAGTATTGAGACTTTCAAACAATTTCCTGGAAATTGAGCATTTAATTGACAATACTCTTGCAGGGTTCAAATTGTAAATGAAGTTTAACCCCGGACAATAAAAAAGCCTCTGAATTTTCAGAGACTCAAATGTTTTTAAGGTTCGCGGATTTTTGATTACTTATTTCTTATCTCTTATTCCTGGTTGCAGACCGCAAATACTTGTACAACGTCAAACCATCAGCTGTATTTATGCTAATAGGCTTGCCGGTTGTTTTATGTATGATC
Organism: Segetibacter sp.; assembly: GCA_021154405.1. Lineage (GTDB taxonomy): Bacteria > Bacteroidota > Bacteroidia > Chitinophagales > Chitinophagaceae > JAJKIP01. Next base: position 1,810 of record JAJKIP010000115.1, on the reverse strand, counting down.
ACCGCATCCTTAAATGGCTCCATGTCAAGGATAGTGCTGGTATTAATGGCAACGACTCCTTCTTTACCTTTAAAAAGCAAACGTTTAGAAGTAACATTGAGCAAACCATATCCTTCGGATACTTCAATAGTTTCTTTCTGAGTTGATACGCTGGTTGCGCCAACCCGGTAACTCAGACCCTTCCCTAATTTCATTCGATAAGAGGCTCCTCCATAACTAATGCTACGGGTAACTGATTTACGTTTTACGAGTTCGCATTTCTCTACCTTGTAGATACACTGCTCATTCTTATCCAGCATGAAATCAGATTGCAGTCCTGTAAATACTTTATTATCGAGTTCCCAGTTAGTGATGTAGTAATCATAATCCTGGCGGATTTTCTCTTTGGAATCAAAATCCGACACTTCCAGGGATTTGCTATAGCTGATAATTTCTTCGATCTCTGATGGATCAAGTGCTTCGTCATCATTAACTTTTGTAAACAGGAATGCTTCCACCCTGCTAACACTTATTTTATGAAGTATCTCCTGGCCATTATGCCCGGGGAAAATTGTTTTATAAAAATCCAGGTAACGTTGACCAAGGCTGTCCACATTATCAGCATTTACTTTATTATCATATTTATCGATAATTCTTTTGCGGATCATTTCTGCATCTCCTGCCCTCCATTTTGGTTTTGTCTGTAACAATTTATTCAGTGAAGCAGGATTGATACTGGGAAACTGTTTAATGCAGCCTTCCAGGGCCATAGCAGTTTTAATGGAAGAACCCCATCCTTTGAACCAACCGAAAAGGCCGCCAGATCTTTTAGCCACTTTGGCTGGCTCGGCTGCCTGTTTGATTTCGGCAGGTGGGTTGCTGTCAGCCACCTCCGTCTGAACAGGTGTGCCGGTTTCCTGGCTTACAGGTTGAACTGGCGTAAAAGCCGTAACTGTACCTGCATTCATTCCCTGTGAATTTGCAATTGCAGGATTAAGCTGTTTTTTAAATAAAAGCGCTGCTACGGGAGGTAATAGTAATAAGGCCATGATAACGCAAATAATGGCTGGAGCAATATCTCCTTCGGTAAAGCCAACTATGGAGGTAAGTAATAGTAATATGGCGAGGGTCCACCTGGTAAAAGTCAGTGCGGTTTTCATGATTTGGATTTTGCAGTCACAAGATTTAAAATATTTGTGATACTTACAAGCCTTCCCTGCCAAACTCCGGACGGGCAGGCCATTTCAGCCCTATTTATCCAAAAAAGCGACTGAATATCAGCGGCGCGTTTTATTCGCGACTGTCCCAAATGCTATTCGAGCTATGGGAAACCTATCAATATAATTCACCTACTTTGTCCTGTAGGAGCGTAGGTCCAACAGTTGCTTTCTCTGCCTTGCCCCTCTTTTCAACGACCGCCCGATATTTTTCCTCATCAATCTCCTTTTCACTTTTTGCAATTATGACGGTAGCAATGGTATTGCCGATAAAATTGATAATAGCCCTGCCTTCACTCATGAATCGATCCACGCCAATCAGCAGGGCAAGACCTTCCAGTGGAATTACTTTTAAAGCGGTGAGTGTGGATGCCAGTACGATAAATCCGCTGCCAGACACACCTGCAGCTCCTTTGCTGGTCAGCAGTAAAATGCCAATGATCGTAAGCTGTTGTCCGAGGCTCAAATCAATATTAAACACCTGGGCAAGGAAGATAATTCCCATGCTCAGATAAATAGTGGTCCCGTCAAGATTGAAACTATAACCCGTTGGAATAACCAGGCCTACTACTTCTTTCCCGCAGCCTGCATCGGTAAGTTTTTTCATTACTGAT
>JAJKIP010000114.1 GCA_021154405.1 Segetibacter sp. | reverse complement strand
TCTCTTTGATTCTTCGTAATTTGTTAAGGCAAGACAAAGTGATATCCAGTCTCCTCCTTTCAGGGATCCAGATCACCACCTGGGAAGTATCAGAATATACATAACGAACCAATTTATTAGGCCAATATGAAATTATTCATAATGCTTCCCTTTCTGTTATTTGAATAAATGAAATAAAACCTATTGATATGAAACATAGACTGACCACAAACGGAATAGCCTTGCGTTATACTACCCTGAGGCCGAAAGCAAACATCGAAACAGCCACTGCATTTGCCTCTGGTGATAAAAAGCCAAATTTGCGACAGCAATACAGCCTGGAAAACCTGGAAGACTTCTTAATAAAATTAAATGTTGTCACAGGCAAGGAAAGTTTCCTGGTTTTTAAGAACAATAAATATATCAGCATACGCACAGGAGATATTGCATACTTCTACGTAAAAAATGAATCTACAAATATTGTAACCTTTTCTAACATCGAGTTTCTTGTTAATTATTCATTGGAGCAAATACAGCATCTATTACCCAATAAAAGGTTTTTCCGTCTCAACAGACAATACCTTGTGAGCTTTAATGTCATAAAAGAAGTAGAACACTATTTCAATCGAAAACTGTTGATCAATGTAATTGTGCCCACAAAGGAAAAACTGATAGTTCCAAAAGAAAAGGCAACCAGTTTCCTGCATTGGCTGGATAACAGATAGGATCTATTTTAACCAGTAAACTATTTTACAATAAATGGCAAAGAATAACAATTATGGTCGCCGGGAATTTATAAGTGATTCAGTTAAGACTCTTGCCGCCGGACAATTGGCAATGATCTCATTAGATCAGGATCGTATCGAAAATGCAAACGTTAATGGCATGAAAGGAAGTAATCTAACTGAAATCGCTACATTTGAAAATATAAAGCAGATTGATGCAGGGGATTTAAATATCGGGTATGCAGACGAAGGACCGGCAGATGGACCGGTGGTAATTCTCCTGCATGGGTGGCCTTATGATATTCATAGTTTCACGGAGGTAGTACCCCAGCTGACGGCAAAAGGTTTTCGTTCAATTGTGCCGTATCTCCGTGGTTTTGGCTCTACCCGATTCCTTTCCACTGAAACATTGCGAAATGGCCAGCCATCTGCACTGGCATCAGATATCATCCACCTGATGGATGCGCTGAAAATTAAATCAGCAATCATTGCGGGATTTGACTGGGGTGCGCGCACCGCCAATATTATAGGAGCGCTATGGCCGGAAAGATGCAAGGCAATGGTATCGGTAAGTGGGTACCTGATCGGCAATCAGGAGGCCGGGAAACAACCTTTGCCGCCTAAAGCAGAATTGCAATGGTGGTACCAGTTCTATTTTGCAACGGACCGGGGACGTGCAGGGTACGAAAAATATACAAACGATTTCAATAGATTGATCTGGCAGATTGCATCACCTAAATGGAACTTTGATGAAGCCACATTTCAAAAAACGGCAACATCCTTCAACAATCCTGATCATGTTAGTATTGTAGTTCATAATTACCGCTGGCGCCTTGGCCTGTCAGAAGGGGAAGCAAAATATAATGGGCTTGAACAGCGTCTTGCAGCTGCACCTGTGATCCCAATGCCTGCCATTACGATGGAAGGTGATGCAAATGGCGCTCCTCATCCAGATAGCAGTATATATGCTGCAAAGTTCAAAAGGAAATATAAGCATAAGCTTATTGAAGGAGGCATTGGTCATAATCTGCCGCAGGAAGCGCCGAAAGAATTTGCAGATGCAATTATTGAGGTGAGCAGTTTTGCTACTTAACCTGAAATCTATTTTTAGGGGCTTGGTAACTTTCAGTAGAAAGCCATGGTTTGCAATCAGGCGGTGATCCGATATATTATAATTGCCTCAGCATAGACTGATTGAATTCCCTTTTTAATATTTTGAAATCATGTTCAAGCCTTTCAATATTATCCCTGATTAAACCCTGCCTTTTAAATGCCTGAATTATATCCAGATCTTTGCAATTGGATATATTCAAATCATTCATAAATACTTCCAGGTACCGTTTGAATTGAGTTATTGCATAATCATCCCCTACTGAATTACTTTGGAATCTATCAACTTCAGGCAATAATTCCTGGGGTATATTATCCGTTGCCAGTTCAGCTATCCGGGATTTCAACCAGGCGTTCTCCATCTGGATAAAATCCAGCTGGCGCTTCCAGGATGCCGCCTCCCATTTGAACTGTTGTAATAATTGTTCAGCCATCATAATATATAGTTCGGCTCTTTAATTAATTACCAAATCTTCTCAAAAAGATTATCAGCATCCAATATAGTAGCCATGGATGTTTCCTTGTATCATTTATAATAATAGTAAATATAGAAAGCCAGAAAAACTAAAGAAAGAATACAGGTCACACCTGGTACTGATAATTATCAGCAGCGATTAGAATGAGCATTATCAGGCAGTTAATTGACATTTCTCAGCAAAAAGGCCCAAGTCCCGGTGTTAAATTGCAAAAAAGAATTACCATGTTTGGAAAATTAACCTGTGTCCAGATTGAAGAATTGCTGCAACAGCAAATTGTGGGACGTATTGGCTGCCATGCAAATGGCATAACTTATGTAGTTCCGGTGAGCTACGCCTATGACGGAGAATATATTTATGTCCGTTCCGTGGAAGGGATGAAGCTTGGAATGATGCGCAAGAACCCAGAGGTTTGTTTTGAAGTTGATAATACCAGGAATCTTTCCAATTGGCAAAGTGTAGTGGCCTGGGGACTTTTCCAGGAACTGCCGGCAGGTAAAGAACGGCAACATGCGGTCCGTTGTCTTGAAGAACGCAAATTGCCTGTTTCAAGCAGTGAAACCATGCATTTATCACCACAATGGCCATTCACATCCGAAAATGAAGCAGAAGTTCAGGGTATAATTTTTCGCATACGATTAATGCAAAAATCAGGACGCTATGAAAAAAGCGATAACCACCATTACTTTGCTACCTGATCAGAGAATCTGTCTTTATTCTTGAAATATCTTTTCATGGCAGCCTTCCGTGTCGATCCTTTAACAGTTTATAAATGCTCATATCTCCCCGTTTTCTTTTCCAATAGGATACGGTATATAACCGGCTTGATATTTCCTGGTGATCTTGGATGTACCCTGTGATCAGACAATTCCGGCGCAATGGCCGTTTCACTGATCTTAAGTCGCAGCGTCCGTTCAACAAACAATTTCATAGCTTCATATCTTTCCCGTTCCTCAATAAGTTCTTTATATTGGCCCCAGGCAACCACGCTCTTCCAATTATTGTAATCCTTTATCTGGTCTACCTGAAAACAGACATTAGGATGCTTTCTCATCATTTCTATCTTCATTCCCGCCACCGAATGTGCAATAATACTGTTACCCTCATATATATAATTAATAGGAACCACGTAGACCAGCTCATGATCCCTGCATCCAATTCTGCCGATATTATTTGAATTCAATAACTCCTCAATTTGCTCATCGTTTAATCTGCCTATCATAAATTATTGTTAGGTGATTTTAAATGCCCACATAAAATATTGGGTGCTTTGTTCATTTTCTGTCTGCAGGAGCTGCTCGCATCCAATAGGTTTACTGTCACCGATGTGCTATGAAGACGGGTAAGTGATGCTCGGCAATTACCTCCGTTATAAAACTTTTCCTGAATATCCTTGACAGATCACCACGACCAAATGAACCACTTACCAGAAAAGCTCCTTTCTTTTCAGATACCCATGTTGCGAAATGCTTTTTTGGATTTGCATCCAGTTTTATCCAGGTCGTCTGTGGATAATGGGCACTAATGAGCTCTCTGATATATTGTTCATCCGGGAAATCACTTTCCTCTTTTCCACCATAAACCAGTGTGGTAGGCAGTTCCGCAAATTCGGGAAATAACCAGGCAAATTGCTTGATGGCGAAAACAGAATCTTCTGAACCATCATACGAAAGAATATTGCTCCTGGGGAAGTCAAATTTTTCAGGCACAATCATAACTGGACATTCTACCTCATGAAGCACCTCCTCCAGGTACTCATTAGGTTTGATAGTGCCTGCCTGTTCATAGAACAATTCACTGCTGATGATCACCAGGTCTGCATACCGGCTTTCTTTTTTCAGTTCAGGAATGGCAAAATTAAAATAGTCCTTATGTACGCGGAACCTCAAATGATTTTCATGACAGAATTCCTCAAACCGGTAAATATTCTTTTTTATATTTTCTGCTTTTGAATCCTCCACAAAAGGAATAAATTCATTTCCATGTTGGCTGCCCCCGGAATAACTCAAGATGTTGGCGCAATCAACCAGCGGCAGAAAGGATGCCGTTACCAGCACCGGATTTCTTTCATTTAGTTTTTTGGCAAAAAGCAGGGCCCCTTCAGAATAATGGGACCCATCAAATGCCAATAGAATCTTTTTCATTGCAGAACATTAAATAAATGAATTGGGATACTTACAAACTGATTATTAAGCAAAGATGATGGGATCAGGTAATGAAATCCTATGACCATTATTAAAGGATGGGCTGATTAAAATCATCAAACCCGGTATCCTCAGTCATTAAGGCTGACTGGTTCAGCACCTAGATTTGTGTGAAAATGTAACAAAATGATAAAATTGGTCTTAACGAAAGAAGGGAGGATAGGCGATATACAGGAGACCTTTAACACAGCATATCCTTATCTGAAACTGGATTTCCATAGTTCAAATAATCTGAACCCATCCTTTCCCAAAAGAAATTTACTACCTGGTTCTTCATTAGCATCAGCCGGATTGAAAAAGCAGGGAGAGATTGAATTGAGGAAAGAGATGCCTGTTTATGAACTGGAGCAGTCTCTTAAAAACCTGTTCGGGTTAAATACCCAGGTATCAAGAAAAGCCGGGATGATTTGGCTGGAAACTACCAAAACAGATAATTGGAGCCTTCAAAAACAAAATGAGCATGGTCGGGAAATCTCAATTCCTGAGAAAGAAGAAATTACAGATCGGGACATCATTGATCTTCAATAAAGGAGATTATTCAATTTATCCGCCTGCACAATTCTAATTTTCCCCTCTTTAATCTCAATTAGCTTTTCCGTTTTAAAATCACTCAGTGTCCGAATCAGTGACTCCGTGGCAGTACCTACATAATGGGCAATATCTTCGCGGGATACTTCAATCGGGTTATTGCCTGCCGTTGCATTGTATTTGTTATTCAGATCTACCAAAGCTCTGGCCACTCTTTTCCGGAGAGAGCTATAGGCAAGGCTGATTAGCCTTTCTTCTTTTTCCTTCACATTTTGGGTAATGATCCGGATAAATTTCAGGGCAACATTAATATCGTTGAAGATCATTTGCTGAAAATCTTCCCGGGGTATCTCCATAATCTCAGCGTCTTCCAGGATCATGGCGCTATCATCATAGTTCCTTTCTTCAATCAGGGCGGCGTATCCAATAAAATCACCATCGCTAAAAACATCTGTGATATAATCCTTTCCATTTTCATTTGTCTTAATCCCCTTTACTTTTCCTTTTACCAGATAATAAAGGAATTTCGGGCGCTTGCCTTCCTGGTAAAGTATCTGTTTTTTATGAAAACTGGATGTATCATAATTCTCACCTAAATGAGCAATTATCCCTGAATCCTTCACATCCTTTCTGAACTGGTTGATCCCCTGGGGGGAAAGTGAATATTTCTGATTTAACACATCCGCTTTCTTCAACCTTATCTCAACAGCATTCAGCAATTCAATTTCTTCAAAAGGTTTTGTAACAAAATCATCAGCGCCCATTTCCATACCTTTTCTGAAATCTGCTCTTTCCGTTTTGGCTGTAAGGAAAATAAACGGAATATCCTGCGTTTCAGGATTCTTCCTTAACAGATGTAATACTCCATATCCGTCCAGATCCGGCATCATGATATCGCAGATAATGATGTCTGGCTTCTCTTTCAGGGCAATGTCTACTCCTTTCTTGCCATTTTCAGCAGTTAGTGTTTTGTACCCCGCCAATTCCATTATTTCGGCAGTATTTTCCCTGATATTCTGGTTGTCATCAATGACTAAAACAGATTTCATAACTCTGAATTTCGTTGTGGAATGGTGATTGTAATAATAGTACCCTCATTCAATTTGCTGGTTACAGCAACCTGTCCGCCTAATAGTTCCAGGTAACGATTAACTATATGAAGGCCCAGGCCAGTACCCTGGATGTTTACGGCATTGGCTCCTCTGAAAAAACTGCTAAATAAATGCTGCAGGTCATCCTCAGCTATTCCAATACCATGGTCCTGGATTTTAATAGTGCCATTTTCTTTGTCAATAGTCGCGTTTACAGTAATCTCGCCGTCTTCATCGGAAAATTTGATGGCATTGGTAATCAAATTAATGACGATATTTTTTAGAAGGCCTTTATCAGACACCATTGTTTCCTGTCCCGAATAATGAAGTTCAATATGCTGACCCTTCTTCAACAGTCCTTTTAATTCATCCGTTACATCTTCGAGAACTTCCTTAAGATTAAAACTGGTAATATGGCTATTTACCTTGCCTTCATCCAGTTTGCCCAATGAAAGGAAATCCTCGAGTATATCATTCAAATGCTTGACCGAAGATCTTATCTTATCCACATGCCTGATCCGCTTTTCCTGTTCTTCAGTGGTAGTATATTTTGCCAGGAGAGAAGCTGAAGACAAAACGGTGCTCAAAGGGGTCCTGAACTCATGAGATGCCATGGATACAAACCTGCTTTTGATCTCGTTCAACTGTTTTTCTTTACTTAATGCATCACTAAGTTCTGATTGTGATTGTTCCAGCCGTTCCAGCGCTTCTTTGAGGATAAGGGTTCTTTCTTCCACTTTCGCTTCCAGTTCAGCATTCAATCTACGGATCTGGTCACTAACACGTTCAAGTTCCTTCTGCTGCCTGATCATGCTATCCTCTATTTCTTTCCTTTTAGTAATATCAACAATAAACGCAATTACAAATAACTCCTTATCCTTCCTGTAATAACTGAGACTGACTTCAACCGGCATATTGATGCCATCTTTTGTTTTTCCGCGCAGATCCCGCCCATGACCCATAACCCTGTTGGAAGGTTTTTCATAAAATCCCTCCCGCAACTCCTGGTGATGGGGCTTAACTTTATCCGGTATTAAAATTTCAATGGGTTTGCCTATGATTTCACCGCTATTGTATCCGAACATGCGCTCTGCCGCGGGATTTACCAAAACGATTTTTCCTACACCGTTGGTCAAAATGATCCCTTCGGTTGCATTTTCAAAGAGAGAGGTTAAATGCGAGAATTCTGCCGGCATGTATGGGTTTCTCATGGAAAGTTAGGGGAAATTGCCTGATTGTAAAACGTCAGGTTACATTTGAAAGCAATTTCAATTCCATTGCCTGCACTCTTGGAAGTAGTATCCCGTTTTCAAGGTATATATGCTGAACAAGGTCATCATCCAGGCCTTTCAATTTGGAAAGTACTACCAATTGTTCGGTACAGGCTTTTTCTGGTAACTGGTAATAATTAGTAAGCTGTCTGAATTTACCAATTGATTGATCCAGAATTTTGTGCTCCTGATCAATCAATGATGACAGTGGTTTTCGAAGCGTTTTAATAAATAGACCTCCAAAACTTTCCTTTCTGTCATAAACATGAGCCACCTGCCTCAGGTAAGGAAAAATCACTTCTTCTTCATATGTCATGTGAGGAAAAATATCATCCTCCAGTTTTTGGTAGTAATTGAGTATATCCGTATAAACAGGATACTTTTTTTCATGAGAAACTGCAAAGTTTTTTAAGCTGGTTTTCAGAGCTGGCAGAGCCTGACGAAGGTAATGATGATGGATATTAATTATATAGTCTATAAGAAAATCAATATTCCAACTTTGAAAAGGCAAATTACCGGGTAATAAAAGACTCCTCGTTGCAAGTTGTACTTCCGCCATCACAACTTCTGCGTCAATTCCTTTTATAGTACACGCGGCCTCAAGGGGCCGCCTGCCCCCGCAGCAATATTCTATACCATGACTGCGGAACACATCAGCCGTTCTGTAATCAAGCGCTACAATATCTGAAACAAGGGATTGAGGGGTAATATCAATAGTTTTTAGAAACAGATGCTGGGCCATAATCGATGGTTAAGAATAAACTATAAATGTACCCCTGATAATTAAAGTACTGCCTGACAATGGTCATACCTCTCCCTGATTTTTGTCAGCTGAATCACTGAGAATAATCATTCCAATGCCCTTCCTAAAGTCATGAAAACGTCAAACTCCCTCTAATACTTTTGGTCCCGAAATCAATAAATAATGGAAAATAATTCAGAAGAGAAATTCATACCGAAAGGTGCAATGGCCTTCTTCATCCTCCTGGTCATTCTCTGCCTCGCGTTCTGGTACGGCATCTATGCCTTAATGATTGACAGGGTTTAAATCAACACAATATGACAATTGATAAATCAGAGAAAAGAGTAATAATGATTACACTGGCACTGATTGGCCTGTTTGTTTTTTCGTTACTCTATGCAAAAAATAAGTATCGCAGTGATGTTCCTGAATGCCTTCCCTATGATAAGGCATATACTGTACCCAAGGTCAATAAGCTGGATGAAAAGACATACCAGGTATTTTCAGTAGCATCCATGTGGCAATTTGAACCATCAGAAATATATATTCCTGTTGGCAGTGAAGTGGATTTTTACCTCACTTCCAAAGATGTTGTGCATGGATTCAATATTGCGCAAAAGAATGTCAATATGATGGCAGTATATGGAGCAATCAACAAGACCACGGTAAAATTTGATAAACCCGGAGTTTACGACATAATATGTCATGAATATTGCGGAATAGGCCATCAAAATATGCGTGCACAGGTAATTGTCAATTATCCTGAAGCAAAATAACAATCAAGACTAATCAGCTATGCAAGTAACAAAAACATTTAAACGGATTATATTCCTTGAGCTGGCTATACCGGTTGCCCTGTTGACCCTGGGTGTTTATCATGGTTTGATGCAAACCGTGTATCGCGCAGGTGTATTGCACCAAACCTCCTTTGCCAAACTGGATTACTATCAGGGTCTTACCCTGCACGGTGTTATTAATGCAATTGTACTTACCACATTCTTTGCGGTGGCATTTGGCAATGTGACCATGGCATTCTATTTCAAAAAGGAGCCCAATAAGAAACTGATGTGGCTAAGTTTTGCCCTGATGCTTACTGGAACTTTAATGGCAGCCTGGGCAATGCTTGCAGGAAAAGCCTCCGTACTATATACTTTTTATCCTCCATTAAAAGCACATCCCCTATTCTACCTCGGTGCAGCGTTATTAATAGTGGGTTCATGGGTTCCTCTTTTTGACTGGGCAAGTATGTATAGGAAATGGAAAAAAGAAAACCCCGAGGTCAAAACGCCTCTTGCCGTACTGGGCACTTTGATCAATTTTATTATCTGGTTCGTTTGCACACTGGCAGTTGCGTATGAAGTACTCGTGCTTTTGATACCCTGGTCAATGGGTTGGACAGATACTGTAAATGTAAACCTGGCAAGAACACTGTTCTGGTTCTTTGGTCATGCACTGGTATA
>JAJKIP010000113.1 GCA_021154405.1 Segetibacter sp. | reverse complement strand
ATGTGATCGTAAATATCTTTGAAATATTTTGTGTTCTGGTCTTCCAGAAGATCGCTCTCGCTTCGGATGATGCCATTGATAAGGTCGCGTACCGGAACAGTATTTCTCTTTAATACAATCAGCTCTTTGCGCAACTGGTTGGTCTTTGCGAGTGAACGTTTATTACTATTGCGGATGATCTCTTCTTCCAAGGCTTCGATCCGGTCTCCCAATTTCTCCATTACCAGGTAATAATTGTCTACGATCAGATCCAGCATTGAATAACAGAGATAGTCTGCCCCACGGATTCGCGCCTTGCTATTGATCATCCGGAGGCGATCACGCAAAGGATTGAATACATCGCGACTGGCATCTTCCTGGAAGCTGATCACAAAATCTTTTCCCAGCACAATGCTGATCTGTTCAAACTCTACCGTCTGTTTCTCATCATTATAATAAAGCATGTTGAGCAGACAAAACATTACGCCATCAATTTCATCCATTTTGGGGCGCTGATTGATGCTTAGAATATCTTCTACCAATAGAGGGTGAATGCCGTAGTGGGTAGCCATGGCTTCAATATCAGCTTTGCGCAGACCATCAATATTGATCCAGCTTATTCTTCTGCTGGTCTTATAATGAAAAGTGTCCTGAACCGAAGCCAGTTTTTTTTCTTCCACTGTACTGCCATCATAATCAAAAACGCAGACCTGAACCTCCTGTGCTTCCTCTCTTTGCGGGATAACCGTGGGGTTCTGTGACAATATCTCCTTTGTACGCTGGGTACCAAAGAGATTTGGCAGGTAGAGATAACGAAGATATTTTTCAGGTCTTAGCTTTACACTCATAAAAGGAAGATACAATTTTCGCTTCTCCAAATTTACACTATACCCACTGGTTCAATACGTGAAAATTTGTAAAACCGGGTCGGTTTTTGTATCCCGTAGGCATATATCGCGCTATGGCAATAAATAACCGGGCGGGGCTTGTGAGCCTTTTGAGGCTTTCGTTTAGAGAAATGAAGAACAATGATCCACTGCGCCTGGCAGGAGCCACCGCCTTCTTTACCAGTTTTGCCCTTCCTCCCATTCTGATCATTTTGTTTCAGCTATTCAGCCTGTTTGTTAACAGGCGATTTGTGGGTTCGGAAATGATGCAGGTATTGAAGGATACTTTTGGCGAGGAAGGCGCCAACCAAATAAGGGTCACCGCGCGAGGATTCCGAAATATAGCTACCAATTGGTATACCGCCACGGGAGGATTTCTGTTCCTTGTTTTTGTGGCCACCACCCTTTTTATGGTAATAAAGAACAGCCTGAATGATATTTGGAAGATACGGGTGAAAGAACGACCAGGCTTCACATTCTATCTGAAAACAAGAGGCCGCTCCATGCTGGTAATTCTATTGGCAGGAATCCTATTTCTTGCCAGCCTTTTTCTTGACGGATTACAGGTTCTGACAGGCCACTACCTGGAAAAACTACTTTATGGGGGAAGTGATTTCTTAATGCTGCTGATTGGCAAAATAACAGGAGTAATAGTAGTAGCCGCCTGGTTTATTTTATTGTTCCGCTACCTGGCAGATGCCCATCCTTCCTGGAAAGTAGCAATTTTAGGAGGTTGTCTTACAGGAGTTCTATTTACTCTTGGGAAAGCTTTATTATCGTATTTGATCATCAGAAGTAATGTAAACTCTATCTATGGGACTTCCGGCTCTCTCGTATTACTGCTGCTGTTCGTTTTCTATTCCTCCTTTATCCTTTATTATGGTGCAAGCTTTATCAAAGTATATGCAGAGATAAAAGGCAAACCACTAACGCCGGATGCACATGCGTATCAATATGAATTACAGGAATTGAAATGAGAATACTTACGGACTATTAAAGCAATTCAGCTGCTTTCCGCAAATCCTCAGGTGTATCAATAGCCACACTGGTAAATTCAACCAATGACATACGAATGGGAATCCCGTTTTCAAGATAACGGAGCTGTTCCAGCTTTTCAGTTTGCTCAAGCTGGCCGGCTGGCCATTGCGTGAATTTTAATAAGGTTTCCCTGCGAAATCCGTATACGCCGATGTGCAGGTAATATAGTGGATCCACCGTAGTGGATGCTGCAAAAGGAATTGGGCTTCTGCTGAAATAAAGAGCATCATTATTTTTATTAACAACCACTTTTACACAGCTCGTATTGTGAAGTTCTTCCTTACTGGTGATCTTGCGCATGATGGACGCAACCTGTACTGAAGGGTCCTTAAACAAACGAACCAGTTTTTCCAGCGGCTCCTTTTTAATGAAGGGTTCATCTCCCTGAACATTTACAATAACATCTACATTCAAACCCTCTGCTACTTCTGCAATTCGATCACTGCCACTTTCATGTTGTCGCCTGCTATATATGGCGGTACCTCCATGTCTGGTGATTTCATTGTAAATAATATCACTGTCGGTAACCACAATTACCTTATCAAATAAACCGGTTGCAACGGTAGCATCATATGTGTGAAGTATCACAGGCTTATTGCCCAGCAACTGCATCAGCTTGCCCGGAAATCGGGTTGCCGCATATCGTGCCGGTATCATTGCAATAGTTTCCATCTGGCAAATCTAAATACCCTGCACCTAAAAAATACAATCGGGTTAAAGTAATTGGGATTAAGGATCCAGCTTCTGGAAAGGTTTTTTCATTAAAAGTATGAAGTCTTCATCCTTTTCATTGGGATAATACCTGTCAAGGCCATACCTTATCTGGGTTGGTTCCAGTTTCCGGAAAGTTCCAAGCAATCGGTCCCAGATAGAAAGGATTGCTCCATAATTGCTATCTGTATAGGGTTGTTTCCAGTGGTGATGGACTTTATGCATATTGGGAGAAACGAATATATAGCTGAGCCCTTTGTCAAGCCAGCGCGGAAGACTGATGTTGGCGTGCGTGAATGCGGTTGATAATACAAGAATCGTCTGGAAGATCATTACTGCATACATGGGAGCTCCACTTACCAGGATGCCCATAAAGAAAAAAACGCCACGTAAGACACTCTCTATGGGATGGTGTCGCAGACCTGTGGTAACATCCACATTGTTATCTGCATGGTGTACTACATGAAATCGCCACAGGAAGCCAACCTTGTGTTCAGTCAAATGCACCAGCCATCCGCCAAAGAAATCCAGAACAAGGAAAGAAACGATGATGGTTCCAGGCACATTTGCATTCAGCCAGTATACCAGTCCAAACTCCTGTGCATTGCACCAGTCACTCATTACAATGATCAGGATGGCAAGTACTGTATGAATGAGAAGATGAATAACCGTAAAGCCAAAATTTACAGCTGCATGGCGCAGCTTATTCCTTTTGTACTGAAGAGAGATAAGAGGAATACTTCCTTCTATTATCCAGAACAGCAGCAATCCACCCACCAGAAAAGCCATACGCTGGCCGGGATGCTTTTCCAACGTTTGAAAATATTCAATAATCTGATCCCACATAGCAAACAAATTGATTCAAAAGTTACGAAAGAAATCTGATAAAGGATAGTTACAATACAGCGGAAGGGTCAGATGGCTCAGGCCATATTCTCATCATTTTGCAGAATGGATATCGCTCTTTCCGCCTGTGCTTCAGCTACCATGAGTTTGATTCCTCCGATGGCATTGGAAAGGAAGGGATCAATAGTTACTGTATATTCATCCTGCAGGTAACAATTGATATTTTCTGACTGCAGTCGCCCCAATGCAATATGGGCAGGTATATAATTATCGTATGTACAAATGATTATGAAAGACATTAGTATCAGTCCTGTATTTGGGCCTGCCTTCTGACAGCTAAAGCCGATGTATGAATTGCAAATGCTATTACTGGTTCAGCATTAAAGGCATAACCAGCATAAGCAGCTCCTCATTTTCATCCTGGTCACTGGGTTTGATAAGGCCCGCTTTAGTGGGAGTAGAAAGTTCCATATTCACCTCATCACTATCAGAAGCAGATAACATTTCAATAAGGAATTTGGCGTTGAAAGCAATCATGAGATCTTCGCCATTGTACTGGCATTTCATTCTTTCATTTCCTTCAAAGCTGAAATCAACATCCTGTGCTGCCAGCTGTAATTCGCTGCCACTAATATTCAGAGCAACCTGATTGGTGCTTTTGTTACTGAATACACTTACCCGGCGAAGTGCGCTTTGAAAATCGCTTTTGGTTACTGTTAACTTGTAAGGATTGTCAGAAGGGATTACCACCTTGTAATCGGGGAATCGGGCATCTATCAGGCGACAGCTCATTTGAGTGGTGCCATGTTTCACAAAAAAGTGATTGCTATTATAGCTGAGGGTTAACTCATCTTCATTCGCAGGTATTGCGGCCTTTAATAAGTTCAACGGCTTGCGTGGAACGATGAATGAATCATTCTTGGGACACTTGACATCTTTCCTTTTGTAACGAACCAGACGATGGGCATCAGTAGCTACAAACTGAAGACCTTTTTTGTCAAGTTCAAAGAATACGCCTGTCATCGCAGGCCGCAGATCATCATTGCTGGTGGCAAATAAGGTCTTATTGATTGCGGTTACCAGTGAAATGGCGGTCATGGTAAAAGAAGTGGTATCATCCGCAGCAGGTTCCTTGGGAAAATTATCCGGATTCTCTCCCATCACCTTGTACTTTCCGTTATCACTGGTGATCTCGATACCAAAGTTCTTGTCGATATTAAAAGTCAGTGGCTGGTCCGGAAGATTCTTGAGTGAATCTATGAGGATACGGGCAGGGATACATACCCGTCCGGAATCCTTTGCTTCTATATCCATCTGTACCCTCATTACCGTCTCCAGGTCAGTGGCCACAACTGTCAACTTGTTCTTTTCAATTTCAAAAAGGAAATCTTCCAGGATCGGCAGGACCGTATTGGCATTGATTACCCCGGCAATATGCTGCAACTGTTTAAGTAAGGTCGATGAGGACGCAATGAACTTCATTAGGCGAAATTTGAGTGAGGCGAAACTACTGAAAATTACCTTATTGGCAACACTTTTTGGGCCGCCGGAGGCGACCCTTATCCTCGTACTTCTTTTGTATCTTCCCCCTGTAAAATTGCTAAACTTATTGCTAAACTATGTTAGATAAGATTTTTGGTTGGTCGAAGAAAAAACAAGGACCGGCCCCCGATGTTTTATTTGGACGCTACTCGGATAATAATAAATCCATTGCCAAGGTAAACCGCTGGACAGACGCCGACAATCTCTTTAAAGAAAAGAAATTCCCTGAGGGCATAGATGCTTTTTTTGATTATTTAAGGGATGATGATGCTCAGAATGTGGTCTATGAAAGGAATGGCGCAGCCGGCAGGTTTGAACTGTTCCAGGGATCAAAGATCGTAAGAGGTTCATTTGATGAGCGGGAGTTAAAGGCAGAGGTAACTCTCGCTAAAATGCCCCAGCCCAGTGTACCGGTAATGCGCCGCCTCCTTGAAATGAACTTCAATTTGTACTACAGCCGGTTTGCCCTCGACAATGACCGTCTGAATATGAGGTTCGATAGTAATATCGAATCAGCAAATCCAAGCAAACTGTATTATGGATTTAAAGAATTGGCTACCAAGGCGGACAAGCAGGATGACCTGCTGGTACAGGATTTTTCCACTCTTCAGCGTGCCGACAGCGATCACCTGATAGATATTCCGGAAGCCGAAAAAGAAATCAAATTTGAGTTCCTTCAAAAATGGATTAAGCAGATCCTGGATACAATCGCCTCATTGGATGCCGATAAATTTTCAGGGGGGATATCTTATATGCTGTTATCGCTGGCGTATCGTATCGATTACCTGGTCAAGCCAGAAGCAGTATTGCTGAATGACCTTGAAAAGATCCCGGGCATTTACTTTAAGAAGGATGATAAGCCTGCTGTAGAAAAGAACCGGGATATGATTGATGAGTACAAAAAGATTTTGTCTAAGCCAAAGGAAGAGATCTTTCGCTCCCTTTTTAAGTCAAAACATACATTCGCCATTGTTAACCCCCAAAATCATAAATCAATTGCCGATTCCATCCATGGGGCTAATCAGAATATGGTTTGGTACCGGGATAATAACTATCCGTTTATCGGAATTCAGGTTTGTGAATACGGGCTTGCTTATTGCCAATACTCATATAGCCTGCCAAGAGTGATCACGGAACTTTTTCATCTGTATATGCAGGTAAATTATTCTGACTATTTCGCAGCGCTTGGGTTTGGAGATGGCTATTATGATGCAACTAAAAATCAGTTTAATTCACAGGCCATTATTGACAGGATCTATGAGATCCAGGCCAAATGGAAAACAAAATATCCTCTTATGGATTTTAGAACTCCCAATCTCCGGTATGATTCGATGCTGAATTTTAACCAGACCTTTACCACCGAGATCGAGTTCCTGAATATGGAGCCGAAATAGTCAATCAAAACCAATAATAAACACCCAGGTACTCAACCTAATAATTACCTTTCGAATGGCATCTCAACAAATTATTGAACAATATCAAAAAGCAATTATTCAGATTGCTACATCTTCCGGTACAGGGACCGGTTTTTACATAAAGGAATTTGACCTCATCATTACCAATGACCATGTAGTAGGCGAAAATGCAGAAGTAACTATTGCGGGAAAAGCATTTGAAAAAACCCTGTCACGTGTATGGTATACTGATCGTAAACATGATCTCGCTTTTCTTGAATCGCCAAAAGGAGTTGAAATGCCTGAAGTTCGTCTTGGGCACTACGAAGAAATGAAAGATGGAGATGATGTAGTAGCGATCGGCCATCCTTATGGATTAAATTATACCGCCACACAGGGAGTAATATCCAAAGTTGATCGGATACGGGAAGGATTGAAGTTTATCCAGATCGATGCAGCCATTAATCCTGGGAACAGCGGTGGTCCACTTGTAAATGAGAAAGGAGAAGTGATAGGAGTAAATTCTTTCATCATTCGTGGTGGAGACAACCTTGGATTTGCGCTTCCAGTAAATTATTTGCGTGAAGCCCTTGTAATGTATCAGCCTTTTAAGGGTCAGGCCTCTACCCGTTGTTTCAGTTGCGATTATCTGGTTACCCAAACTAATATAGACTCAAATAAATATTGTCCAAGCTGCGGCACAGAGGTTAAACTTCCGGAGATGCCGGAAAAAGAAATAGAACCTGTAGGAACAGCCAAGGTAATTGAAGAGATACTAAAAGACCTTGGAAAGAACGTGCGGCTTGCAAGAGAAGGGGTGAATGTATGGAGCGTGAAAGAAGGATCAGCAAAGATCAAGATTACTTACAATGCTGAAAATTATTTTATAGCGGGAGATGCCTATTTATGTCAAATGCCTACAGAGGCCACACAGATAAAACCTCTTTATCAATTCCTCCTGCAGGAAAATTATAAAACACAGGGATTGGTATTCAGTTGCATAAAACAGAATATAGTACTGTCTCGTGTAATTTATGATCTTGATATTAATCGAAAAAATGGTGCAGAAGTATTCCGGCATTTATTCAGGAAAGCAGACGAGTATGATGATCTGCTGAAGAATCAGTATAAATGTCTTGACAGACTGGAAGAAGCATAGTAAAATTCAGGATTTGATCCGTAAACAACTTTCGAAGGAGCAGGCGCTTCAAAAGCTGAAGCATTATTGTGGTTACCAGGAGAGGAGTCACGGTGAGGTAAAGGAAAAACTATATAGTTTAGGGGTATGGAAAAAGGATCATGATGAAATAA
The DNA here is from genome assembly GCA_021154405.1 of Segetibacter sp. Taxonomy (GTDB): domain Bacteria; phylum Bacteroidota; class Bacteroidia; order Chitinophagales; family Chitinophagaceae; genus JAJKIP01. The sequence goes on along the minus strand of JAJKIP010000113.1, from coordinate 1,485 downwards.
TGGCCACACTAATTGAAGAGAATTACCTGAATGAAGAACGGTTTGCCCTTGCTTTTGCAGGAGGTAAATTCAGAATGAAACAATGGGGACGGGTAAAGATCAAATACGAATTGAAACAGCGACAGGTTAGTGAATACAGCATTAAGAAGGCATTAAAGCAATTTGATGAAGACGAGTACATGGCCTCTCTGAAAAAGCTGGCAGAAAATAAATATGCTTCGTTAAAAAGTGAGCAATACCTTGTTCGGAAGAAGAAAACAATCGACTATCTTATGCAAAAGGGCTATGAACCCGGATTGATACAAATAGTAATGAACGAACAAAATAATAAAGCCGGGTAATCAGTTACCCGGCTTTTTAATTGAGGCTTTATTCAATAATGATCTTGTCTGTCTGGCTGAATCCATTTCCCGACAATTTCATCAAATACAATCCTTTTCTGAGGCCTGATAAAGGAACTGAGGTATAACCAGTAGAGCCGGCCATATACTTTGCGTAAACTTCCTTTCCTTCCAGTGTAAATATGGAAAGGCGCATAACTGGAAGAGTAGATATAATATTTATACTTCCTGTGGATACAACAGTGGGATAAACCTGTATTCGTTTTTTGGATATCTCGCCAATTGATATTATTGGAGAATAACTTTGTTTATTATCCAGTTCTGTAATTCGCAGACGATACCGGATTACCTGTTGATTATTTATGCTATGCTTAAAGGTATAACTGCCTCCGGCGCTCCCATATTTGGAAGCAAGCTCTCCGGCAGTTTGGTAATCTGTTCCGTTGATGCTGTATTCAACAATATATTTATTAATATTTTCTTCAAATCCCGTTGTCCAGATCAGTTCATTGTAGCCGGAATAATCTTTTCCGGAGAAATTGATCAGAGTGAGTGGAAGCGGGGATTCATTTGAAACACTAATTCGGGAAACAGTTCCGTCTGTATAGGATAATGCATATAATTCTCCATTACTATCCTGACCAAAACTGGATACATTGTTAATTGTTCCTGCCCGCCTGTTAAAAGCGCCATTAGGCTGTATAATCCAGACATTTTTGGATACATAATCTGTAGCTATAAAATAACCCCGGAGGGAAGGATATAAATTTCCCCGATAAACATACCCTCCAGTGATAGATAACCCGCCCGTTGCCATATCGTGGCCATACTCAAAGATCGGAGCCTTATAGTTTGGACCAGGATCACATACAGGAATTCCAGGGGTGTTATGATTACCTTCTTTGCAATGCCAGCCAAAATCTACACCTTTTGAATTGGCCAGTGAACTATAATTGACTTCCTCCCAGGCGCCCTGACCTACATCGGCGATCCACATATCTCCATTACTTCTGTCAAAACTCCATCTCCATGGATTTCTCAATCCCAGGGCCCAGATCTCATCTTTGATATTATCTCCAGTACCTACAAAAGGATTATCAGAGGGAATGGTATAATAAGGTGGGGTTGCAAAATTGTCTACATT
>JAJKIP010000112.1 GCA_021154405.1 Segetibacter sp. | reverse complement strand
TTCTGCCACCACCACCTCCTCCAGGGAGACCACCAATGCCGCCAATGCCTCCTGCCGATATCAAATTACCCAGCAATGTAAAGAGCCTGACGATGGAGGAAGATAAACTCACTGTGATAAGGAAAGATGGTTCCAAAGAAGTTTACGACTTCACGAGTGAGAAAGAAAAGAAAGCATTTTATCAAAAATATGGCCGGTACTTCGTTCCACCACCACCGCCGCCGCCTCCAGGTCATGGTGTTTCCATAGCTCCGGGAACACTAATGGACGAATCCAATACCTATCCGGCTGTTCCAGGAACTGATATTACTGTAGCAGCAGTTGCTGACAGATATGCTCCTGTGGAAGTGACAGGGCATGTTAAAACAGTTACCAGTGTAATTGCGCCTGTAACTACTGAAGTGAATGTTCATGGTGTTACTGCCGCAACGCTGCAGACACCTGTAGTAAGGGAGGTAAAAGTTGAGGGTCTTGCTGCTACTGCAGTGACGGGACCAGCCAAAGTAATTGTTCCCGTTAAAGAAGTTGTAGTAACAGGAAATTCCTTGACCAGGGCTGTAGCAAATGTTCCAGTAGCTGTGAATATCCCAAGAGCTGCTTCAGTTGATGGCCTGACAGAAGTTGCTGTTGCCGGGCACCCTTTAAACCGTGCAGGAATAAATGGTGAAAAAGTACTCGAACTTAAAATCTATAAATCCACAACCCGGGAAAGGATCGATCAACTGATTGCTGAAGCAGATGCTAAAGGTGTTGAGTTGAAGTTTGATAAGATTGAGTATGACGGGAACGGAAAACTTACCCGCCTGGCTGGTAAAATTGAAAAGGAGGGTTCCAAAACCACTTTCAGTATTAGTGATTTTGAAGTACTGATCCTGTCTGTTACCAGAAAGGATGGAAAATACGATTGCTCGGTTGGCATGAGCAAGGAGAAGGACGTCCAATAGTCTCATTGCCGCCACGGCTTTAACCCTTATCTTTGCCGCCTCAAAAAACGAGTTTATGGCAAATACTGCTGATATAAGTCGTGGAATGATCATCAAGCTGGATGGCAGCCTTTATTCCGTCGTAGAATTTGGCGAGAACAAAACAGCCCGTGCAGCAGCCAAAGTTTGGGCTAAATTGAAAGGAGTTGATAACTCACGCTCTATTGAAAAGACCTGGAACTCAGGAGATACTATTCATCCTGTGCGCGTTGAGAAAAGAGCCTACCAGTTCCTGTATAAAGATGATACCGGCTACAACTTTATGGATCAGGAATCATTTGAGCAGCTGGCTCTCCAGGAACACCTGGTAGATGCACCCCAGTTCCTTAAAGAAGGCCAGGAAGTAGGCGTTCTGATCAATACTGAAACGGAACTTCCCATGAGTGTGGAGCTTCCGGATAAGATAGTAGTACTGGTAACCTATACAGAACCCGGTCTCAGGGGAGATACAGCAACCCGTACACTAAAACCTGCTACTGTTGAGACAGGAGCTACTGTGAACGTGCCACTCTTTGTGAATGAAGGAGAGCTGATCCGTGTAAACACCAAAACCGGAGAGTACGTAGAACGCGTAAAAGAATAAGGATTTAGATAATGAAAAATGGCCTAAAATCACCCGGTTTTAGGCCATTTTTCGCATATTTCAGCCAATTTTGGGCCAAAATGGCTAAAAAATACTTGATTTTCTTCTATTTCAATTGCCTATCTTAGCCACCTTTCCGTAAATTAAATACCTGTTTAAATTGAAAAACATGGACTTCAAGCAGATCCAGGAGTTGATAAAAATGATCAACAAATCGAATATTGGAGAATTGACCATTGAACAGAAAGATTTCCGCGTTACGATAAGACAGAAAGAAGAGCAGGTTACCCAGGTAATGGCCGCACCAGTGCAGCAGGCTCCCGTATATGCCGCTCCTCCGCCTCAGGCCGCTTTTGCTCCCCAGCAACCCGCCGCGGCGGGACCTGCAGGTGATAAGCCAGCCAAAGCTGCCGAACCCGCCGCTTCCAACCTTGTTACCATAAAGAGCCCGATGATCGGGACCTTCTACCGCCGCCCTACACCCGATAAACCCAATTTCTGTGAAGTGGGTGATGAAGTTAGCCCAGGCAAAGTTGTTTGCATCATTGAAGCCATGAAGCTCTTCAATGAAATTGAGGCTGAGATCTCTGGTAAAATTGTGAAAGTCCTGGCGGAAGATGCTTCTCCTGTTGAATATGATCAGCCATTATTTCTCGTAGAACCAGCCTGATCATCATTTTCATCACATTAATATACCTATGCTTAAGAAAATACTGATTGCAAACCGCGGTGAAATTGCCCTTCGTGTGATAAGGACCTGCAGGGAAATGGGAATAAAGACCATCGCTGTTTATTCAACAGCGGACCGCGATAGCCTTCACGTAAAATTTGCCGATGAAGCAGTTTGTATCGGCAAACCCCAGAGCAGTGATTCTTATTTAAATATTCCACACCTGATGGCAGCTGCCGAGATAACCAATGCAGATGCCATACATCCCGGTTATGGTTTTTTAGCTGAGAACTCAAAGTTCGCACAGATCTGTGGCGATCATGGTATCAAGTTTATTGGCCCCACACCTCACATGATCAATTCCATGGGTGATAAGATCACAGCCAAGGATACAATGATAAAGGCGGGAGTACCAGTGGTACCCGGTGGCCAGGGATTATTGCAAAGTGTTGAAGAAGCCAAAGGTCTTGCAAACGATATGGGTTATCCCATTATCCTGAAAGCAACAGCCGGTGGTGGTGGCAAGGGCATGCGCATTGTATGGGAAGAAAGTGAACTGGAACGTCAATACAATACCGCCAAGGCGGAAGCTGGTGCTTCATTCAAGAATGATGGCATCTACATGGAGAAATTTGTGGAAGAACCGAGGCATATTGAGATCCAGGTAGCGGGTGACCAGTATGGCAATGTTTGCCATCTTAGTGAAAGAGATTGTTCCATTCAGCGCCGTCACCAGAAACTGGTAGAAGAATCACCTTCTCCTTTTATGACGGATGAATTGCGTTTCAAAATGGGAGAGGCTGCCAAGAAAGCAGCAGGCGCCATTAATTATGAAAGCGTAGGCACCGTTGAGTTCCTGGTTGACAAGCATCGCAATTTCTATTTCATGGAGATGAACACGCGTATCCAGGTGGAACATTGCGTTACAGAAGAGGTGATTAATTTCGATTTGATCAAAGAACAGATCAAGATAGCAATGGGTGAACGTATTTCCGGTGATGATTATGTTCCGCAAATGCACTCCATTGAATGCCGTATCAATGCAGAAGATCCTTATAATGATTTTCGACCTTCACCCGGAAGGATTACAACACTGCATACTCCCGGTGGGCATGGCGTACGTGTAGACAGTCACGCATATGCCGGATATGTGATCCCGCCTTATTATGATTCAATGATAGGTAAGCTGATTACGGTAGCCCGTACACGTAATGAAGCTATCGACACGATGTACCGGGCATTGAGTGAGTATGTAATTGAAGGAATTAAGACAACCATACCATTCCATCTGCAATTAATGCAGGATGAACGTTTCAGAAGCGGAGACTTCAACACAAAATTCCTGGAAGGATTTAAACTCAGATAAGAGATAAAATAAAAAAGTCCCCGCCGCGGCGGGGACTTTTTCTTTATTACCCTGAAAACGAATCTTTATCTTAAGAATAGCATTTCCCTGTATTTGGGCAAATACCATTCCTTATCGTCAACCAGCAGCTCCAATTTGTCCACATGGTAGCGGATCTGGTCGAAATATGCATCTTTTACCTGGCTTTGATAACCAATGGCTTTGGTACGTGTGTCATCCATTGCATTACAGATCTTTCTTGCCTCGATCATTTTTTCTACGAAATCGGCAGCCTTGTTGATATGCTCGGATATCTTTTCCAGTATCTGTTTCTGGTTGGCATATCCTGATTCAGGCAAACCTGCATCTTTCAATCCCTTGATATTATTGGCCAGCAGGTTCTGGTAACGGATAGCAGCCGGAAGTATATGGCTGGTTGCCAGTTCACCCATTACACGGCTTTCGATCTGTACCTTCTTGATATATTTTTCCAGTTCAATCTCATGGCGTGCTTCCAGTTCCAGGTGATTGTATACATTATTGCTTTCAAACAGCTGCTTTGCCTTATCAGTGATCATTGCATCGAGGGCAAGTGGAGTAGTCTTTACATTAGGCAATCCTCTCTTCTTCGCTTCCCTTTCCCATTCTTCGCTATAGCCATCGCCTTCAAACAATACTTTCTCACTGGATACAATGTATTCACGGATCACATGCATGATGGCGATCTCTTTCTTCTCGCCCTTATCAATCAGTGTATCTACTTCCTTCTTGAAATTTTTCAGGGTCTCAGCCATGATGGTGTTCAGCACTGTCATGGGGTTGGCACAGTTTGCGCTTGAACCTACGGCACGAAATTCAAATTTATTTCCAGTAAAGGCGAATGGAGAAGTGCGATTTCTATCCGTATTGTCCATCAGCAATTCAGGAATGCTTTTATGAATATCAATCTTTAACATGCTTTCATCCTGCTCATCCATTTTCTGTGATACCCTTTCTTTTACATCCTGCAATACTTTAGTCAGGTATTGCCCGATGAACACAGAGATAATGGCAGGCGGCGCTTCATTGGCACCAAGACGAAAATCATTAGGCGCGGAGGCAATAGAAGCTCTCAGTACATCTGCATAATCATGGACCGCCTTGATCGAGTTAACAAAGAAGGTCAGGAACATGAGATTTGATTTCGGCGTTTTGCCGGGAGCCAGCAGGTTCACGCCTGTATCAGTAGCCATGCTCCAGTTATTGTGCTTGCCGCTTCCATTGATGCCCGCAAATGGTTTTTCATGCAGGAGTACACGCAAGCCATGGCGACTGGCAACGCGAGACATGATATCCATCAACAGTGTGTTGTGGTCTACTGCAAGATTTACTTCTTCAAAAATGGGAGCACACTCAAACTGTGCAGGAGCTACCTCATTGTGACGGGTACGAAGCGGAATACCCAATTTATAAGATTCTTCTTCGTAATCACGCATGAAAGCATACACTCTTTCAGGAATGGAACCGAAATAATGATCTTCCAGCTGCTGGTTCTTGGCAGAGTTATGTCCGAATACTGTACGACCAGAAAGTACGAGGTCCGGACGAGCATTGAATAAACCTTCATCGATAACAAAATATTCCTGTTCCCACCCAAGGGTGGGTGTAACGCGGTTAACATTCTTATCGAAATAATTGCAAACATCAACAGCATGCTTATTCAAAGCTTCCAGTGCCTTCAGCAATGGCGCTTTGTAGTCAAGTGATTCGCCGGTATAGGAAACGAAGATCGTGGGAATACATAAAGTTTTGCCCAGGCCGATGCCGAGAATGAATGCTGGTGAAGAAGGATCCCATGCGGTATAACCTCTTGCTTCAAAAGTTGCACGCAATCCTCCACTGGGGAAAGAAGATGCATCTGGTTCCTGCTGTATCAATGCATCACCGTCAAACTGTTCAATGGGAGTGCCATCGCTTTTTAAGGTGAAAAATGAATCATGTTTTTCAGCTGTGGTACCGGTTAATGGCTGGAACCAGTGTGTAAAGTGAGTTACACCCTTGGTTTCTGCCCAGGCCCTGATGCCGGTAGCGATCTGGCTGGCAACAGCGCGTTCAATTTTCTGACCGGCTTTGATAGATGAAACGAGACTCTTATAACCTTCATCACTCAGATACTCACGGGCTACCTTCAGGGTAAACACATTGCTCCCGAAAATACCTGTGATCTTGGTTGAACCCTCGACCTCTGGACTTGCAATCGAACTGAGATTGGAAATTGCCTTGAAACGAAGCGTCGACATAATTTTAGAATTTAAACTGTTTGAATTAAACATGAACAACGCATCAGCGCTATTGCGTTGAATTTTCTTAATCTGACTGGTAGTGGCGGAAAGCAATCGAATGTAAAGTTTTCCTGTTGGGGAATCTTCAAATTTAAGGGGAATTAAGCTATTTTATTGACATTATTTTTATAGCTAATATCTCTTTTGAAATAGCCATAAATCTTTTCCCAATTAATGCTTAATACAATGGGTGTCACAAGCAAAGGAAGGATTATACTTCTGTATCTGACGATGGCCCCGAGGTTATTTACGCTGAATCCAATTACCAGGAAAAATGAAAAAGAATAAAACAGACTGAACCAGATAACCGGCCATGAATGTGGACCATCTTTTCTTCGCCAGATGAGAAATATCAGGAATAATAATAGAATAAGAATGATCTCAACCGCGGCCGCCAGGGACAGTAAATGGTAGATATCACTGGGATAGGGGCGAATGGCTGCAAGACTGATGGCCTGTGGTGTATTCTTTATAAAGCTGCCCACATTGGCTTTTAATTGTGTAATGGGAAGAGTTGAGTTGCCCGGCACCATTTTAATAAAAGTCTGTTGTTTATTGACCACTGCACGCGGAAAATCCAGTCGCGGGTCAACATAGCGCAACCCAAAGAAAAGTATGCCTGATAAAAAATAAACGGAGGCGAAGCAGATGAACACTTTTCTGGGCCAGCGGATCGCCAGTAGCCAGGCCAATATGGCCGGAAGCAGAATTACAACCAGGTAATTCCTGACTATCAGTAATAATGAAAACCATAAGAGAAGGAAGATGATCCGTTTGCCTGTAAATTTCTTTTCCTTGCTCGCGAAATAGATATGGTAGATAATCATCGCAAGGCATAGAAAGACCAGGCCTTCTTTATGGATGCCACTTGTCCAGTAATAAAAAGATGGAATGAAAAAGACCACAAACATCAGGAGCAATCTCCTTCCGGGAAAAACATCATTCATTACCTTGTAAAAAGCCATTGAACCGAACAGAGTGATAAAGGAATAAAATATGACATTCACATAATAATGGCCAAAGCTGAAGATGTCAAAGATGGAAAGCAGCTTGATAAATATATTTCCTTTCAGGTCATTCCAGTAAGAATTGGTGGAGGCAAAGAAACTGCCGGCACCACCAGGATATGGATCATTGAAGATATTGGTGAAATATTCGTGAGGATTACTACCCAGTAGCCTGAATTCGACTAGCCCATTGTAATGAAATCCCCAGGTATCCAGCATCTGGGCCAGGCCTCCATAGTACAATCCCATCCAGCCATAAAAAATACCGGCGATTACCTTTAGCAGGAAAATGATTACCAGCAGTGGCTTACTCAAACCAGTGGAGAGAAAAAATCGTGTTTTAGTGACTAGCCAGGCAAAGAAGACCAGGTAAACTGCAAAGAGGAGGTACTCCATATTGGGCCACAAAATAACTATTATTGGGAAAAGAGCGAGAGCGGTTTATGCCATAATTGTGAGTTATCATGGTTCGTCTGTCACGAGCCAGATTGTATTGCCGGAACGCTATTTACGATAACAAACCATGGACCCACCGTTCTCCACAATCCGTTCAGACCAATCCGTACCAGCCCTTATTTCCGTAATTTCGCGGTTTCAAATCAACCCATACATTTTCTCTATGGAGGTTACGGTAAAAACGGCCAAACAGCTCAGGTTAACAGAGGAAGAATTTGAATTAATCAGGCAAAAACTCGGACGCACGCCAAATTTCAATGAACTCTGTGC
>JAJKIP010000111.1 GCA_021154405.1 Segetibacter sp. | reverse complement strand
CTTCTCGCTGAACCAATATCCATTTTTTGATAAAGGCTGATGCAGCGCCAGAGCATAAAAAGATTTCCAATGATCACCAGCCCCAGTCCAATCATTCCCTTTATGTCATCATAACTGCACATTCCAATAAAGTAGGGGATCAGGCTCACAGGCATCAGCAACAATGAGTAGATCACCGCTTGCATGGCTGTAAACTTTGTGGGTCCCTTCTCCGATGGCAATAGTTTGAAGCCAGCCGAACTATAATCTTTATGCGCCAGCCAGGCTATTGCCCAGAAATGGGGAAACTGCCACAGGAACTGTAATCCAAAGAGCACCCATCCTCCCAATGTCAATGCATCATCTCCCGCGGCCCATCCTATCAAACATGGTAAGGCGCCCGGAACAGCACCTACCAGTACAGCTATTGAATTCACTTTCTTCAATGGCGTATAGATAAATGCATAGAGGAAAAGGCTAAAAGCAGAAAGTCCGGCGGACAATGGGTTAAAAAAATAACCCAGTATCAGAACTCCCGCAAGGCCTGTGATGATAGCAAACGCCCATCCTTCCTGTACAGTCATTCTGCCTGCAGCTACAGGCCGGCTGGCTGTACGTTTCATCATGGCGTCTGTATCTTTCTCCACTACCTGGTTGATGGCATTGGCACTTCCCGTCACCAACATACCACCTACAAAGAGCAACCCAATCATCACCCAGTCATACTCCACTATTTTCGGCGCCAGCAGGTAACTTATCACACTGCTGAATACCACCATTATACTGAGCGAAAGCTTAACCAGTTGCAAATAATCCTTGATCTTTTTCATCTATGCTTTCGCTGTTTTTCTATTCTGTTCTGGCCAGAACCTAGTGCTTGCTTTCACTTGCACTGATTGGTTCTGTCTGCGGAATGAACTCCCTTCCATCCTTACCATAATCATAAGGCCAACGATGTACTTCAGGTATCTCACCTGTCCAGTTACCGTGACCAGGATTAATAGGCGTTGTCCATTCCAGAGTATTGGCTCCCCAGGGATTGGTACTAGTAACCTTTCTTCCTTTAAATATTGAATAGAAGAAATTAAACACAAACATCAGCTGCACTGCAAAAACTACTATCGAAACAATGGTAATCATTTTATCAAGATCGGCAAACTGGTTAAAGGCCTGCCAGATACTCTTATCCAGGTAACGGCGGGGCATACCGGCCAGACCTTCATAGTGCATTGGCCAGAAGATCAGGTAGGCACCACATATTGTTACCCAGAAATGGATATATCCTAAAGTGCTGTTCAGGTAGCGACCAAACATTTTTGGATACCAGTGATAAACTCCGGCAAACATGCCAAAGAAGGAAGCCACACCCATTACAATGTGGAAGTGTGCCACCACAAACATGGTATCGTGCAAATGAATATCAATAGTTGAGTTACCGAGGAAGATACCTGTAAGACCGCCGGAGATGAACAAGCTCACAAATCCAATTGCAAACAGCGTAGCAGGAGTAAAACGGATATTACCTCTCCATAATGTAGTTAACCAGTTAAACACCTTGATAGCGGAAGGTACCGCTATCAGCAACGTCAATAACACAAACACCGATCCCAGGAATGGATTCAATCCCGTCACAAACATATGGTGCGCCCATACAAGGAAGGCCAGGATGGCAATAGCGAATAATGAACCGAGCATCGCCATATAACCGAAGATCGGTTTACGGCTATTGACCGATAATATTTCCGACACCATTCCCATGGCCGGCAATAGAATGATATATACTTCAGGGTGACCAAGGAACCAGAAAAGGTGCTGGAACAGGATTGCACTTCCGCCCTCATTCGGTAATATATTACCTGCAACAACAATATCACTAAGATAAAAGCTTGTACCAAGGTTACGATCAAAGAGCAATAAAATAGCTCCGGAAAGCAAGACGGGGAAAGACAATACACCAAGTACAGCGGTAAAGAACATGGCCCAAATCGGTAAAGGCAAACGTGTCATGCTCATACCCTTGGTCCGCATATTCAAAATGGTAGAGATATAGTTCAACCCTCCCAGCAGGGAAGACACAATAAACAATGCCATACTGATCAGCCACATATCCGCACCGGCTTTTGAGCCCAAACTGGCATCATGCAATGCACTCAATGGAGGATACATCGTCCAGCCACCGCTTGCAGGGCCTGTCTGGATAAACAGGGAGGATAACATTACGATACTTGCCATGAAGAAAAACCAGTAAGACAGCATATTCAGGAATGGAGAAGCCATATCCCTTGCACCAATCTGTAGTGGAATAAGGATATTGGCAAAGGTTCCGCTCAATCCAGCCGTCAATACAAAAAACACCAGTACAGTACCATGCATGGTTACCAATGCATAATAAAATTCAGGATGGATGGTTCCGCCTTTCGCCCAATGCCCGAAAAAAGTTTCGAGGATAGGGAATGATTGCCCTGGAAATCCCAATTGCAAACGAAACAGCACCGAGAATAAACCTCCTATAATGGCCCATACAATACCGGTAATCAAAAACTGTTTACCAATCGTCTTATGGTCCATGCTGAAGACATACTTCGAAATAAAGGACTGATGATGATGGCCATGATGATCGTCGTGGTGAACATCGTGTCCTACCTCTACTCCGGAATGTACATGCAATGCTTCGCTCATATTCTTTATTTTAATGACAACACGGGGCTGTCTTTAATACTGTTATTTTTTATTTACCTGCCTGTAACATCGCTACAGGTTTTGCAGCGCTTGAGTCAGCAATAGCAGGTGCTTTTTTATTGGATGGATCCAATTCTGGAAAGCTGGTGTAATACATTGACTTCTTTTTTGCCATCCACACATCAAACTCTTCCTGTGTTTCCACAATTATTTCACCGCGCATACTCCAGTGTCCCTGGCCACACATCTGGTCACACGAAATTTCATAAACAAAATCAGGATTGCCTGTTTCTTCTTTCATTTGACGAGAGGTCTTGGTAGGCGTAAACCACATGGTAGTTGGTGTACCAGGTACCGCATCCATTTTCATACGGAAATGGGAGAGACCAACATCATGAATTACATCTTTGGCGCCAATGACCAGTTTAACGGGTTTATTCACTACCAGGTGCATGGGCTCACCGGTTACATATACATCATCCCTGTTCGCTGGATCATCCCACAGTTGACCCAGAGGATTATTGACCGCGTTATAGTTCTTGAAATATTTTTTACCCAGGATCTTGTCGTCACCCGGATACCTGAATTCCCATTTGAACTGGCTTCCGGTTACCTCAACTACACTGGCATCCTTAGGTGCATCACCTGTGATCCTGAACCAGTATATTATACCAAATCCTACCAGCACGGTAAGCGCGATGGCAGGTATTACAGTCCAGATGATTTCCAGTTTATTATTATGCGGAAAATAAAAAGCCTTGCGTTTCTCCGACTCCTGGTATTTGAAACAATACCAGAAAAGAAGTACCTGTGTGATAAAGAATACGATACCAGTAATGATTATCGTAATCTTCAACATTCTATCGATCAATAATCCATGGTCAGAAGCCGCACTTCCAAAGGGAAGGATCTTTCCAGCCAGTCTTTCATTACAATAATATACCCCGATCATTCCCAGGATCAGGAAAACGAGCAGCAGGAAACCATTGATCTTATTGGTTTGTTTCCTTGCCTTATCTGCCCCCCTGATAACCGCCACATATTCACTCGCCTTGGCAATCTGGAAAGTAACCAGGAAGCCAAGTGCCAGGATCGCTACAATGAAAAAGGTTTGCATATCTATTCGTGATTAATAATTCAGTTTAAAAATAAAATACTGCTCTTCTCACTATTCGGCTTAAGTATGGTGGATAAGGCTTTCTTTTATCAATGGATGGTTCTTTGCGATCATAGGCGCTTTTGTTAATGCTCTCGCAGTTACAAAAAGAATCACACCAACAAAGCCAATACCTACTCCGAAATCATACAGAATGGTAGGTACGTGATCCGGAGATACACTACCCGGGAATACCATTTGATAAAAATCCAGCCAGTGGCCAAAAAGAATCAGCATTGACATAAAGGTCAGTGTGGCATAATTCCTTTTCGAATCACGACTCATATATATTAATATCGGCGCAACGAAATTGATCATGAATACCATCCAGAAAATAGGACTGTAGGCACCAAAATACCTGGGTTTGAAATAAACGGTCTCTTCCGGAATGTTTGCATACCAGATAAGCATCAGCTGTGCAAACCACAGATAGGTCCAGAAGATCGAGAATGCAAACTGAAACTTGCCAAGGTCATGCAGGTGTTCTTTTGTCGTAAATTCCAGGTAGCCTGTATTCTTCAGGTAAATTACAAACAGCGTTATAAGCGCTATTCCCGCAACAAAGGAGCTTGCAAATGTATACCAGCTATACATCGTGCTATACCAGTGCGCATCTATACTCATCAGCCAAAACCACGGAATGGATGACATTACCGTGAGCGCGAAAATTACAATGTAAATGGCTGCCCATACTGTATTCGTCCACATGTATCTTTTGCCTTCCTCAACAGTCAACTTACCTGCATCAGTACTACGGGAAAGGCTTCTCAATTTCCATCCCACCAGTGACCAGGCTACAATGGTAAATACAGTCCAGGTAGCAAAGAAACCTTTATTCAAAAATCCAGATTTCCAGTCGAGTGCTGCATCATTTGCAACCACGTTATTATCAGACCAGTGATATATGATGTGATTACTGCTAAACAGAATAGTTAATAATATAACTCCACAAATTGTTCCTACCACCGGCACACAAACTGTTATTGCCTCTGACACCCTGCGGAAAGACATTTGCCACCCACCCCAGGCCAGTGTTGTAGCCGCAATAAAGAAAATAACTGCATTACAGACCAGAAGGAAATAAACACTGTTTTGAAGGAGACTCGCCCAGAAGCGTGCATCAGACTGATGTTTTTCTGCCGGCGTGCCGCCACTGCCATGCGTAGTTATATACAATGCAATGATCGCTATGATTCCTATGGCCATTAATGCAATGGCCAGTGAATTATATCTTTTCGGTACCTGAAACGTATCCCGTGTTGATGCCATCAGTGATCTATTTAAATAAGTTCAAATTTTAATAATCAATCCCTTTTATCCTTTTGGCGCTGCTGCTTTTGCACTATCTGCTGTAACTGGTTTGGCTGAAGCTGCAGCTGCTGAATCAGCATTCATGCCCGGTGCTCCTGTACTGCCTCCAGCTTTTTTTGAATGGATATAAGCTATTACCTCCCATCTCTGCGTAGTAGTAAGCTGTGATGCATAGCTTCCCATCTGTCCTTTTCCAAAAGTTGCTACATGGAACATGGAACCTTCAGTCATTGCACTCGCAACCAGGTCAGCGGGTTTGGCCGCAAATGGACCATTACCACCATTATATAGTGGACCATTACCATCCAGCTTTGTTCCGTGACAGATTGCACAATTAATCAGGAAAAGCCGTTCAGCTTCTTTTAAGTCAACCTTTGCCAGTTCAAGCGGATTCTTTATCCCAGCTGCAGACATTGCGGAGTCACGGTTGGAACTCATATGAATTGGCAGCATCTCACCTCGCGCAATTGTACCGGGAACCGGCATTCCGGAATAAAAAGGAGAAAGCTCATTTTTTGCCTTGGCACTTGCCTCCAGTCTTTGCTGGGCAGGAGCATAGGTTTCATATGCCACGCTGTAAGTCATATCTGGCATATAGGCCCTGCCAGGACTACGGCGCGTACCACAGCTGAATAAAGCAACTGCAGCTACAATTACCAATCCTGCTTTTACTATTTTATTTATCGACATACTGATTAATTCTAACTACGTGATTAAAGTTCTAGTGAGCCAATTCTCTTTTCTCAAACTTCATGTTATCCTTGTCATATCTACCCAGCCACCAGCCTGTCTCCCTGTACTGCACACTTACATCTTTAGCACCCACACTGTTCAGGAAATTAATGGCATCCTGCTCATTGGTTTTGGCTGTACATTCCAGCGCCATTACAAATGTGTCATCCGTTGAGCGGGGATTGAAATGGTCCTTCTTTACAAAAGGAGCCAGCTGACATAGCCAGCAAAAAGTCAATACCATTCCTACAGATGCGAACAAAACCGTTAACTCAAACGTAATAGGTATCCATGCGGGCAAAGAGAAATAGGGCTTGCCACCAAAATTCAGTGCCCAGTCCAGCGTGAGTGCCCAGGTAATGAAACCAACGGCAGTAGCTGTACCTGTGATACCATATATAAAGCCGGCAACATGAAGGCTGGTATCACGCAATCCCAATTCCTTATCCAGACCATGGATAGGAAAAGGAGTGAATACATCATGGATCTTGTAACCTGCTCTGCGCACCTTTTTAACAGCAGGGAACAGAACCGCCTCATCATCAAAATTGCCTACTACAAATTTTTTTACTGGCATATTATATTATTCAAAATGTCAAAACTCATTTGTTTAAAGCCTCAGGCTTTGATTATCCCTGCTATGCACCGTGATCATGTGCATGCTCATGCGCAAAATCATCAAATGTTTCCTTCTCAACTACATCCATTTTCGATTTATAATTCTCACCGCTCCGTTTCAAAATATGCTTGATCTCCGCTACCGCAATAACGGGGAAGAATTTGGAGAAGAGGAAATAACAGGTAAAGAACAATCCGAATGTCCCCAGGTAAAATCCAACCTCCCAGATTGTAGGTCGATAATAAGTACTCCAGGAGCTTGGAAGGTAATCACGGTAAACGGATGTAACAATGATCACGAAACGCTCGAACCACATACCAATATTTACCAGGATACTCATGAAGAATGTTAGCAAAAGATTTCTTCTCATTTTGCGAAACCAGAATATCTGGGGAGATAATACATTACATCCCATCATCAGGTAATAGCTCCAGCCATAAGGGCTGTTAAGGTTCACACGGTTTTCCTTGAATGCAAACCACTCATAAGGCACATGTGAATACCAGGCAATGAAGAGCTCTGTCAAATAAGCGATACCCACAATGGAACCCGTCAATACAATTACTTTATTCATCACATCGATGTGCTCGATGGTAATATATTCTTCCAGTCCCAATACCCTTCTTGTAACCACCAGCAGCGTTTGTACCATCGCAAATCCTGAGAAGATGGCACCCGCAACGAAGTAGGGAGGGAAGATGGTAGTATGCCATCCGGGAACGACTGATGTGGCGAAGTCAAAAGATACAATCGTGTGCACAGACAATACCAGCGGTGTACTCAAACCGGCGAGCACCAGCGAAAGGGCTTCATGTCTTTGCCAGTGTTTGGTTGAACCCGTCCATCCAAAAGACGCAATACCGTAAAACATTTTCCTCCATTTCAGTTTGGCCCTGTCACGCAGCGTTGCCAGATCAGGAAGCAAACCGGAATACCAGAATAATAATGAAACAGTGAAATAAGTTGAGATCGCAAATACATCCCACAGTAGAGGTGAGTTAAAGTTCACCCACAACGGACCTCTTGTATTCGCATAAGGAAGTACAAAGAATGCATCCCATACACGACCCATGTGCCAGATTGGGAACTGACCCGCACACATTACCGCAAAGATGGTCATCGCTTCCGCCGCACGGTTTACACCTGTTCTCCATCCCTGCCGGAATAGCAAAAGGATTGCAGAGATCAGGGTTCCGGCGTGACCAATACCCACCCACCATACGAAGTTGGTGATATCCCATCCCCATCCGGTAGTTTTATTAAGATTCCATTGCCCAACGCCGTAGGTAACCTCCATACAGACGGAGAAAATTCCAAAACACAAAAAGGCCACTGAGATCAAAAAACCAATCCACCAGAGTTTGGAAGGCTTGGCTTCTACCGGGCGGCAGATATCTTCTGTTACCTGGTGATAATCCTTGTTGCCTTCCACTAACGGTGGCCTTACCTGTGATTCGTACCTGAGTAGTGACATAAATTTATTTCAATCAATTAATGATGTTATGTTGAGTATCCACTGCAGCAACTTCTGATTCAGGCTTATGATGACCTTCACCCTGTATTATCTCATCTGTATTTCTCACTTTGGCGAGATAGGTGATATTAGGCAACACGTGTAATTGCTCCAGCACAAGGAAACTCCTTTGCGGATTTTCATTCCTTATCTTATTTACCTGGCTGTTCTTGTCATGAACATTACCGAATGTGATGGCATCCGCTGCACATGCCTGCTGGCAGGCCGTTTTCACTTCACCATCGATCAACGGACGACCAGCTTTCTTTGCCTGTAATTTTCCGGCCTGGGTACGCTGAACACAGAAAGAGCATTTTTCCATCACCCCTCTTGAACGCACAGTTACATCAGGGTTCAATACCATTCTTGTCAGCTCATCATTCATTTGGAAAATAACAGGATCCAGCTTACCTATCAGTTGCTGATCCTGATTATTCGGGAAGCTGTCTGCACCAGTATAATCAGCCCAGTTGAACCGGCGCACTTTGAAAGGACAGTTATTAGCGCAATATCTTGTACCGATACAACGGTTATAAGCCATCTGGTTGATACCTTCTGTACTATGGTTGGTAGCAGCTACAGGGCAAACGTTCTCGCAGGGAGCGTTATCGCAATGCTGACAAAGCATCGGCTGGAATACTACCGCTTTCAGATCATCAGGGTTCTTTTCATCGCTTACAAAATATCTGTCAATGCGCAGCCAGTGCATATCGTGGTAACGCAACACCTCACTCTTACCTACAACTGGAACATTGTTCTCCAGATGACAGGCAACAACGCAGGCACCGCATCCATAGCAGGCATTCATGTCAATGTTCATTCCCCACTTGATACCAGGCTGAATATGATCCGGATAAAGCGTAGCCTCAACACGGTAGTCATCCGTCTTCTTTGCATACTCTTCTTTCAATTCATTTCTCCAGTCAGCGATCAAATTAGGATCCTTCCTGAAAGTAGCGAGTGTTGTTTCTCTTACTACTTCCACACGACCTTCATATGAATTATGTATCTGTGATTGAGCAATTTTTGCCTTGCGGCCAGCATCCTTAACTGTTACCGTATTGCGATAATCAATTGTAGTTCCATTGAATGTGGCAAAAGGATAAACATTTTGCCCTACACCTGTAGCTGTTCTTCCCAATTCAGGATTTCTTCCGTATCCAACCGCTACTGCAATGGTATTGGCGTTCATGCCAGGCAGTGCCAAAATAGGCAGATCCACATTTACAGAACCAACTGTTAATGTAATGACTGGCTTGTTCGGGTAATATTCGTAGTCACTGTCCTTGCCCAGATTGATGCCGAGTTCAGCAGCCTTGGCCATAGAGATCAACGCATAGTTGTCCCAGCTTGCTCTTGTAATAGCATCAGGCAATTCCTGTAACCAGGGATTGGTAGCACCAACACCTGATCCAATTCCAACTTTTTCATACAGTACCACTTCATCGCCTGATATTTTCTTTGCAGAATTAATGGCTGATGCAGCTCCGCTAACTCCTCCACTATTGTAAGAAGAGCCGGTTGAAGAAATTACTGAGGGAACCTGTGTAGTTACAGTATGTGTTGTATCACTTGCCGCATGCGTCATTGCAATAGAACTGCCTCCGCCGGGTTCAACCACACCTTCCTGCAATGCTTTTTCAAAAGCTTCATCTGAACCTAATTTACCAGTCCAGTAGTTCTTGAAATAAGTTTCGTAGTCTGTATTGTTACCAGCCCATTTCAACAATGAAGTCTGGAAGGGCCTTGTTTTGAATAATGGGAAAATGGTCGGCTGAAGGAAACTGATGTAACCTGCTTTTGGTTCAGCATCCCCCCAGCTTTCAAGGTAATGATGGCTGGGAGCGATAAAATGACAAAGCGAAGTAGTTTCATCCATCTTTTCAGAGAATGATACTGTAGTTTTCACCTTTGCCAATGAAGATCTGAATTTGGCTGCCATTGGGTGATTGTAAGCCGGGTTGGCACCATAGATAAACAGTGCACTAACTTTTCCGGTATCCATATCATTGATCAGATCAGCAAGATCTTTATCAATTCCCTGGCGATAATTAACTGGTTTGCTCCAGTCAATTGTACGACCATGGGCGCCAATTGCATTATTGATCGCGTTAATAATTACCTGGACATTTACATCATTGCTTCCACATACAACCAGTGAAGCTCCGTTATTAGCTTTCAGATCTGCAGCTACTTTCGCAATACCGGCTTTTAGCTTTGGATCGGCAATTGCAGGTGCAGCAACTGATCCATCCAGTGCAGCAAGTAGTGCCAATGCAACAGCTCCTGTTTCTGAAGGGCGGTGCGTAAACCGCTCATCTGCGCTTGCACCGGTGGTGCTGAGATATCCTTCAAACTGGTAGTGTTTGCTCATTTGAGGATTCTTCTCATCAATTCTTCTTCCAGCTGAATAACCTCTTGCATTTTCAACAGGGCTTATCCATGTGCCCAGGAAATCTGCACCCAGGCTCACTATTACTTTAGCAGCGGCAAAATTGTAAGTAGGAAGCTTGCGGCCAAAACCACTGGCTTCATTAGCCAGTAACATACCACTATAAGAAATCGCGTCTGCAAT
>JAJKIP010000110.1 GCA_021154405.1 Segetibacter sp. | reverse complement strand
TACCATATGCCCCAAACATGTGACGGTAAATAACAGGTTGCGGTGTGGGAATGGATGCATTGGGGTCTCCCATGCGGGCAGCGATGATCATTCCGCCTTTTATCATCATTTCAGGTTTAACACCAAAAAGTGCTGGCTTCCACAATACGATATCTGCAATCTTTCCAGCTTCCAGTGAACCAACATATTCACTGATCCCATGAGTGATGGCAGGATTGATCGTATACTTTGCCACATATCTTTTTACACGGAAATTGTCATTGTTGTTCTTCCTGTCCTCTGGTAATGCTCCTCGCTGCACTTTCATCTTGTGAGCGGTTTGCCAGGTCCGGGTGATTACTTCGCTCACACGACCCATTGCCTGACTATCGCTGCTCATCATGCTGAATACTCCCAAATCATGAAGGATGTCCTCAGCCGCAATGGTCTCAGGTCTTATTCGTGAGTCGGCAAAGGATACATCCTCGGGAACGGATTTATCAAGGTGATGACATACCATCAACATATCCAGGTGTTCATCAATGGTATTTACAGTAAATGGTCTTGTTGGATTGGTGGAAGAAGGCAATACATTAGGATACATGGCAGCCTTGATAATATCAGGTGCGTGACCACCACCAGCGCCTTCCGTATGATAAGTGTGGATCACTCTATCGCCGATCGCTTCCATAGTGCTTTCCAAAAACCCTCCTTCATTCAATGTGTCTGTATGGATGGCTACCTGCACATCATGCTTATCAGCTATTTTCAGTGAAGCATCAATTACAGCGGTTGTGCTTCCCCAATCCTCATGGATCTTAAGTCCCAATGCTCCGGCTTCAATCTGTTCTTCCAGCGGTTCTGCGGCTGCACAATTTCCTTTTCCCAAAAATCCAAGGTTCATGGGAAAAGCATCTGCTGCTTCCAGCATTTTACGGATATTCCAGGCGCCAGGCGTTACAGTTGTAGCATTGGTTCCATCAGCAGGGCCGGTTCCTCCACCGATCATAGTGGTGATACCACTGTATAATGCATGGTCTATCTGTTGCGGGCAAATGAAATGTATATGGGTATCAATACCGCCTGCAGTTGCAATCAATCCTCCACCACCATGTACTTCGGTTGAAGCGCCAATTACCATATTGGGTGAAACCCCATCCATGGTATCAGGATTACCAGCCTTTCCAATGCCAACGATCTTCCCATCTTTTATTCCAATATCACCTTTTACAATTCCCCAGTGGTCAATGATCATAACACTGGTAATAACAAAATCCAGCACTCCTTGATCACGGGTAGCTCTGCCTGATTGCGCCATGCCATCCCGGATTGTTTTTCCTCCTCCAAATTTCGCTTCATCTCCATAAACGGCATGGTCCTTTTCTATTTCAATAAACAGTTCCATATCACCCAGTCGAACTTTATCACACGTAGTTGGGCCATACATATTGGCATATTTGATCCGGCTAATATGCAGGCTCATACTGTTTTGTTTTTAAATTTTCTATTCTCAATTTCCTCCATCGCCTTCTTTTTATTCTTGTTTTTTGTAGAGCCGTCTGTAAGGTTGTTGAACCCGAATACCTTTTTAGCTCCACCAAATTCAACCAACTCTACCTGTTTCTCTTCACCCGGTTCAAAACGCACCGCTGTTCCGGCAGGAATATTCAATCGCATGCCAAATGCATTTTCACGGTTGAACTCCAGCTCTTTGTTCACTTCAAAGAAATGGAAATGGGAGCCGATCTGTACTGGCCGGTCGCCAGTATTTACCACGGTAACTTTAACGGTAGCTCGTCCTTCGTTTGCGATGATATCGCTTTGGGCCAGTATATATTCTCCGGGAATCATTGTTATAATTTAAGTAGGGATTATTAGCGTATTGGGTCATGAACTGTTACCAGCTTTGTTCCATCAGGGAATGTGGCTTCAATCTGCACATCATGGATCATCTCTGGCACTCCCTCCATCACATCCTTCCTTGTTAAAATAGTAGCTCCGTATTGCATCAGTTCCGCAACCGTTTTACCATCACGAGCCGCTTCCATCAGCCTGGAGCTGATCAGTGCAATGGCTTCTGGATAATTGAGTTTAAGACCTCTTGCCTTTCTTTTTTCCGCCAATTCACCGGCCAGGAATAACAATAGTTTTTCCGTTTCTCTGGGAGATAAGTGCATAAAATAATTGATAGATTGTCAGACAGGCAAGTAACCGAAAGAAATAAGTAGAGGTAAGTTAAGAACTGTTGAATTATTTAAAAAGAAAATATTACCGGCTAACTCAATTGTTGGAAACTTTCCAGTTGACTTTGCGTTCGGCAAGATATTCAAGAACAAAATCAAAGCATTTTTTGTCCTTTCCTATCAGTTCAGGAGGAAAAACTCCTTTTTCCCTGAACAGGCTGTTGAGGATAAGATTAGCTGCAGCTGTGCATGTATAACCAGTAGTACGGGCCATGGAGGAGAGTCTGCTATCTTTATCATACCTGTCCAGCAGATTATATTCAACAGTTGCAGGCCTTCCATTTTTCAGTCCTTTAATGACCACCTTCATAATGGTGAACTCTTCTTCTTCCGCACCGAGTTTCCATTCATTTACCAGCAGACGGGAAGTAAATTCAAGTGGTGTTATATCTGTATCATTAATACGTAAGGGATCAGTATTGAAAAATCCTGCCTGTTTCAAAGCAATAATGAGGTCGATATGTCCCGGGTAACGGAGTGTTTTTTCCTTCATATCTGCAATATGGGCCATGGTCTCTGTCAATGACCGTAACCCATCAGTATTGAATGCTTCCAGGTTTCCCAGTTCCGGAAAACTGATAATTTCCCTGTCACTCATGGCATCTTTGATGACAATTGTACCGCCTTCCACCATTCTGGCCGGACGAATATATTCCTGGATCACATCCACGGGAGAAAACGGAGCCTTATACTGAAAGGGTGGTTTTCTTTCTTTTGGCAATCCGCCCACATAACATTCAAAAGAGGATATCTTCATTTCTTCATTGTAACGTCCAATAATGAAATTGCTCATACCGGGCGCTACTCCGCAATCAGTTATTACAGTCACATTCCTATCCTTTGCCAGCCTGTCCAGTTGCAATACATTTTCAGGAAAGAAGGAAATATCTACCACATTCTTTCCTGCATTGATTACTGCTTCCAGCGTGTGAAAACCAATGAATCCGGGAACAGCAGTCACAACAAGATCAAAGGGAGTCAGCAGTTCTTTGTAAAGGCTGTAATTGGAAAGATCAGCCGCAGCAGTTTCAATAGCTGCATTTCGATCTTTTAATAATAAGAGATTGTCTTTATTCAGATCAAAGGCAGATACTTTATATTCTTTAGCAAGGTCCAAAGCTATTGCACGACCAACCATGCCTGCTCCCAATACTGCAATCGTCATGTGATAAGGTTTATTATAACTTTTTTCCTCTTCTCCCGTGTAATATCTTATAGAATGAACGGCTGCGGATCTCCTCAACAGTAAGCCCGGTTGCAAGCGCCTCTTGTTCGGTTATGGCCCCGCAGTTCATTGCTTTTAAAAAGAAATTCAGCAGCCCCTGTCCTGTAGCTGCATCATCAAAAATATCGCCAGTCAGGGTTGAAATGGCAGCCCTGTCCACAAAGGTTTTTAACCGGAATACCGCATCATCGTAACTGCTCAGAAAGAAATTATAGGTTGCTGCATACCGCATCGGTAATTGGGCAGGATTGAGGTCCCAGCCCTGGTAAAATCCATTGACCAGTGAATGCATGGTATGGTTATAACCAATCCGCCAGGCATTATGAACAGATTGCCTGTTCTCTTCCAATTGCTCCTCTGAAAGATCATCACCACGATGGGGAGCGACCGGCATTACATTGGTAGCGCCATCTGACAGAAAGATCCCCGTACCCCCCAATGCAACTTTGGTCATGTGGTGAGCAAAATCGCATACCTGGTGATCCATTGTCTGGTATTTGGCTGTAATGCCGCAACTCGCCGTATAATCATAGGTCCCGAAATGGGCGGCAATGCAACGACCCTCACTGCTCCTGATTATTCTCATTAATGGATTGCGTCCTTCATCATCCATGATTATTTGCGTAGCTTCTACCATGGTCTCCATTTTAAGAGTGCCGGGAACCAGCTTATTTTTCTTCTCAATTAATTCAAATAATCTTATCAGTGTAATTACCTGTTCCGGTATGGTAACCTTAGGCAACATCACCACGAAATTGTCAGGAAGTCTTCCTTTTGTTTCCTCCAGTAGAGTGGTAAGAAATATGTCCAGGGTTCTTACCCCGCGATTCTTCAGGTCTTCTGTAAATGGTTTTATGCGAATGCCAATAAAGGGAGAGATGGTTTTATTTTTCATTCCGTTTGCCAGTTCCCTTGCCGCCGCAACAGCAGTCTCATCTTCTTCTGCATCTGGCCGATTACCGAAACCGTCCTCAAAATCAATCCGGAAATCTTCGACCGGCTCAGTTCTCAGTTTCTGAATGATCTTATTGTAAACGGCATAGGATAACCAGCCTGGTTCTCTTTTCCGTTTGTCTTCGTCTGCCTTTTCCAGTTTCTTCAGCAGTTTCTCTGCCTTCTTTTCTGAATCAGGCAATTCTTCATGACCCTCCAGTTTAAGCACCTTACCCAGTGTAATAAAATCAGGTGCATAAGTTTGCAGGTTCTTAAGTGCAATTTCTCCCATGCGGATACAGGTATCTGATTTAAACAGGTTGGCGCCACCGTAGACAGTATGAACTGCCTGCCTGTCTGGCTTATCACCAGGATAGGTTTGCTGAAATTTCAGATTGGCGATCTTTAATTTCCCAAGAAGGGCTTCTTTATCATTTTCTTCAATGGAGAGATGCATAATACCGTTGGATTTTTGAGCTCAATAGAAAAAATCACTGCTAATCAGGAACCCCTGTAGGTTGAGTAACCAAATGGGTTAAGCAATAAAGGGATATGGTAGTGTTCCGTTGTTGTAATGTCAAAAACGATTTCAACATAAGGATAAAAACTGGAAATGTTGTCTTTAGCAAAATAGGCCTTCGTTTCGAATTTCATTTTATAGTTCCCGGTTTCCAGTATCGTGTCTTTGGATACCAGGTGTGGTATGCGCCCATCTGCATTGGTAATTCCCCTGGCCAGTTCTGTCCAGTTATTATTCTTTTGCTGATATAAGATAATAGAAACTCCGGATGCGGGTTTGCCTTTGGTAGTATCAAGAATATGTGTGGTTAACTGGCTCATGGTTATTTATCCAATAATTTCTGCAGGCGGAGCCTGGTTATTTTATTCTGTTCATCGGCCGCAATTTCTATTTCCTTTTCGGGATCATTCAGTAAACGGGATTCCAATAAGGTCAACATTTCATCGGCTGATTTCCCCGTTGCACAAACAATAAAAATGTATCCAAATTTATACTGGTATTCCTTATTCCCTTTCACGAGCGCTTTAATTGTTTCTTCAGAAGCAGAGCTGGTACCGCTTTGTTCGCCCATCGCCCAGTTTGCTGTTGATGCAAATTTTTTCTTTAATGAATCGATATCTCCAATCATAGGGTGGTGGGAGAAGGCTTCCTTCCAATCCTCCTGTGAACATTTATACCATTCCTCTTCTGCATCATCCAGTAATTCAACCAGGTCCTCAATCGGAAAGAAGTTCATTACCTTTTCAACCCAGGCAGATGAGCCGCAACATTTCAGCAACTCCTGCCTGAGTTGGACTTTCGGAAGCATATTTAGATCATGCAGCGTCATTTGTTATGCTTTTCTCCCCCAGAGCCTCATTCTGCTTACTCCTCCATCAGGTAATATTGTGAGTCGCACGTGAGTAAAAGGATCCCTAATGGCTATCTCGTTTTCAAAATAATGTTCATGATCGGGACCAAGTTTCGATTGAGGAAGGATGGTTGTCCATTTCACAGCAGCTGTACCCAATTTGCTTTCTTCTTCAATTGGCAACACAGTGCCTTCGATAATACAGCTGTCGGGGTAATTCCCTTTAAAATGACAGGTATCCACCAGTATCTTTTCTATAACCCCTTTATGGGCCAGTCGAACAATCACCCAATCCCTGTTATTCGGCGTGCGATTACGTTTCGTTTCCCAACCGTCACCCATATTGATACCTCTGCCGGGCATTATCAGATTATCCATATGCGAGAAGAACATATCATTGCACAGTACAGATTTAGCTCCATTGACAGCAGCAGCCAGATCAATTTGTTCTTTCTCATTCACCGCATTCCAGTCCCTGAATACCTCACCATATACTTTCAAACGGGCAACGCCTCCATCGGGATATATGTTTAACCGGACATGGGAATATATGGAGTGATCCGTAATAGCGTAAAAGTTCTGTGAACCAGGATCAAGGGGTGATTTAGGCAATATCTCTTTCCACTGGATCTTTTCCAGATCAATGGACTGACCGGCTGGTATATTCGCGGCATCAATTGATGCGTGAGGAGGATGGTTCCCCAGAAAATAATTAGTGTCAATATCTACTCCATGGATCTTACCGGAAACAGCTAGCTGGATGATGCACCAATCGTGTCCGGAAACTCGTTTGCGCCTGGATTCCCAACCATCCATCCATTTACCACGGTCAGTATATTTATCGACGATGAATATGCCCCTGCCAGGTTTCAGCAGATTTTCTTTCTCGGCAAAAAAATCATCAGAGCATAATAATGCTTTTCCCCCCAATCGTTCAGCGGCAAGATCAGTCAGATTTGTAAATGATATTTCTGATACGGTTTTTTCCATGATTACGTCAAACGTGAATGTTACAAGTCATCAGCTTTAACAACTTTTCCTCTATTCAAATGTAAATACTTTCCCTGATCAAAAACCTTTTCTCCAGCCAGCCAGGTTTGTTCAACTACTCCATGCAATTGTTGCCCGGAATAAGGAGTGACCTTATGCCTGTGCTGAATCATCTCTTCTGTTACCATAAAAGTTTTATCAGGGTCCCAAACCACAAAATCTGCGTCAAAGCCTTTCGCGATCTGGCCTTTTATTTTCTGCAAACCAGGGAGTATTGACGGTTTAGCCGCTAACCACTTGGCAATATCCTCAATTCCTGCTCCATGTTTTTTGGCGGCAGTCCATAGAACAGGTAAGGCAAACTGAATGGAGGATATGCCGCCCCAGGCCTTCATGAAATTTCCGGTGGCAATTTCTTTCATATCAGGTGGAGCAGGCGAATGATCCGTGGCTACAAAATCAATGATCCCATCCTTTAATGCGTTCCATAATTTTTCATTATTTGCTTTCTCCCGGATAGGAGGTGCACATTTAAATGCAGTCTGGCCATCCCTTATTTCCTCTGCATGGAAGAACAAATAATGCTGGCCAGTTTCTACTGTCAGCGGCAATCCATTCTTTTTTGCCTTTGCTATTTGTGGAATTGAATTAGCTGATGAAAGATGAACAATATGGGTGCGACAGCCAAACTCTTCGCACAACCGGATCATTAATGAAATGGCGTCATCTTCCCATTTCTTTGGACGCGAGGAAAGGTAGTCCAGGTATGAACCAGGGTGAAAACCGGTTTGATCCACCGTTATGGTTTCCAATTCACAATGGACCAGCAATGGCAGTTGATGCCTGGCAATGACTGGCATGGCTTTTCTCAGATCAGCCTCTGTAACGTTGGGGAAATCATCTATCCCGGAATGCGTTAGAAAAGCTTTGAATCCTAAAACCCCTTTTTCAATCAATGGCTCTAATTGGGTGTCATTTCCTGGCACAATGCCACCCCAAAATCCACAATTCACATGCAGTTTGCCATCTGTTGCATTGAGCTTGGTATCGAAAGCTTCAACAGTTGTTGTAACAGGTGAGGAATTCAAAGGCATATCTATCAGTGTGGTAATTCCCCCTGCAATGGCTGAGCGGGTAATAGTATCAAACCCTTCCCATTCTGTTCTGCCGGGTTCATTAATATGTACATGTGGATCAATGATGCCGGCCATTAGTATATTATTACCAATATCGGTCACATCAAATTTACTTGTCGGTAAGTCGGGCAATATATCCTCAATAACACCATTCCTGATCAATACCGCAGCCTTGCGGGTACCATCAGGAGTTATTACTCTTTCGCTGAGAATCGCCTTTTGCAGCATATTATTAATTGGAAAGAAAGAATATCGAAGGTACATAAAGGATATAAGCCCTGCATTTTGTCAAAAAAACAAATTACATTGCTGATATCAATTTCCTGATCGGGCAATCATCCAATGGCAATACTACTGCTTATATTATCTGCGATTATTCTCGTGATGTTAGTCATGATGACTTATCGCATCCATTCCATTTCAAAAAAAAATACTGATGATGATGCCTACCATGAAAGAACCGGGATAATCCAGGGATGGATCTATGCTGCCATAGTATTTACGATCATTGTGATCATTGCCAGTATCTGGTTCATGGTAAAGGGCACTCCTTATGAAGGGCACCTGATGGAATGGCTGAATATCGTTGTGCGGGTTATGCATATCACCTTCGGGATCGCCTGGATAGGAGCCTCCTTCTATTTTGTATGGCTGGAGAATGCATTAAATAGAACAGAAAATGTAAGAGATGAGTTAGCGGGTAATTTATGGGCTGTACATGGCGGCGGGTTTTATTACCTTGAAAAATATAAGGTAGCGCCTAAATCCATTCCCAAAAATCTCCACTGGTTTAAATACGAAGCTTATTTCACCTGGGTATCGGGTTTCGCACTTCTCTTCATTATTTATTATTTCAATGCCCAGGCAATGCTGATCGATAATAATATAATGAAGCTAAGCCCGTCAGCAGCTATCAGTATCGGCATTGGTTCTTTTGTGGTAGCCTGGGTATTGTATGATTTGATGTGTAAGTCCCCACTTGTTAAAACAGGATGGTTTTTTTCTTTAACAGGTCTGGTTCTCCTTGCCGGTTTCGCATACTTCTATAGTCATGTATTTAGCGGACGGGGAGCTTTTATTCATTTCGGCGCCATGATCGGGAGTATTATGGTAGCGAATGTTTTCTTTGTCATCATTCCTTCGCAAAAAGCAATGGTGAATGCAGGTAAAAAAGGAGTTCCGCCTGACCCGCAAAAAGGGAAGAAAGCTTTGTTCCGCTCCCTGCATAACAACTATTTTACATTGCCAGTTCTTTTTGTAATGGTGAGCAATCATTTCCCCAGCACATTTGGTAATAAGTACCAATGGGCAGTTTTGGCTACAATATCATTGGGAAGTGCCGGTATCAAACACTGGTTGAATCTGCGTGAACGGGGACAATTGAGCGTATGGGTACTACCTGCTTCTGTTATTTTACTGTTAGCAGTTGCGTATGGCACAGCACCCAAACTGAATAATGCGAAGTGTGATGATGTATCGTTTGCTGCGATAAACTCCATTGTTCAGCAGCGTTGTATTACCTGTCACTCATCCAGCCCCACTGATGCAGTTTATACGTCGGCCCCTAATGGCGTGAAATACGATACACCTCAGGAAATTGTCAATAAGAAGGACCTGATCCTTCAGCGGGTAGTGCTCACCAAAACAATGCCCCAAAACAACAAGACCAATATGACATTGGAAGAGCGGGAGTTAATTCGTTGCTGGATTGAGAAGGGAGCAAAAACGCAATAAAATAAAAGTAAAATATCTAAAGCTGTCAGGATTCTCCCTTCGCGTCATCCCAATGTCATCAGCTAATCTGGCCTTCAATATCAGTAGTTCCGATTGATCTCAATCATTAATCTGGTATAATCTTCATTGCACCGATGTGGATCAACGAAGTAATTTGCCGAATGAAAATTGATCAGGATGAAGAATTTATTTTATGTGATAGGTGTTTTCCGGGATTCTGTTAATAACTAATTAGTAAAACTCAAAAAAAATATTAACAAACCTTTGAAGTAGTACGGTTTTTGTTTCCTTTCGCAATATAGCCATCAGGGATATTTGTATCCTATCAAGACTTTTAAAATCCAGAGCCATGAAAAACAAAATTTTAATTTTTGTAGGGATAGCCCTATGCCTTTCTTCTAATATGCACGGCCAATATTGCACTCCGGCCGTTACCAGTACAGGAGTTTATTTTTACAATGTCTATTTCAACGGATCAGGAAGCTCTGGCATCGCTGGTGGTTTATCTTATACTGGCACCGGTTCGCAGGGATATGTAAATAATAGTGTCTCTTCTTCAGGAACTGTTAGCCGTTATTGCGGAGTCAGTATTTACTATCATATTTTCAGCTGTGGTAATCGTGGCCCCATACCTTATAACGTAAGAATATTTGCCGATTATAATAGTGATTTTGATTTTGACGATGCAGGCGAGACCGTATATGACTATGATTATACTGCACCTGATGGAGATTGCGCTTCCATTGGTGCTGCTGCAAGTTTCCAGGTGGCCGTAAATGCTCCCTCTACTATCCGATTAAGAATGGCTGTGCGGGAAGGTGGAAGCAAAGCCACAGCATGCGGTGGTTATACAGGTGAAATAGAAGATTATTCATTAACTGTGGCAGCCAATACCGCTCCGGTAATTAATGGTGCTGCATCCGCATTTGTAAACCCTTTGAAGCAGTCTCAAACCAATAATGAAGGATTTGGAATATCTCAATTATTACAATCATCTTCGGCCGGTTCCTCTTTGCAATCTGATGCCAATACCTGTGCAGCTAATGGTATTGCCATTACTTCGGTTAGCGGTCCTGGACAATGGCAATATAAAAATGGAACCGGAGCCTGGACCAATGTAGGGGCTGTTACGGTTTCAAATGCCCTATTACTGGCTGCAGGAGATGCCACTACCTTAAATAGTCGCCTCCGATTTGTTCCTTCTGGTCCCGGCAATGCAAGCCTGGATTTTAAAGCATGGGACAGAAGCACAGGAACAATTGGTGGATATGGAAATACGACTACAGGCGGCGGAGCTACCGCATTCAGCACTGCTTCCAAAACTGCTTCTCTTACTGTTTATTCAACTGCCTCAACTGCATCTGATGTAAATGTGTTCATGGCAACAATGGCCAGCAATGATAATCTATGGAATGTAAAGTCAACCTCTCTTACCCGTAATACCGGTTCATTGAAGAATCCAGATAAAGTTACTACTGACAATGCCAGTGGTTATTCCGTGGATATTGATATTGACCCTGTCAGCAATAAACTGGTTTGGTCTGGCGGCAGCGATGGTACAAAATTAATGAGCAGTAACCTCGACGGTTCAGCACTTCAAACGCTTAGTACCGGAACATTAAGCTATCCAACAGGTGTTGCGGCAAGTGGAAGCAAGATCTATGTACTTGATTATGGTACGGCTCTTTACAGCTTTAATTCAGACGGTAGTGGTATGACAAGTTTAACTGGTGGTGCAGGGCAGGCAAATGATCTTGCCATCACCGGAGATATTGAATATGCCAATAACAAATTATATTATGTGAATAGTCCGGATGCAATCAATTATAATATCCTGGAAACAAATATTGATGGTACCGGAACAACTACCATTTATACAAGTATCAATCTGCTTAATGGATTGGCCGTTTCCAATGGAAAGATATACTGGACAGAGATGGACGGCAGTAATAATGCTTCTGTAAAATCAAAACCAATTGCAGGCGGCACGGTTACCAGCCTTGTTACCGAAGCCGGACAATACTATTCAGATGTATTTGTAGATGAAAGCAATTCTCTTATCTACCTGACCACAGTTGACGCTCCTGGCTTTGCCAATAGCCGTATCAAATCCATTCCAGTTGCAGGAGGAAGTACTACCCGCCTGCTTGACCTGGAAGATAATTCGGGTGCCCTGGCTTTCCGTGTAACAGTTGGTACATTACCTGTTCATTTTATCAGTGTAAAGGCAACCAGGCAGGGAAGCGGAGTGGAGGTTCAGTGGAATATAGCCATGGAAGAAAATGTGTTGAAGTATGTGGTTGAACGTTCTCCCGATGGACGCAACTTCACCGATGCAGGTTCTGTTTATGCCAGCAATCAAAATAGTTATAGCTGGCTGGATGCCCAGCCTCTCGCGGGAAAGAATTATTATCGTATCCGCGCAGTGGATATTGACGCAAGTGTGCTTTACAGCAGTATTGTAGTAGTGAGTATGGATCAGAAAGAACCCTCCGTATCAATCTATCCAACAGTGGTTGAAAACAGGCAATTCAACCTGAGATTTGAGAATGCCGGAAAAGGAACTTATACCATCAGTGCAATCAATGCGGCCGGACAGAATGTATTCAGCAAAAACATTATACAGACCGGAGGTAGTTCGGTTGAAACGATCAAGTTGCCGTCAAACATGGCAGCCGGAGTATATAGGATGAGAATATCCGGAAAAGATAATGCCTGGACAGAGACGGTGATCCTTAAGTAGGACATTGTTCTGAGTATATGGATAATAAAAGGCGTATGGAGATCATTCCGATACCGGAACGCTCTATATGCCTTTTTCGTTTTAAACGATGCCCGCAATTCACCGAGGAAATATCGGTGTTTACCTAGAAGCTTCT
>JAJKIP010000109.1 GCA_021154405.1 Segetibacter sp. | reverse complement strand
ATGAAATAATCTCGTACGGCTTTTTTATTTGGCAGTGACGAGAGCCAAAGGCTCTCAGGAGCAGACAAATGAAAAAGCCTCACAGACGCGAAGCGGATGAATGGTAGCTATCTGTTCCATTTCGCGGGTTATTTTGTCCTCCATAGAGTTCACTGCTCGTATGCAAACTGGACTTATTTTTACCTGATTAACCACTGACTATTTACGTACATCTCCAATTCAAAATATTCATTGACCAGAACAAGAAAAAAATCTCCATGAAAAAAATATTTCTATCTCTAATAACATTTTTCATTCTAGTCCTGTTTTTGAATTCCTGTAGTCAAAAGGATCAGAATCCCGTTTTGACTGTTGAAGGTGGGAAAATTCAGGGAGTGGAAATACCCAATAAAGGAATTATCGCTTATAAAGGAATTCCTTTTGCTGCACCCCCTGTTGGAAACCTTCGCTGGAAAAGTCCTCAACCGGTTGTGCCCTGGGACGGGGTAAAACTTGCAGATAAATATGGCGCAGCTGCCATGCAGGTGACCTGGGATCCTAATAGCTTTTATGGCAAAGAATGGCGTGCCAGTGGTTCTGTTCCTTTTAATGAGGATTGTCTTTACCTGAATGTCTGGACTCCGGCAGCCGGACAAAAAGATAAAAAACTTCCTGTGGCAATGTGGATTCATGGAGGCGGATTCCGGGAAGGTTTTGCCTTTGAACCTGAAATGGATGGTGGAGAAGATTGGGCATCCCGCGGAGTTATTTTAATCCAGGTTACCTATCGCCTCGGAGTAATGGGCTTTTTCTCACACCCTCTTTTATCGGAAGAAAGTCCTGATAAAGTATCAGGAAATTATGGTTTGATGGACCAGGCAGCTGCACTGAAATGGATTAAAAATAATATTGAACAGTTTGGTGGTGATCCCAATAACATTACCATATTCGGGCAAAGTGCTGGAGCCGGAAGTGTACAATCTCTTTGCGCATCGCCAATTTCTAAAAACATGGTAACAAAGGCTATCAGTATGAGTGGTGGTGGCCTGGGAAATTTCAGACCAGCAGTCAGGCTTGACACTGCCCAACTGAATAATAAAAAAATGATGGATTTTTATGGTAAAACAACATTGGATCAAATGCGTGCCATTTCCTTTGACGAATTCACAAAAATGGCAAAGGAATACGGTGACACTACCAAAACACGGGTTGGCTGGGGACCTGTAATCGACAATTATTTTTTAAAAGGTACATTCACTGATGTAGCTAATGCAAAAGAAATTGCAGATGTGCCATATATGATCGGATATACTTCCAATGATCTTTCTGATATGACCAAACCTGTCAGTGATTTCAGTGCACTACGTGCAACACAAACCAGCAAACCCGTTTATGCCTACCTGTTCCAGCGTCAATTACCTGGTGATTCCAGCGGAGCCTTCCATTCTTCAGATCTCTGGTATGTATTTCATTCATTACGGCATAGCTGGAGACCCTTTACAAAAGGAGATGAAGATCTGAGCATTAAAATGCTTGACTATTACACCAATTTCGCCAAGACGGGTGATCCCAACGGCAAGGACGGAGGAATCTGGCATCCTTATACAACTGCCAGCCCGGAATTTTTAATACTGGACGCCGATAAGGACAAAGCCGTATTAACTATGTCTGCCACTCCACAATATAAAGGCAGTCTTATGAAACGTTAGCGTCTGCATCCATATCGAATTATCAGAAAGCCCGGAATTATCCGGGCTTTCTGATATCTATTATTAATATTATAATATTCCTACCTTCCTGTATTGACGAAAGGAGAATCAATAAAGAACGTCTAATCATCAAATCAGCAGGAATGAAAAAAACGATGTCTGTGCTACCAGCTCTCTTCCTGATAGCTGCCGCATTTACTCTTCCAAAATCAATTAATAATTTAAATGAGCCTCCTCAGGTTATCAACGCAGAATCAAAAAGCCGTATCGATAAAATGATGAGAACCTATATTGATTCCGGCAAAACAATGGGACTCTCTGCGCTAATACTTGAAAAAGGGAAAGAGGTTTACTTTAATGCTGCTGGATATGCAGATAAGGAAGCTAATATTCCGATGAACCGTAATACCATTGTTCGCATTTTCTCCATGACCAAACCAATAGTAGGTGTTGCACTGATGAGCTTATACGAAAAAGGAAAATTCAAACTGGATGACCCACTATCCAAATACGCGCCGGAATTTTCTGATATGAAGGTGTTTATTGGAACAGATGCAAATGGCAATGCCATACTTGAACCTGCAAAACGTCCCATAACTATCCGTGATATCACCCGCCACACCGCAGGCTTTGCAGGAGCTGGTAATTCGCCACTGGGAGCTATGGTGAGAAAAGCAGACATATTCAATCGCAACAATACACTTGCGGAAATGGCTAAAAGATTGGCAAGCTTGCCACTCGCCTTTCATCCAGGTGATCAATGGGCCTATGGCCCTTCAGTTGATGTACAGGCTTATCTGGTGGAAAAGCTTTCAGGCAAACCATTTGACCAATATCTACAGGAAGTAATTTTCAATCCACTAAAAATGGAGCATACAGGTTATTATGTTCCTGAAAGCGAAAGAAAAAATTTTGCTGCTGTGTATAACCGTGATCGGGCGACAGGCATACTAACACGTCAGCCAGACTCATCAGCCAGCCTGTTGAACACAAAACACTGGACATTAAAACAGGGTGGCCTCGGCCTTACCTCCACCATAGATGATTATATGAAATTTGCTCAAATGTTGTTGCATCAGGGCCAACTAAATGGTGTTCGCATATTAAAACCTGAAACGGTAAAGCTTATGACTACAAATCATCTTTCTGATACCATTTCAAAACGAATGTGGTTGCCGGACAGAGGACAGGTAGGTTTTGGTATTGATTTCGCTGTACGACTTGCTCCACCCAAAACAGAAGCAGAGAACAATGGCATTGTTGGGGAGTTTTTCTGGGATGGAGCATTGAGCACACTTTTCTGGGTGGATCCCCAAAATGAACTGACTGCAGTCCTATTTACCCAATTGAACCCTTATGATCAGGTAAAGCTGCATAATAGCTTTCGTGATGCCGTTTATGGCGAGTATCATCCAACCGGACATTAACAGCCTTTAATAATTATTATCGGTACTTTAGTAAACCTTTTTATTCATTCAATAATAGAAAATAATGCCAGGCAAGTCCTCAATTACAACCCTTTTGCTTGCAGCAATTTTGCAGGTAACAGGTATTTACAACATTACTTATGCCCAGGATAATAAATTGACCAATAAAGAAAAAAAAGATGGTTGGGAATTATTGTTTGATGGAAAATCCATGAGTAAATGGAAGACTCCCGGATCAGACAGTTTTCCTTCAAAAGCATGGAATATCAGTGATGGGACTCTTTATCTTGAAAATCTTGCTGGCCATCCAACAGGTGGGGATATAATATCCAGAGAACAATTCAATGATTTTGAATTGACCTGGGACTTCAAATTAACCGAAGGCGCCAACAGTGGTGTAAAATACGATGTGCATGTTTACAATCCTCCGGTCCAGGGTCTGGGCACTGTCCTGGGACCGGAATATCAACTTTTAGACGATGAAAAACATCCTGATGCCAAATTGGGGAGAAATGGAAACCGCAAATTAGGCTCCCTGTATGATATTTTGCCCTCCGCAACCGGCAAGGCAGTTCGTCCCATTGGAGAATGGAATACTGCCAGGGTTATAGCCAAAGGAAATCATGTGGAGCATTGGTTAAATGGAGAAAAAGTTCTGGAATACGAAAAGGGAGATAATGTTTATAATGAAGCATTTGCACATAGCAAGTTCACGGGGGTAAAGGATTATGGCAAAAGAGAGAATGGCCACATTCTTATTCAGGACCACGGCAATAAAGTGTTTTTTAAGAATATTAAGATCAGAAAATTATAGCTGACTTATTAAGCCCTGTTTGCTATCTTTTTAATTGCTCATGCCCTCATCATTCGTTCCAGAGGCTGGAGCTATTGGAGGTTTTTTATCCATTTAAACAGGGGTTCCATCCAGTCGCTCATTCTAAATACGAATCCGTGGCCGCCTTTGGGATAAATGTGCATTTCGGCAGGTACTCTATGATGCCGTAAGCTTTCATAATAAGCTATGCTATTGTCAATATCAACTGTCTTGTCATCTCCTGCATGTGTAATGTATGCAGGTGGAGAATCCTGATCTACCTTTAATTCATTGGAATATTCATTTATCAGTTCTTTTGAAGGCTCCTTTCCTAATAAATGATTCCTGGAGTCAATATGGGTTAAACTGTCCTGCATGGATATTACAGGATATATTAGTATCTGGAAATCCGGCCTTAAACTGGTATTATTATTATTTTCAATCAATGATTTTTTAAAATGAGTTGCTTCCGTTGAAGCAATATGACCACCAGCAGAAAATCCCATTATGCCAATCCTGTCACGATTAATTCCCCACCTTGAAGCATTTTCCCTTACTACTTTTATTGCCTGTTGGGCATCCTGAAGCGTTCCAATTTTCCTGTCAGTAACAAAGGAATCATTAGGAAGCCTGTATTTAAGAATAAATGCTGCGATCCCGTTTTTAGCCAATTGTTTTGCTGTATTTATTCCTTCTCCCTGGTATACAATTACCGTATAAGATCCGCCAGGAATTACAACAATGGCTGTACCAGTGGCTTTTTCTTTTTCTGGCAGGTAGATTTCCAGTGTGGGAGTTATTGATCGGCGGATGAGACCCTGCGAAAGATTTAATCCTGTATCAACAATACCCGTTTGTTTTGAATTAGGAATGGCTCCGGGGTAAAGGTTAATTATCTCCTGCGCATGAATTGCAACGGAAAAAAGGCAAGTCTGCAGGAAGAAAAATATAAATCTTTTCATTTGAAATGACAATTGGTAAGTTGTTTTGATTAAAGATCTTTTATCCTGCCCACCCTACCTGGTATTAACAGGCAAATTAGGGCATCAAATCTTCAATTACTTCAATTTCTCAGAATTTTATTATAAATAATCTCTCCCAAACTCCTCCTCTACAAACTTGCTTAATTCTCCGTACAGCCACTTCACTCCTTTCCAGTCATGAGTAACTGTCTCTTTCAATAATGACCAGAGAATAATTCGCTGGTCTTCTACCTCAGCATGCTTTATGAATGATTTAACCTTACGGATTAACGAATCCAGTTCCCTTTCTTCCAATTTCATAACTAACATTGACAGGTTGAGCAACGGCCAGTACAATCATTAATATTGAATAATGATCGCAAAAACGAAGGTATACACAGGGAAATTCAATAACAAAGTGAAAACCTCACCAAAAATGTTTTTTTAAGGAAAATATCGTCCAGATCCCTGGAAGGATCTTAATTTTTGACCCGGCTTTGATTCACTATCCAGGATAACAGCTTCCAGTCGATACTTTTTTCCTAAATGAATCATCGGATCATATCGTAAATGAAGAAACTCTCCCAGTAATAATAAACCTGCAGCAATACCTAATCCGGGCAAATTCTTTTTTGCGAATGGAGGATCCTTATCTATCAGATGATTGGTAACATTTAATGTTAAATAACCTGCTCCTAATGCCTGGAACAAAAAACCATTTTTAACCCACATAAATTTCGTGTGGCCCGGGATCACTATTACACGATCATCTTTATAATAGATCATCTGCTTTTTGGCAGGCATAACTTCTATTTCCCGGATTGAAAATCTAAATCCACTAATATGAAGGGTATCATATCCCATCATGGAATAACGGAGTATTTCCTGTGTTAAATAAAATGAGTCTGGAGTTATTCGGGTGATGACGCCTCTCAACCAATCGCTGTTCGTGGGTTTGATAGTAATCCGCGATCCAATCCAGAAATGCTGCAGGGGCTTATCCTTTTTTTTCAATACCAGGAAATTGCCCTGCGCCCTGACTGCAAAAGTGCAGAACAATAGCAATATCAACGCATTGGTTTTGATCATTCGGCGCCAAAGTATCAAGAACAGGGTTAAAATAGTGTTAAGGGACTAACTGCGGAGAAAATAAAGTTGTGGAACTGGTAGCCTGGACAGATGAATAAATTGCCCGCAAAATAAGTTTAACAGGTTCAATAAGTTTAAAAGGTTAAAGAA
The DNA here is from genome assembly GCA_021154405.1 of Segetibacter sp. Taxonomy (GTDB): domain Bacteria; phylum Bacteroidota; class Bacteroidia; order Chitinophagales; family Chitinophagaceae; genus JAJKIP01. The sequence continues at coordinate 5,642 of JAJKIP010000109.1, read as the reverse complement.
GTGCCTTATTTGTTATGCACGTCTTTAACCTTTTAAACTTATTAAGCTTTTGGATCCTATTAAACCTTTACTAATTGCACGTTGCCGATAAGCTTCACATTTTCACCCAATGCAAGGCCACCTGTTTCCGTCAATGAATTAAACGAAAGTCCAAATTCCTTGCGATTGATCACTCCACTTACTTCAAATCCGATCTTGGTATTACCATAATGATCTTTTTCAGAACCTCCATATTCAGCTGTTAATTCCACTTCTTTGGTTACTCCTTTCAACGTTAGCTTACCAGTGAGTCTATAAATACCGGCGGTTTCAGTTTTGTCGAAAGCAGTTGATTGAAATTGAATGGTAGGATAAGTTTCCGCTTCAAAAAAATCACTGGTCTTTAAATGGGTATCTCTTGCTTCCTGACCGGTTGATATACTTTTCACATCGATCTGCAGGTTAATAGTTGCCCCATCAAATTCCTTTTCATTTGCTACCATTTCTCCCTGGAACTTCTGGAAGGAACCAGTTACAGTTGAAATAACCAGGTGTTTTATTTTGAAAAGTATCTCAGAATGTAATGGATCGATCTGCCAGCGCGTTCCAACGGCCTGATCCAGGGTGCTTTTTGATAATGTTGTTTCCATTTTGTTTTGTTTGTTTGAGAACACAAAGCTATGTATCTTTGACTTACAAAAAGTAAGTGCTTACCTAAAGGTAAGCTAGTATTAACTTGGTAATCAGCTTTATATGTTCACACCTGCTCACCATAATGTCAACTCAAAAGAGTGTCAAAGCGCTCTTTCCGCAGTTCAGGATGCACTGTATGTGCTGAATGGAAAATGGAAATTGCCGATAATTATCGCCCTTAGTGAAGGCAAATCAAGATTCAATGATATTCAAAAGAATGTACAGGGAATTGCTCCTAAAGTTCTTTCAACTGAATTGAAAACTTTGGAGTTGAATGGTTTTGTTACACGTGAAGTGTATAATGAATTTCCGGTCCTGATTGAATATAAACTCACGGAATACAGCAACTCCCTGGAACCTGTGATTTCTGCACTTCGCGACTGGGGTTTACAACACAGGGACAGGATCAAAAGCGAATACCGGAATAAGAAAAAGGTTGTTGCAGGACCTAATCCTTTATAATATTTGGTCGGCCAATTTACGGTGACCCTCCATTAATGATTTGTCAGCATCCCTGTATTCCGGCGTCTTACCTGTTATTATTTCGAGTGCCTGTTTGTACAACGCCCCCATTTTGGTGCTACATACCAATAAAATATTTTTTCTGTTTTTCATGATATCACTCAATTCATATCCTATCACCAGGCCACTGAGATAATGATAATTTTCTGCTGGTTTTGAATTAGCCAATAATTGCCCCGTACGTACATGAAAAATGGAATTGAGCAGATTTCCTTCCCTTCCTTCCTTTACTCCATTACTGAAAGCACTGGAACCTGCCTCTACTTCACCAAGACTAACCGATCTGGAGAGTAAACTTTTTGTTGCCAACAGATCAAACACCTCCCCGGTCATATAGGTTCGAAAATCAATCAGACTCCCCTTATTGATAATTGCATGTTTGGAATGTGTTCCCGGAAAGATGACAAGCCATTCTTCTTTATTATGCAGATCACAACCCAGCAACATAGTCTCTTCCCCCCGCATCACATCATTGGCAGATCTTAACCCTGATACAAGAATCATTTCATGAGGGAAAGTATCAGTGGCTGGGATTTTATTTATGGGGAGGCTGCCTCCACTTAAAGAATAGGGAATGCTGCCATAGGACAACTCAAGCATTCCGATGGAGGAGGAAGCCATCCCTGAAATAATTATTGGCAGGCCCGCTGTGGCCGTTCTCAATGCTGCAATTGCAGATGATAATTGCTGTTGATAAAAAGGAACTCTTTCAGCAGAAGGTTTGCCGGAATTTACCCATTCATTGTTTATTGCTGCAATCCCTTTCCCATCTGTAGTTTCAGCCAACACTTCCCCGTCTCCCATTCTTACCAATCTTAACCGGAAAGAACTGGTTCCCCAATCACAACTTAAAAATGCATTGCTCATATAAGTACCATCTTTATTTTCTTACCATCCTCTAAATTGTTATCCTGATGCCAGTAATTTTTTATTTACTGATTGCTTTGCGGGCGTTTTCCTCTATTGTTTTATAATCTTTTTGACTCATTAATTCTTTGGTGGCAATCCAGCTTCCTCCAACAGCTATCACGTTTTTTAGACTGATATATTCCTTCATGTTGTTGATATTCACCCCTCCCATCGGGATAAACTGAACTTTCAACTGCTCATAAGGTCCTTGCATAGCCTTAAGGAAAGCAAGTCCTCCCAATTGTTCAGCAGGAAATAATTTAAGGATTGAGTATCCCTGCGAGCAGGCGATTTCAATTTCAGAGGGAGTCATTACTCCCGGAACAAAGGGCATTTGACATCTTGCCGCTTCGTTGCAAACCTGCTGGCTGAAGCCAGGGCTTAAGCCAAATTGTGCACCTGCATTGTTTGCTTCTTTTACCTGGGCAGGAGAAAGTAAGGTGCCTGCCCCAATATTGATCTCCGGAAATTTCATTCTGATCTGTTCAATGGCGTTGGAAGCTATATCGGTACGGAATGGTATCTCCATTGTCAATAATCCTGCTTTCGCTAATGCCTCCGCCACAGGTAATATTTGATCTTCTTTTTCAAAAGTAACTGCAGGCAGGATCTTTTGAGACAGTATGGCTGCCAGGAAATCTTTATTCATTAGAAGTGATTTTGCTTCCCGATTCTGTTTAATATTGGAAGGATGCAACTAAGTTAGCATGAAGTAGTTTAATATTATCTGCGCTTTTGTGAAGGTTCCTTTATTTCTATCCACACGGGAGCATGATCACTTGTTTTCTCCCATCCCCGGACATACTTATCAACTCCCCCTCCCTGTAAGCGTTTTTTTAATTGTGGGCTGAGTAAAAAATGGTCTATTCGAATCCCTGCATCACGTGCAAATGCATTGCGGAAATAATCCCAGAACGTAAATATCTTTTCTTTTGGGTAAAGTTTGCGAATAGCATCTGTCCATCCCTGGGCTACAAGGTTTTTATAGGCAGCACGGGTTTCCGGAAAGAAAAGAGCATCTTTTACCCAGCTTTCCGGTTTATGGCAATCCATCTCGGTAGGAATCGCATTAAAATCACCAACAAGTATTACAGGAACTTCAAGAGCCAATAGCTTTCTGGCGTGAGCGGTTAAACGCTTAAACCATTTCAGTTTGTAATCGAATTTGGGGCCGGGTGCCGGATTTCCATTGGGCAGATAAAGGCAGCCTATAATGACACCATTCACTTCTGCTTCTAAATAACGACTATGTAAATCTTCCGGATCTCCAGGCAATGCACGTCGTACTTCATGGATCTCTCCCACTCTGGAAAGAATAGCTACGCCATTCCAGCTTTTTTGTCCATGCCAGAGTGCGAGATATCCTGCATTCTTTATGGCATTGAAAGGAAATTTTTCATACGGGGATTTTAATTCCTGCAAACAGACAATATCCGGCTTCGTCTCCTCCAGCCAGCGCAGTAAAACAGGCAATCGCCCATTTACACCATTCACATTATAAGTAGCGATCTTCATTACAAAAAAATGTTTAATAGTTAAAGAAGCCTAATAGGTTTAAAATGTTTCCCGGTCGTGAATTACTTTTTTAACTTCTTAAACCCCTTAAACTTATTGAACTACATTAAATATCGTGCCGCAGACTTGCTATCCAAGCGCACCGCTGATTCGGTTAAATATTCCTTCGGGTTTCCATTTTCTTTTTTCACCCCTTATCATTCTTCTGGATGTCCGGACGTATTCAAAAGGATGACTTCTCAAAAACTCAATCGCCGCTTTATTATCAACTGGCACAGATGCCATCTGCTTTGTTTTCAGGCGTAGTTTCATCAATTCAATTCCCGCTGTATCATTGTCAGCTATGATCACCCCATCATATAATGCGGGGATATAAAAACCCTGTACATTATTATTTTCGACATACAAAAAACTGGTACTGATATAAAGCTCAAGGGTAGCAGCCCGGCCTTCCCCGGATATCCTCCGGTCAAGCTCCAAAATATCCTTCCTTAATTGTTCATGAAAAGGAACTATGAAGGGAGAAATAGCCTGTTCCCTGTTGTAGTTCTCACAATTAAAATGCATGTATTCAGTCTGCACCTGAAATCCATTCTTCAGGTACACCGGGTAACCCAGATCTGTAGCATCGAGCTGAATAGTTTTGTAATGCTTTTCATCAAGATTATCAATGAGGGCTTTTGTAATGGCTTTACCTGCACCCCTGTTTCTGTAAGCAGGATCTACAATGATCATTGCAAGCCACGCAGTATCAGTATGCCGAATGGCAGTACCTACTCCTGCAATTTTATCATCGATGACAACTTTTAAAGGATCGCAAATAGGAGATTGTGTATGGTATTGAAAGTTAGCGCGGATATCTCCCCATCCGGGCGGCTGTAATGCTTCTAAATTTGGAATATCTTCATATTGTAAGGGCTTAACTGTCATTTCACAAAATCGTCCTGTTCCATAAGGACGATTCTTCAAAAATATAATTTCATTTCCACTCTGCGATTATTTGCCCTGCCGCCAGAATTGCCATTATCATCCACAGGCCGGGTTTGCCCAAAACCTTCTGCTTTGAGCCTTGCAGCATCAATGCCCTCTTTAATAAGATAGTTCATCACTGCATTTGCACGGTTCTGACTAAGTACCTGATTGGATTCAGGAGTTCCCTGGTTGTCTGTATGCCCTTCAATTATCAAGTTGAGTGATGGGTCTGACTGCAAAATTCTAATTACAGTTGCCAGTGCAGAATACGACTCCGGCAATATGGTAAATTCATTAGTTGAGAAGAAAATATTGCGGGCGGCCTTCTTCATTTCATCTGTAAGTTCTTTTTTTACAACAGGACATCCCCTGTTTTCTCTCGATCCAGCTTTCGTTATACAATTATCTTCTTCGTCATTGACACCGTCCTTATCGGTGTCCGGGGGCGGACAACCCTTATACTTAAGCATTCCGGGTTGTTCAGGGCAGGCATCTTCTGGATCCAAAATCCCATCACCATCCCGGTCTCCGGGACTGGCAACGAAAGGAGGTAAGCGGTTTACTTCAACCGATTTTCTTATCTTCTTTTTGGCGATCAAGCCTCCTATTCCGATACTGTAATAATTATGCCCATTGAACTTTTCTGAAAAGGGCCACCGATACTGAGCATTTGTCAACAGAAAAATATTATGATAACTAAATTGAATTCCCAGACCAGCTGGAATGAACCCGGTAAAATTGCTTTTATAGTTCAGGGCACCAATACCCGTAGATAGAAAAGGCTGGATCCAGCTCTCTTTTGAAAACAGCCGGCCACGAATAAGACCGGCTGTTTCAAGTAATAATTCTTTATCTGCAGTATTAGTTGTATGCTGGCTTATCCTGGAAGTATAGGAACCATTAAATTCTACTGACCAGTCCAGGAAATGATTCACCGTTCCAATATATCCTATACCAATGCCAGGATCCATTTTCCTGCTCGTAATATTTGCTTCATTGAAATCTCTTAACAGGAAATGAGCTTCCAGCACGGAAGGATGTCGGTATAAATT
>JAJKIP010000108.1 GCA_021154405.1 Segetibacter sp. | reverse complement strand
GTTACGGTAAAAACGGCCAAACAGCTCAGGTTAACAGAGGAAGAATTTGAATTAATCAGGCAAAAACTCGGACGCACGCCAAATTTCAATGAACTCTGTGCTTTCTCCGGAATGTGGAGCGAGCATTGCAGCTACAAGAACTCAATCAAATGGCTGAAAACCCTGCCCCGTGAAGGCGCCAGAATGCTGGTAAAAGCCGGAGAAGAAAATGCGGGTCTAATGGACATTGGGGATGGGCTGGGGGTCGTATTTAAAATTGAATCACATAACCATCCTTCAGCTATTGAGCCCTTCCAGGGTGCGGCTACAGGGGTGGGTGGAATACACAGGGACATATTTACCATGGGAGCCCGGCCTATTGCGGCGCTAAACTCACTGCGCTTCGGCAGGCTGGAAGAGGATAAAACACAACATTTACTCGCAGGGATTGTGCATGGCATTGGTCACTATGGCAATTGCTTTGGTGTGCCTACAGTTGGCGGAGAAGTATATTTTGATCAGTGCTATCATACCAACCCTCTTGTTAATGCAATGAGTGTTGGAATAGTGAAAGCAGGTGAAACAGTATCTGCCACTGCATTGGGAAAGGGTAATCCGGTGATGTTTGTAGGTAGTGCAACGGGCAAGGACGGTATTGGTGGTGCATCCTTTGCATCAGCAGATATCACAGCAGAGAGCACACAGGAATTGCCTGCAGTTCAGGTGGGGGATCCTTTCCAGGAAAAGAAATTGCTGGAAGCCTGCCTGGAAGTAATTCAAACTGGTGCGGTAGTAGGTATGCAGGATATGGGTGCTGCCGGTATTATCTGTTCTACTTCTGAAATGAGCGCGAAAGGTGAAGTAGGTATGCGCATCGATCTGGATAAAGTACCTACCCGTCAGAAGAATATGAAGGCCTGGGAACTCCTGTTAAGTGAGAGCCAGGAAAGAATGCTGCTCGTTGCCGTGAAAGGAAGAGAGAAAGAAGTACAGAAAGTATTTGATAAATGGGATCTTCCCTGTTCTGTAATTGGTGAAGTAACAGATGACGGTATTCTGAATTTCTATATGCATGGTGAACTGGAAGCTTCACTGCCTGCACATGATCTGGTATTGGGCGGAGGTGCACCGCAATATGAAAGGGAATATAGGGAACCTGCGTATTTCGCGGAAGTAAAGAAGTTTAATATCAGTTCCATTCCCGAGCCGCTTCATCTGAAGACAATTGCTGAGCAGATCATTGGATTGCCTTCCATTGCTTCCAAGCGATGGATTTATACACAATATGATAGTATGGTGGGCACGGTGAATGCTTCTACCAATGCACCCAGTGATGCTTCTATCATTGCCGTGAAGGGAACTAAAAAAGGAATTGCTGTTACCACAGACTGTAATAGTCGCTATGTATATGCTGACCCATATACCGGAGCAATGATCGCCGTAAGTGAGGCGGCACGCAATATTGTTTGCAGTGGTGGCAAACCATTGGGCATTACCAATTGCCTCAATTTCGGTAATCCTTATGATCCGGAGGTCTATTATCAATTTGTTCATGCAATAAAAGGAATGGGAGAGGCCTGTCGCAAATTTGATACGCCTGTTACTGGAGGTAATGTGAGCTTTTACAATCAGAATCCGGATGGACCTGTATATCCAACTCCCACCATTGGTATGGTAGGGTTGCTGGATAATATCGATAACAGGATGACCCTTGATTTCAAGGATGAAGGAGATATCCTTTACCTGGTAGGGAATTCTCGTAATGATATCAATTGTTCCGAATACCTGCATCAGGTCTGCCAGGTCAGCCATTCACCTGTTCCGCATTTTAATCTGGAAGAAGAATACCAGTTACAGCAAATGGTTGCTGAGCTGATCGATAAGGAATTGCTGCAATCTGCACATGACGTAAGTGAAGGCGGTTTGTTTGTAACGCTTTGCGAAGCTGGATTCAACCGCGAGTTTGGTTTTTCTGTTATTACAAACAGTACCTGTCGCAAGGATGCATGGTTATTTGGCGAGTCACAGAGCCGGGTACTGGTAAGTGTGGCAATCGAAAAAGTAAAGGAATTTGAACAGTCGCTGGGTGATTTCCCGTATGAGAAGATCGGCGTGGCAACTACGGGTGAAATGGTAGTGGACGGTGAGTTCTGGGGAACCATCGACTGGTGGAAGGAGAAATATGATGATGCCATTGCAGGATACCTGAAAACACATTCTGCCGAAGAAAGTCTGCACTCACTTTAAAAAACCAGAGTAATGGGAAAAAAGATTGCCATCATTGGAGGTGGAAACCTTGGGACAGCCATAGCAGAAGGATTGCTGAAGAGTAAATTCAGCAAGCCGGCCGAGCTTACTGTTACCAAAAGAAATACTTCCACACTCGCAGACCTTGAAAAGAAAGGGGTAGGAGTGAGCTCAGATAATTCAGCAGCCACTAAAAAAAGTGATATCATTATTCTGGCAGTTAAACCCTGGCAGGTGGCGGATGTCCTTGAGGGAGTGAAGAAAGAGCTGAACAGCCGGAAATTGCTGATATCCGTTGTAACAGGTTCAATGATCATTGATATGGCTGAAGCGGTAGGAAAGAAAATGCCCCTGTTCCGCGCCATGCCCAATACAGCTATTGCCATTCAGCAAAGCATGACGTGCATCTGCAGCCAGGACGCGAGTACAGCTGATATTAAATATGTGAACGAATTATTTTCGTGTGTAGGAAAGGTGGTGACCATCGATGAAAAATTAATGGACGCAGCTACCATTCTTGGCGCCTGTGGCACTGCATATGCCATGCGCTATATCCGGGCGAATATTCAGGGTGGCATTGAAATAGGATTTGATGCAGCAACTGCCTCATTAATAGCGGCACAGACAGTAAAGGGCGCTGCTGAATTATTATTGGAAAAGGGATCTCATCCTGAACAGGAAATTGATAAAGTAACAACTCCCAAAGGATGTACTATCGCAGGATTGAATGAAATGGAACACCGTGGATTCAGTTCATCGCTGATCAGGGGTATTGTTGCGAGTTATAATAAGATTGCGAAGGATTGAATAGCTCTAATAGCTGTTTTTATAGACTATTCCATCTTTCATAACAAATACTACTTTACCAAATACCTGGGAATCCTTTAATGGATCGCCGTCAATGGCAACAATATCTGCCAGTTTACCGTTTTCGATACTACCCAGGTCTGCATCAACGCCGAGTAATTCCGCGGCATTCATTGTGGCTGATTTAATGGCATCCATCGGTTTCATACCAGCACCGATCATATAGCCGAACTCCAGCCAGTTCTTCCCGTGTTTATAAACGCCGGCATCTGTTCCAAATGCGATCTTCACGCCTGCTTTATATGCTTTCGCAAAAGTTGCCCTGATCTTTGGCCCAATCTCCAATGCTTTTGGAGTTACAAGTGCGGGATAATAATTCGGCTTTTTTGCCGAATCGGCTACTGCAGCCCCTGCAGTGAGCGTAGGAACATACCATGTTCCGTACTTTTTAAAAAGTTCTATGGCTTCATCATCCATATAAGTGCCATGTTCAATGGAATTGGCACCGGCACGTATCGCTCTCTTCATTCCTTCTGCTCCATGTGCATGAACCGCTACTCTTAAACCATAATCTTTTGCTGTTTCAACGATCGCTTTTATTTCTTCTTCGGTGAACTGTGGATTGCTTCCGTTTTTGGCAACACTTAAGACTCCGCCAGTTGCAGTGATCTTGATCAGATCCGCACCATCCTTATACCGTTGTCTAACTGCTTTTCAGCATTCATCCGGACCATTGGCTACTGCATCCAGGGGACCAGGATCACCCATCAGGTCAGCCCGGTAGCCATTGGTTGGGTCTGCATGACCTCCGGTGGATGCAATGATCTTCCCTGCAGTATACACTCTTGGTCCTTTAACTATTCCTTTATTGATGGCATTGCGTAAGGAGATATTGACATTAGTACCGCCAAGATCCCGGACGGTTGTAAAGCCTGCCATCAGTGTGATCTCCGCATACCTTGCAGCATTAAAAGCAATATCGGCGGGATTGAGCGTAAATTCTTCCAGGAATCTGTTGGGACTGGTCTCTTCTTCCAGATGAACGTGCATATCCATCCATCCTGGGGTTACAGTTCTGCTTTTCAGATTAATGGTGCTATCCCCGTGGCCACCAGTTGTGTATCCTTTATCAACAGAGACGATCCGGTTCTTTTCAATCACAATGGTCATTTCCTTTTTTGGATCATCAGATTTACCATCTATCAGGGTACCGCACCAGATAAAGATTTTCTGGGATTGGCCTGATAATACGATAAATAGAAAAAACAATAATGTAAAACTTCTTCTCATAGTAGTGATTTTCAGAATAAAAATACCCGTTTTTTCCACATGAGGAATTCAGATTTTAATGACCAAAGAAATACTATTATCTTTGCATGACCTCCCGGAAATTCTTCCTGTATTTCCTTTCCGCTGGTCATATGTTTTCAAAGTTGTTTAATTAAGGGTGGGCTAATCTCAACACTTATTGTTTTTTATAGATCCTGATAGTTATTGGGGCCAAATGAATTTAAAATAATCCTAATAACCCGAGATCAGAGCAAATGAGCATTTGCAAGGGCCTTTGATTTTAAAAATCCCGGTAGCTATCGGGATGAAAAGTTAGTATATGGCAAAATATGTTTTCGTTACCGGCGGCGTTACTTCATCCCTGGGAAAAGGCATTATTGCAGCTTCCCTGGCCAAGCTTCTGCAGGCCCGAGGGCTGAGAGTGACCATTCAGAAATTTGATCCCTACATCAATGTTGACCCCGGTACCCTGAACCCTTATGAACATGGAGAGTGCTTTGTAACCGAGGATGGTGCAGAAACGGATCTTGATCTCGGGCACTATGAACGCTTCCTGAACATTTTTACTTCCCAGGCCAATAATGTTACCACTGGCCGCATCTATCAGACAGTAATTAATAAGGAAAGGGAAGGGGCCTATCTCGGAAAAACCGTTCAGGTTGTACCACATATAACTGATGAGATCAAAAGAAGAATGCTTCAATTGGGCCAAAATGGTGATTATGATATTGTGATTACTGAAATAGGAGGAACGGTAGGTGATATCGAGAGCCTTCCATTTGTGGAAGCTGTGCGTCAGCTTCAATGGGAACTGCCAGAGGAAGATTCACTGGTAGTACATCTTACACTTATACCTTATTTAAAAGCCGCCAAGGAATTAAAGACCAAACCCACACAGCACAGCGTAAAAATGCTGAGCCAGGAAGGGGTGCATCCGGATATTATTGTTTGCAGAACGGAAAGGCCGCTGTTTCCGGACCTGCGCCGCAAAATCGCCCTGTTCTGTAATGTTAAACAGGAAGCCGTAATAGAAGCAGCCGATGCTCCTACCATATATGAAGTGCCACTGGCCATGATGCGTGAGAAGCTGGATGTCATCTGTATGAAAAAGCTGAACATTACCAATCACAATGAACCACAGCTCGGAAAATGGAAAGAGTTCCTGGACAAGCTTAATTATCCAAAGAGCAAGGTTACCATTGGACTGATCGGGAAGTATATAGAATTGCAGGATGCCTATAAATCCATCCTGGAATCATTTGTACATGCCGGTGCCATGAATGAATGCCAGGTTCAGGTGATGAATGTGCACAGTGAATTCATTACAGCTGATAATGTCTCAGAGAAACTGGGCGCACTGGATGGATTGCTGGTTGCTCCCGGATTTGGAATGAGGGGTGTTGAAGGAAAGATACTGGCAGTTAAATATGCGCGTGAAAAAGGTCTTCCATTCTTTGGTATCTGCCTTGGTATGCAAATGGCCGTTATTGAATATGCTCGCAATATCCTGGGATTGAAAGAAGCCAACTCAACGGAGATGGTGCCTGGTACTCCTGATCCTGTGATTGATTTGATGGAGGAACAAAAGAAGATCACAACCAAAGGTGGTACCATGCGGCTCGGTTCTTACCCGTGTGATCTTAAACCTGGATCATTAGCACATTCCATATATGGAAAAGATTCGGTGACCGAGCGTCATCGTCATCGTTGGGAGTTCAATAATAAATACCTGGATGAGTTTGAAAAAGCGGGTATGGTGGCAAGCGGCAAGAATCCATCAACCGGACTGGTAGAGATAATTGAATTACCGAAACATCCATTCTTTATAGGTGTGCAATATCACCCTGAATTAAAGAGTACGGTGGAGAATCCGCAGCCGATCTTTGTGAATTTTATTGCAGCGGCAAAGGTCTATGCAGATAAGGTTGCACAGGTAAAAAACCCGCAATTACAGAGCGAGATGATCTAAATGATAATAATTCTTTGAAGCCGTCTAACCACTGGTGAGGCGGCTTTTGCCTTGGTGTGTGTCTCACACTCCATGATGGTTTCTGAGACAGGAACCAGGGCAGGAAAACACGAAGCATGACGCTTATACCGACTATATTCCCTCCTTCGCCGGTAATGCCATTGATCCGGATAGCTATCGGGACCACAATACCCTGAAACACCTATCTTTGCCGTCTTTAAATTTTCACCATAAATGAAGTTTGACCGTAATACCGTCATTGGTTTTGTGATCCTGGCGGGCCTCTTCTTCGGCTATTTTTATTATACCAATAAGGACCAGGCTGAATACAGACAAAAGCAGGCGCGTGAACTGGCAATAAAAGACTCTATTGCCCGAGCTAACGCTCCCAAAATGGATTCAGCTGTTGCTGTCCGTGATTCCATTCATACAGATTCTGTTAACCGGATCGCGAAGGAAGGTCAGTTTCATGGTGCAGGCACTGGTACCGAACAGATCGTATACGTTCAGAATAATGTTTTCAAAATTGCTTTCACTACCAAAGGAGCCCGTCCCAAATATGTTGAGCTGAATAAGTTCAAGAATATGGATAGCGGTCACGTTAGACTGGCGGCGTCCGACTTTGATAATATCAGCTACAAGGTTAATACGGGCACTAATAATATAGCGCCAACCAGCGACCTGTATTTTAGTAAAATAGATTCTTCAAGATTGCCGGATGGCAGCCAGACGATCTCCTTCACGCTTGCAGCAGACAGTAATTCCGGTTCTTCCATTGTACATAAGTATACCATCAGGCCCGATGAGTATATGGTTGATCTTGATGTGGAAATTAAAGGGGCCAATCAACTGCTTACCAATGGCGTGATGAACCTGACATGGAACTACAGCGCTGCCCAGCAGGAATCGGATCTGACATTTGAAAAAAGAAATACACAGATAGGGTATGTACAGGATAATGAATTCGACTATCATACCATTGGCAGAAGAACTGATAAGAATTTTGGAAGTGATCCGGTGAAATGGATCGGTGTTCGTCAGCGATTCTTCAATACCTTTTTGATTGCAAAGACTAATTTCTCCGGAGGTGAAATGACCTGGGAGGTGCCGGCAGATGCCAAAGAAAAGACTGTTGTCCGTTCTACCGCCAATCTTCAATTAAAATTATCCGTAGAGAATAAGGTCAATGCAGGATTTAGCCTATTCTATGGTCCGGCTGATTTTCACACACTGGCGCAGTACGACCTGAAAATGGGAAAACTGATCAACCTTGGTCAGGGTATGTATTCCTTTGTACGTCCATTGAACCGCTGGGTGATCATGCCGGTTTGGGATTTCCTGAAAGGATTTGTAGGAAGCTATGGATTGGTAATTGCATTTCTTACACTTTTCATTCGCCTGCTTATTTCTCCACTTACCTATAAAAGTTATTTAAGTGGCGCCAAGATGAAAGTGCTTCGTCCGGAGATTGCCAAACTGAAAGAGAAGTTTGGTGGAGATCAGCAGGCCATGAGCATGGAGCAAATGAAGCTTTTCCGGGAGGCAGGCGTTAATCCACTGGGTGGATGTATTCCGGCACTGTTTCAGATACCGATCTTCTTTGCCTTGTATAGTTTCTTCAGTGCCAATGTTGATTTAAGAGGAGCTAATTTTCTCTGGGCAAAAGACCTGGCAGCTTATGATGACGTAATAAAATTCGGCAATATACCTGTGATCAGTTCCATGCTGGGTTCTCACCTCAGCCTGTTTACTATTACAGCGGTATTGACCAGTTTAGCCATCTCATTATATAGCATGAGCATGACGCCTGATCAGAGTAACCCGGTGATGAAATACATGCCGTATATATTCCCGGTCTTCCTTTTGTTCATATTTAATACGCTTCCTTCGGCGCTTACCTGGTATTATACTGTTTCCAATCTTGTAACGCTGATACTTCAGTTCATTATTCAGAATTATATTATCGACCATGATAAGATACTTGCCAAGATGGATGAGAACCGAAAAAAGCCAAAGACCAAATCCAAATGGCAGGAGAGACTGGAGCAGATGCAGGATCAGCAGAAGAAGATGAAAGACATGCAGCAGCGTGGAGCGAAAAAATAGGCCGGCCTGATTCCTGTAACAGGAATAATATTGTGGTTTATGGAACAAAAACTGCAATGTGTAAATGCCAGCTATATCATTCGGAAGTTTACTATAGAAATGTTAATACACCCCCGATATAAAATCGGGGGTTTTTTGTATTCAATAACTATAAGGATGGCTAACTGCTGCAACTAATTAAGTATATTGTCCCGTCTTTTTATCATGAACACCCTTATTGGAAATCAAATGAAAAGAGTTTTAACCATAGCAGCCATGTTTGCTGGATTGACGGTTTTTTCTTCAACGCTTTTTGCGCAGAAGAAGCTGACCGAGGCTACTATTTCCTATGATATCGTGATCAATACAAACAATTCTACACCACAGGGGGCCGATATGCTGGATGGGGCCGTTAGTGTTATATACCTGAAAGGGAACTCAAGCAGATCCGAAATGATCAGTTCCCTGGGTACCCAGTCTACTATTGTAGATGGCAAGACTGGCAGTGTTACCATATTGAAGGATTATGGTGAGCAGAAGTACATGATCAGCATGACGCCGGATAACTGGAAACAATCGAATCGCAAATACGAAGGCATCACTTTTACTTTTGAAAATGAGTTTAAGACTATTGCAGGGTATAACAGCCAGAAGGCTACGGGTAAACTGGCGGATGGAAGCACATTTACCGTTTATTTTACCAGGGACCTGGTTCCTGTAAATAAGGACTTTCAATATTTAAATAAGAATCTTCCTGGCCTGGCCATGCAATATGAGGCTAATATGGGGAAGCAGAAGGTAACTTATACTGTTTCCAGCATCAATTTTAACCCAGTTCCGGCGGCCAAATTTGACCTGCCGAAATCAGGCTACCGCACCATGACCTACGAGGAAACCCTCCGTGGGGCTTCCAACTAGGCTTAAAACGACAACCCCACCAGTAGTCAGCCTGCGGAATCTG
>JAJKIP010000107.1 GCA_021154405.1 Segetibacter sp. | reverse complement strand
TCCATGATCACTGAAACTGCAGAAGAAAGATATGGCAGGTTGTTAACCAGTAATCCTGAAATATTCCAGCACGCTCCCTTAAAAACAATTGCTTCTTATTTAGGTATAACTGATTCATCTCTCAGTCGCATCAGAAAAGAGTTTTCAAAGAAATAAAGGCACTATTATCGCCATTTCATTTCTTGTCATTTGACAAGTGGCTGAGCGCAGGTTTGCATTTCCTTTGTACTAACAATTAATCATTAAACATAATATTATGGAGAACTTACCAATATGGGTGGGCTGGGCTATTGCGCTCACAACTTTCCTGACAGCATTCTTATTATATAAGGCTACCCGTTCAAGGCTGATACTGGGAATCTCAATTATTCTTTTGCTTTTGCAAACTATTCTTGGTTTGAAGGGCTTTTATCAAAATACTACTTCCTTCCCGCCACCTTTGCCATTATTGATTGGACCTGCATTGATCGGCATAATAATTCTCTTTTCAACCAGAAGCGGAAGAAAGCTTTTAGATTCCTTTGATCAAAGATGGATGACATGGCTCAGCATAATCCGGATACCAGTGGAATTTGTATTGCTGGCTTTGTTTATTCATAAGCTCGTACCCCAGGTAATGACTTTTGAAGGAAGGAATTTTGATATTCTTTCAGGACTATCAGCTCCCTTCATTGCTTATTATGGATATACCAAAAGAAAGATTAGTCGCCCTGCACTATTGCTTTGGAATTTTATCTGTCTTGGATTGTTGCTGAATGTAGTGATACACGCAGTACTGGCTGTACCCGGTCCACTACAAAGGATTGCGTTTGATCAGCCAAATATTGCAGTACTATATTTTCCCTTTGTATGGTTACCGGGATTTATAGTGCCTGCGGTGCTATTCTCTCACCTTGTAAACATAAGGCAGTTGCTCAGTGCCCAACCATCTTCACTTCTATCTCTTCAAGCGAAACACCTTTAGTCTCAGGCACTTTGGAAACGACCCAGATCAGCTGGAAAATCATCATCACCGCAAAGAAGCTGAAGATAACGTAAGGCTTATCTTTTAAAATACCTTTCTTATCATCCAGAAAAACAGGTGTAAACTGGGTAATCAAAGCCGCAAATACCCAATGAACACTGGCGCCAAATGATTGACCAAGCGCACGTATTTTATTCGGAAATATTTCAGAGAGAAAAACCCAGATCACAGCCCCCTGCCCTATGGCATGAGATGCAATAAATAATAAGAGAAAAGATAAAAGGATAGCTGGATCTGCACTGGTATAAAAGCACCAGGCCACCATCGCCAGACTTAGGATATAGCCTAACGAACCAATGATCAATAATTTTTTCCTCCCAACCCTATCAATCAGGTATAACCCAACAAAAGTGAAAATGAGATTAATACCTCCAATTGCTATCGAATTACCGAGTGATTCCTTTGCAGCCAACCCAGACTTTTGTAAAATTTCAGGAGCGTAATACAATATGAAATTAATTCCCGATAGCTGGTTAAAGAATGCGATCATGAAGGCAAGCATGATTGGCTTACGGTATTTACCACTGAAGAACCCTGAATTCTTATTCTTGTCTACCTCTTCATTTCCCGCCATAATTGTATTAACCTCCAATACCACATTTTCAACACCCATCTGGTCAAGGATTTTCATCGCACCCACCTTATCATTTTTCCTGGTGATCAGCCATCTTGGACTTTCAGGCAGGCCAAAGACCATTATCGTATAAAGAAAAGAAGGTATACCTGCCACACCCAGCATCCAGCGCCAGTCATTACCACCCTGGAACCCTTTTAAAAGATAATTAGAAAGAAAAGCGATCAAAATTCCGAATACAATATTGAACTGATACATGGCCACCAGTCTTCCCCTGATCTTTGAAGTGGATATTTCAGAAATATAAGTAGGCACTACCACAGAAGAAACTCCAATACCCAGGCCACCTAAAAACCGGAAGAAGGAGAATGTATAAGGATCATGCGCAACAGCCGTTCCGATTGCTGATACCGTATACAGTATACCAATCCAGAATAATACTTTCTTGCGACCATAGATCTCTGTGGGGATACCACCCAGTAATGCTCCTGCTACTGTTCCCCATAATGCCATAGACATAATGAAGAATCCATGGAATAATGGTGTAGTGTGCCATAATTCTTTAATAGGGAGATTGGCGCCGGAGATAACTACTGTATCAAATCCAAAAAGGAATCCGGCGAGCGAGGCCACAACGGACCATTGAAAGAGTTTGCCTTTATTCATATAGCAGGTTGGTGCAGTAAATGTAAAGGCTAAAATTGAATATTAGCTCTTACATTTTTGCAACGCCTGCTGGATATCCGCCAGGATATCATCAGCATGTTCCAATCCTACTGATATGCGGATCAGTCCCGGAGTGATACCTACTGCCTTTTGTTCATCAGCAGTCAGTTTGGAATGGGTGGTTGATGCAGGGTGGGAAGCGATGGTCCTGCTATCCCCCAGATTATTGGTCACCGATATCATCTTAAGTGAATTAAGAAAAGTACGTCCGGCATCCACTCCACCTTTAATATCAAATGTTACAATACCACCTCCATTCTGCATCTGCTTTTTAGCAATAGCATACTGCGGATGATTTTCCAAAAATGGATACCTTACTGAACTCACTGCTTTTTCTTTCTCCAGTGCTTTGGCTAATTTCAATGCATTGTCCGCATGCCTGTCCATCCTCACAAATAAAGTCTCCAGGCTTTTGGAAAGCACCCATGCATTAAAAGGACTAAGAGATGGGCCTGTATTGCGAATAAATAAATAAAGTTGTTTGATCAGGTCTTTCTTTCCAACCACCACACCACCTAATACCCTGCCCTGTCCATCCAAAAATTTAGTGGCTGAATGCAATACCAGGTCTGCACCAAACTTTATGGGTTGCTGTGCAGCCGGAGTTGCAAAGCAGTTATCAACCACAAAAAGAATATTATGTTTTTTGCAGATAGATGCTGCCAGTTCAAGATCAATAATATCAAGACCCGGATTGGATGGTGTTTCCAGGTAGAGCATTTTTGTATTGGGGCGGATTGCCGAGGCCAGTGATTCTGGCTGCGTCATATCGAAATAAGTAGATTCAATACCCCATTTCGGAAGATATTTGGTTAGAATAGTATGAGTAGAACCAAATACTGCAGAAGCAGAAACTATATGATCTCCCTTTCCTAAAAAGGTCATGAAAGTTCCAAAGATCGCTGCCATGCCAGTTCCGGTTGCTACCCCATCTTCTGCGCCTTCCAGGTCCGCCATTTTTGCGATGAACTCATCTACGGTAGGATTGGAAAATCTTGAATAGATATTAATATCAAGGTTATCATCTGCAAATGCAGCGGCCATCTGCTCTGCTGAATCATAGGTAAAGCTGCTGGTGAGGAACAATGGAGTGGCATGTTCCTTCTGGTTAGTCTTTTCCGTCTGTATACGAATAGCCCTTGTTTCCGGGTGTTGTGACATCTTAATGTTTTTAGAATTTAACGGGATTCCCATTCACCAATACACTAAAAGTAATATTGGCGCCAGCCCTGCGAAGGGTTTCGGCAACGGAACAGTATTTGGTAATGGATAGCTCAGCAGCCCTGTAAACCTTTCCCGGGTCAAGGGTATTGCCTGTCAGCTCAAATCTTACACGCACATCTTTCCATAAAGAAGGTTCCTTACCCTGCTCTCTTTCACCATCTACAAATATCTTGAGACTTGTATAGGTCTGACGCTGCTTTTTGAGGATACTTACCACATCCACACCGCTACAGCCAGTAAGTGCTGCCAGAACAGTTTGCATGGGCCGGAGTCCTGCCCCATTTCCTCCCTGCTCAACAGGGATATCAATAAAAGTGCTGTGATTTTTTTCATCCGTTACGGTAAAGCCGTAATCCGGATTGGTCAGTTCTGCGTTCATCAGTGCCATAAAATCAAATTAGTGTGCAAAGATACGCCCGATGAGCTTATTTATGACCTATTTATAGATATACGACAGGTAATTCCTTTTGATAGGTTTGTAATATATGAGCAGCACCCCAGCCAGCAGAAAGGCTATAAATAGCTTGGTTTGCCAGAACTGGAAGGAATAGAACGGCAACATAAGTGTTACGGACAGCCTTAAGAACTCGACCAGGAATACCCACCGCTTCTGTTCCATAATTGCCCCGCAATTGATAAGGGTTAGTACAATAATTAGCGATATTTCGATTTTTACAGGCATGGAAAGATGGTTCTCAAACAGGATAAACACAAAGAGGCCTGTCAACAACAATATTACCTGCCAGATTACATAATTATTGAATGGTTTATCAATCGTGGCGGGGTTCTGGCGGACATTGAATAGCTGCTCTGCCTTTTCCCGGAAACCTGGGTCCAGTTTATCCGGCCTTCCAAAAATCAGTTTAATTTTTTCTTTGAACCCTGCCTTGCTTTTTACAGCCAGCCATAGTTCTATTGGGAAATGCAAATGCTGCCATAAGAAACTATACGTCTTAAGTGGTTTAGTGAGGCCATATTTGGGCTCTTCCTCTTCTTTTTTAAAAGTTCCGAATAATTTGTCCCAAATGATCAATACATCCCCATAGTTCTTATCCAGGTATTTTTCATCACTGGCATGATGCACACGGTGATGAGAGGGGGTAACCAGGACATATTCCAAAATACCCAGCTTTCCAATTAGCCTGGTATGAATAAAGAAGGGATAGAGACCATGAATTAATAGAAGACTGGTGATCATACCGGCGGGAAATCCAAGTAACGGTAGAATTGCCCAAAATCCTGTCCTTACAAAAGCCTGGAATACTGTTATCCGTGCGGAAGCTGTATAATTAAAATCTTCGCTCTGGTGATGTACCACATGAGCCATCCACAGTAAATTAATTTCATGAGCCAGGCGGTGATACCAGTACCAGATCAGATCAGTGAGAAGGAATAATA
Source organism: Segetibacter sp. (assembly GCA_021154405.1). GTDB lineage: Bacteria > Bacteroidota > Bacteroidia > Chitinophagales > Chitinophagaceae > JAJKIP01. Next base: position 2,018 of record JAJKIP010000107.1, on the reverse strand, counting down.
AAATCCAGAGCAAAACTCCCGGCCGTATATGGAATAGTCCAAAGTTTTTCTGAAGATCATCATATATATAGTAGAAAAGTCCGGCAACAAATACATCACATAACCGCTCGGCAATACCAATACTGATATTGGCAATGGAATTATGCAAATTATAATAGGGCAGCTTCCTCTTGCGGGCAACGAAATATTCCAGCAAAATAAAACTGGTGAAAAGCGGTATGGCAAAAGCGAGCATATTGATATTCATAAATGATATCATTTAGGTATTCAATAAACGAAAGTTGGGATCCCGATAGCTATCGGGATTAGCGCGACTGCAGCCGGATCACCTGTTTGGTACCAGGGTCCTTTATCACAATAGAAACACGACGATAACCATCGATCTTTTCAACTGTCAGTTTAAAAGGAGCCGGCTGCCAGGTCTTTATCTTAAACTCACCTTTATTATTGGTAAGAGCTTCTTCCTCTCCGTCCAGGATAAACACATGGGCCTGTGTGATGGGTTGACCTGTTGCTTCAGCTATCACTTTTCCTTCAATAACAGTCGGTGAAGGTTTTTGAGCAACTGCTCCAGACAACACAAACAAAAAAGCAAACTTCAGCAATGCAGTTTTCAGGAGTATCATATTACTGTTCATTTATTTTGAACCAATAAAGTTCCATACTAATAACGACAACGCACAGGTGTTTAACATGCCTTAAAGCCATTAATTCGTTAAAAGGTAATTCCCCTTCGTAAACTACCCTTCCGAAAGCGCTGGATCTGTAGCATGTACCTTGGCACGTGTTGCATTATAGAGTTCATACCAGTCCTGCTGATCAAGATCTATTTTGAATGCGTTCACAATATTTCGAATGCGTTGTTCATTCAAAGTACCAATTAATGGAAGTGCGCCCAGTTTTATTAGCCAGGCCACAGCTATGGATTCTACATTGCCACCATATTTCTTTCCTAACTCTTCCAGTTTGTAATGAACGCGGATAGCCATTTCATCAGTACCATTCTCAATTCTTCCCCCAGCCAGTGGAGCAGCAGCTAGTGGACGCATATATCGTTGCTTGATATAATCCAGTTGTCCGTTATCCAGCGCCGTTGTATTGAGCAGGTTCAGTTCAATATGATTGGTAACAATGGGAACACGGAGATAAGATGCCAGCAGCTGATGCTGGAATACAGAAAAATTAGCTACGCCGATATTCCTGATCTTTCCGGTTGTCCTTAATCTTTCCAGCGTTAGCGCCGTTTCTTCCAGGTTGGATAGAGGGTCCAGCTGATCTAGCAGGAATATATCTATATAATCTGTTCTCAGTTTCTTTAATGAATTCTCCACGCTCTTTGTAATATGAGCAGCGGATGTATCATAATACTTCACTCTTACATCCGGGCGATTGGCATGTGGCAGGATAACACCGCATTTCGTAAACAATACAATGTCTTCCCGCTTAAAAGAACGCTGTTTTATAACATTTCCAAACAATTCCTCACACTGGTAACCGCCATATACATCTGCGTGATCGAATGTATTGATGCCAAGGTCCAGGCACAGGTTAATGATCTTTTCCATCAGCGCAGCTCCAGTTGCACTGGTATCTTCCCAACGCCAAAAGCCATAAACTGCCGGAGAAACCTTGGGGCCTGAATCACTTAAATAAATCTTGTCCATCTTTATTTTGTTTTTTTCTCGTACTAAATTATGCAATCTCCCTTACTTAATGTCCGGGACAGGCAATAACCAACCCCCAAACAATAAATAAGCCCAAAGCAGTGTCCATAATATATTAAAGATCTGTGCGCCAATAAAGGCCAGAGCAGGGCGACCGCCCTGTATCTTAACCAGATCAGTAAATCTTGCCTCAAGTCCAATAGATACAAAGGCCAAAGCAAACCAGAGGGTACGTAATGCATTTAGAAACCCACTCACCTGTTTGGTAGTATCCAATGGTATCAGAAATGAAAAGAGCAGGGATGCTGCGATAAAGCCTAATACGAATTTGGGAAAGCGTTCCCAGATCACCCC
>JAJKIP010000106.1 GCA_021154405.1 Segetibacter sp. | reverse complement strand
CCTTTTTCATTGGCGAGATCGATCAGTGATTTTGCGTATCGTGCGGCTAAACGTGGATTAGGCATAATTAGATTCTTTGACTGCCGGGAATTAATTCAGTTTTACTTCATCAACCAGTCCCTTTATATGGGATTCCTGTGCATCCCTGTTATCAAATTCCCTTCTCAGGATCTTTTCACTTACTTCAATTACGAGTTTACCTACCTGGTTCTTCACTTCAGTTAACGCAGCCATCTTTTGTGAATTGATAGCGGTTTGCGCTTCCTGAATGATCTTGTTAGCCTCGGTTTTAGCTGCGTCTTTTGCTTCATTGATGATCCTGTCTTTCATCTCGCGGGCCTCTTTCAGCAATTGTGCACGTTCTTCCCTCGCTTTTGCCAAAAGCGCTTCATTCTCACTTTTCAACTGTGCCATTTCAGCCTTAACTCTCTCAGCAGTTTCCAGTGATCCGGTTATGGTGTTCTCACGGTCACGCAGGCCTTTTACAATTGCAGGCCATGCTTTTGCTTTCAATATCAGGAACACAATTAAAAATGCAAGAAGTGTCCAGATCAATAACCCAAATTCGGGGGTAAGCAATTTCATATTCTAAGTTTCTTTTTCAGTTTTAAACTGCATCCTCCGCCCTGTGCTTTGGATGCAGTTAGTTTTTTTAGAGATGCTGTTCTTATAACACCATCGCAAGGAAGCCTACGATGATCGCAAACAGTGCAGCACCTTCTACAAGGGCAGCGGTCAGGATCATGTTGGCGCGAATGTCATTAGAAGCTTCCGGTTGACGCGCAATGGCTTCTACGGCGCCTTTACCGATCTGGCCGATACCGATACCGGCACCAATTGCAGCCAGACCTGCACCGATAGCTCCACCACCGTTTGCCCACGGAGTAGTGCTCAACATCTCAACAGCTAAATTCAAGAGACTCATGATGATTCTTGTTTTTATAATGAATAAAACGATCCTAAATAACTACGGCATCTTCATGATGATTTACATCATCATGACTGCCTTCGAATGCCTGGCCAATAAATACAGCAGTAAGCAAGGCGAAAATAAATGCCTGTATAAAAGCCACCAGCAGTTCTATGAAATAAATAAATATGGTAAACCCTACAGCCAGTGGCGAAGCTCCCCAGCCAGCATATGTACTAAGTTGGCTGAAAATAAATATCAGGGAGATCAGGCAGATAATAATGATATGCCCTGCTACCATGTTTGCAAAAAGACGGATGATCAATGCAAAAGGCTTTATGAATACGCTCAGGAATTCAACCGGAACAAGGATTAATTTAACTCCGAAGGGAACGCCAGGTGGGTTAAATATATGGCCCCAGTAATGTTTGTTGGTGCTTGCAAGGATCACCACAAATGAAATTACTCCCAACGTTGCAGTAAAAGCTATGTTTCCGGTAACATTAGCTGAGCCGGGAATTAATCCAACAAGATTATTGATCAGGATAAAAAAGAATACTGTTAATATAAAGGGCAGGTATTTATCCGCCTTTTTGCCAAGGTTAGGTTTGGCTACTTCATCTCTAACGAAGGTGATTACCGGTTCCAACAGGCTTTGTGATCCTTTGGGTGCAGAAGTAACGCCTACACCGCTTTTATACCTTTTGGCAATGCGCAACATGATCCAGGTAAAGAGGATCAGCGCTATCAGCATTTGCACCACATTACGCGTTAAAGAAATATCATAAACCTTCACAGTTTCATCAATCTCGCCTTTATCATTAACAGCAACTATATCCTGCGCATTATATTTTTTGGGATCCAGGCCATGATGCTTAATTGACTCATCCGTCAGCAGCATATATCCATTGTGTGCTTTATGACCATGCTCAAATTTACTGGACATAAAGCTGGTCAGGCCGCGCTGTGGGGAGTAAACAATAACGGGCAGCGGAATAGAAACCGGGTGATCGCCAATATCCAGGAAATGGAATTCATGGGCGTTCAGCACGTGGCCGAAAATGACTTCAGAGGCATTAAAACCTTTCTTTTCTTCTTTTGCTTCGCCACCACCATCTTCATGGTTAGCTAGCTGGTGATCACCCTCGTGAGGCTGAGCACTTGCCATATTAAAAAAAGAAGCAATGAATAGGCTAAAAACCGCTACCAATAAGGATTTGACGCGTCCAGACACCATATGCAGTTCCTGAAATTTGCCGCAAAGATAAGGGTGTGATAGTAATAATCAAACTGCTTTTGCATCGTGCTTTTCGAACTGCATTTCATGTAGTTTGGCATAGAATCCGCCGTTCCGGAGCAGCTCCTCGTGGGTGCCGGCTTCCTTGACCTCTCCTTTGTCTAAAACAATGATCTTATCGGCTTTACGGATGGTGGAAAGCCGGTGGGCGATCACTATTGCCGTCCTGCCCTTGATCAGGGTATCGATTGCATGCTGGATCAATTGCTCGGATTCGGTATCTACAGAGGAAGTGGCCTCATCAAGGATCAGAAGGGAAGGGTTAAATAGCAGGGCCCGTATAAATGATAGCAGCTGGCGCTGGCCCAGGGAAAGTGTGGCTCCTCTTTCCATTACATTATAATCATAGCCTCCAGGCAGTTGCATGATGAAATCATGCATATCTATCAGTTTGGCAGCTTCAATCACTTTATCCCTGGAGATGGTTTCATCTCTCAACGTAATATTATCCAAAACGGAACCGGAGAAAAGAAATACATCCTGCAACACAACGCCAATATTTCGCCGCAGATAATCCAGGTCATATTGCTCTATGTTCACATCATCCACACGTATGGCGCCTTTCTGAATATGATAAAGGCGATTTAAGAGGCTGATGATGGTTGTTTTGCCACTGCCGGTATGTCCCACAATAGCAACTGTTTCTCCCGGTTCAATTATAAAGCTGACATCCTTCAGCACATAATTCTCAGGGGTATAGGCAAACCATACCTTGTCAAACTCTACCTTGCCTTTTAAATGATGATTGGATTTATAGGCGGCAGGATGACTTTCGGGAATGAAATCATCATTGTCCAGTACTTTGAATACTCTTTCACTTGCCACAACGCCCATTTGCAATACATTGAATTTATCTGCCAGTACGCGAAGTGGTCTGAATAAGAGATTCAGGCAAAGCATGAAAGAGATCACCACACCCTGCTGGCTCCTTTGAAGATGGAATGCTTCCTTTGAAGCCCACCATACAATAAGACCAATGGATAACGCCAGTACAATTTCCACTATTGGAAAGAAGACAGAGTAGGCGAAGATGGCCTTGACATTGGCATTGCGGTGCTCTTTATTAATTTCCTCGAACTTCCCGAATTCCTTGTCGTCCGCTGCAAAGGCCTGCACCACCTGCATTCCAGTAAGATGCTCCTGCACAAATGCATTCAATGCAGAAACTGCATTCCTGACTCTAAAAAATGATTTATTAATGCTTTCCTTGAAAATATAAGTGGCAATAATAATGATGGGAAAAGGAACCAATGCAATCAAAGTAAGCATTGGATCAACAATGAACATATAAGTGAGTACACATACAATGGATAAAAGGTCCGCAATGATGGGCACTAATCCTTCTGCAAATATTTCATTGATAGCTTCAATATCGTTAATGGTACGTGTAGTGAGTGTGCCAATCGGCGTTTTATCAAACTGGGACAGGTTCAATCCCAACACCTTTTTAAAAACAGCGACCCGGATATCTTTCACAACCGATTGCCCAAGCCACGCAGTGGTAAAAGAAAACCAGAATCGCATCGCTGTTTCCACCAGTATGATCCCAATCTGAATGATGGTTATATTAATAACCATCTGCTGCAAATTGTTTGCAATGTAATTATTGACGGTAAGCTGGATCAGCAATGGGCGAACAGGAGTAATGAATGCGAGCAGGATTGCCAACACTACTGACAGGTAGAATTTCCTCTTGTATGGCGAAGCATAGCTGAATACACGACGCAATACGGCAATATCAAATTTTTTCGGTTTGGCTTCGGACAAGTTCTGCTAATTATACAAACGACAAAGATAAGCCGATGCTGCTAGCTACTAGCCAACAGGCTTATAAAATAGATAAATTATGATGGCTGGTATTTACGCCATGGTTCGTGAGAAACGAACCATGGCAGAAGAATATTTTAACAAATGCTGAACCTGTAGGCCACTTCAATTGTTATCACCTTCATCTCCCATAGCATGTTTATAGGCCTTTATGAAGATAGCGCCCAGGTTCCTGTAAGGAGGAATATAATCTTCAAATCCTTCCACGGTGGCCTTTGATTTAAATTCCCGCCAGAAAGATATCCAGTCGATATTATTCCCATTCCTCAGCTTTTCGGTTAATAGCTGGAAGAACGGTCGATTGATGGCCATTTTACCAATCTGTTTGGAAGCGATAATATGCGCATCTTCGGATTTATGCAGTATGGAATCAATCAAATTGAAACCTCCGCAGGAACCCATGAACACAATACGCGATGCCGGGTCCATATATCCAATAGTTGAATTGGCGAAATAGCTATGACCGCGGTGAATGGTTACTGTGGGATGCAGGCTATTTTTTTCAAGAAATGCACAAAGCGCCTGCTGTGCCTTATCATCCTCTCCTGTTTCTTCCCGCAATGGTTTATTGGCATAGATGATCACGGATTTTCCTTTGATAGATTTTATGGAGATCCATTGAGGATTGCTGCGGTCTATAGCCCAGTTTGCACCAGGAAACATATTTATGAAACCGTTGTAGTTTGCCAATCCGTCCTTATCACCATAGAAGAATACCTGGGCAATCACATCCCCTTTTGAATTTGTAAGTGCTGAGAAAGGTACTGTATACACTGGTGGTATCCCCAGTTCTTTGGTAAGGTCTATATTCTGTGTGGAATCTGCAGAAAGGAATAATTTATTCAGGATATTATAGATCACGATTCCGCGCTGACTATTCTTATCCTTATTCCGTTTATAGTTATCCTGCACATAACCCAATACCTCAGCGGCGAGTTTTGGATTGGTTTCAATAATGCTCGCATAGGAATCTGCTACATCCACTCCATCTTCCAGGCCTTCGCTTCTTTCCAGTGTGCCCACAAATGCTTTCATCAGGTTCGTAGCATCATCATGGCTGGGGAATGAGCCCAAAAAATTACCCAGAGTATTATAGGCAGCCGCCTGGCTGATAAATTTGCGGTAACGATCAAAGTGGAGACTTAACAATAAGGAATCTCCACGGTTATTCGCTTTCTTCATCATTAGCGGGTACACTCCATTGGTATAACTTGATGTATAGATCAACCCGTCTGATAATACAGCGAGATAATAAAGTTCCTGAGCTGAAAGTGGTTGTATACAACGAAATCGAATAGCATCCTTTTCTTCATGCAACCCATTAATAGTGGTAACAAATACATCCTTTGCTTTCTTTTCCAGTTTTGCAGTCAGCTCTCTGAAAGCAAGAGCGGTATCCCCATTAATAGCGCGCTGTGTATAATCCATTTGCGCTTTCACCAGCAGTTTGTAATATTGAACGGAATCTTTCTCGGCAATATCAATTTCTTCAAAGGACATCTTTCCTTTTACGATATTATCCAGGAACGGGAAGTATTGCTGTCCGCTTCTGCTCTTGGACATTCTTACAACAGCCTTCACAAAATTATCATCATTGATACCGCGGATAACATTACCAAGCCTATCAGATGCCTGCGCATAAGCATACAACTGCCCGGGATATTTTTTAGCAACTGATTTAATAAGACTATCTGCAAAAGGAACATTGGTATTGTCCCTAAGCGTAATAAAAGTCTGAGACGGATGTAAGGTGCAATATTTCAGCACCATCAGGTCCCTCATGTCTTTATATCCGGAGTTCCTGCTGAATATATCTGCGGCCAGAACTGCAACTCCTGCGTCATAAGGCAATGGGCTGATGACGGATGAAATACTTTGACCGTTACGGTCCTTCTGCATGCACTCATCGTATGCGGTAATGATCTCAGGCAGGTGCAGAATATTTACTTTCCTTGACCGCCAGTTCTGCTTTACGTATTTCAGCATATTGGCCAGACCGGACAGATAATTAACTTTAAGGCGATGATCAAATATTGTATCCTTCTCAATCCTGTAGCGCATTTCATCAATGGCGCCACCTTTCATGAGTAAGCGGGTGAGCAGGAAATTGATTTCTTCGTTATTGGAAACCACGAACTCGTTATCCACTTTTCCATCGGAGGCCAGGAGCCCTTTCTGCTCACGGGTGATGGCTTCATGATTGATCAGGCGACGGAATTCAGGCTCGAAACTGTCTTTAACGCTGGTGCCTGTCTGGGCAATCAGTGTCGCAGAAATTGCCAGAAAAAAGCTCGTTAGTATGATGGAATATTTTGCTCCTGCTGTCATAAGGATAGATACCACAAATTTAATACGCAAATCCCACATATACACGTTATTGTGGATGTTACTGATTATAGACGATTTAAAGGACTGCAGGTTGTCTGCAGCCTGCTCTTATCCTGAATCTTTATAAAACCGTGCCTGATATTAAGTTATCATTAAGTCTGGGTAAACAAGTACAGGCCAATTTTACAGCCCGCTAAATTACCAGTAGGTTTGCGCAAACTTTTACCCGCATGGAAAATAAAGGGCACAAGGTACTGATCGCTGATGACGAGCCCGATATACTGGAGATCCTGAAGTATAACCTGGCCGGTGAGGGTTATGAGGTTGTTACCGCCAAGGACGGGGATGAAGCCCTGGAAAAAGCCCGGCGTACCCAGCCTGACCTGGTGGTTCTGGATGTGATGATGCCGAAGAAAACGGGAGTGGAAGTATGCCAGATACTCCGTTCACAGACAAGCTTTAAAGAAACACTCATTATTTTCCTTACCGCTGTAAACGATGAGAGCACCCAGATCAGAGGGCTGGAAACAGGAGCCGATGATTATATCAGCAAGCCCGTTAGCCCCAAGGTATTCCTTAGCCGTGTAAATGCGCTTTTCCGCCGTTTGAACAAGAAGGAAGTAAAGACACTCACCATCGACAACCTCACCATCGACCCGGAACGTTTCATCATTCAGGTTGGTAATAACGATATCATCCTTGCCAAAAAAGAATTTGAACTGCTATACCTGCTGGCTCAAAAGCCCGGCCGCGTTTTCCTCCGCAATGAGATCCTCAATCAGGTCTGGGGAAATGAAGTGATTGTAGGTGACAGGACCATTGACGTGCATATCCGGAAGATCAGGCAAAAGCTCGGCATCGATTGCATCACCACTGTGAAAGGCGTAGGGTATAAATTTGAACTGTAAGTAGCCTGGGCCTGCAGTCACCTGTAAGCCAATTTACCTGCATACTTATGAGAATGGATCCTGCGCCAACGAAAAATTGTTGGCAGTACCTAGCTTTGTAACAATGTTTTCTACCAAGAACATATCTCCACGACAAATCTCATTTTTTACAGCATTCATTTTGGCTGTAACCACAGGACTGCTGGTGTTTGTGTACGACCGAAGATGGGAACCCATGGCTGTTTCCTTTTTTGTAGTACTGTTTGGCGGTTATTTACTTATTTCTTTTGTAATGGGCCGCTTCATTTACCGGAAGATCAAGCTCATTTATAAATTCATTTATAATACGAAGGCTACAAAAAGAGAAGAAACCTATTACAAATACATTCTTCCCCAAAAAAGCATAGACGAGGTCCGAGAAGATGTGGAACAGTGGGCAGAAAGGAGAAATGAAGAAATAGAACTGCTGCGCGCCAATGAACAATTCAGGAAAGAATTTCTGCAGAATCTTTCTCATGAGTTCAAGACACCCATTTTTGCCATACAGGGTTATGTTGATACGCTGCTGAACGGCGCAATGGAAAATCCCGAGGTGAACAAACGATTCCTGGAAAAAACGGCCAGTAATGTAGAGCGCCTCACTAACCTGATAAATGACCTGGATGAGATTTCACGCCTGGAAAGAGGAGAGCTCAACCTGCTCAAACAGAATTTTGTGATCCAGGACATTGTAAAAGAAGTTTTCGAAAGTATTTCCATAATTGCGGAACCGCGAAATATCAGGTGCCATATCAAAAAAGGATGCGAATCCCCGATCATAGTTTTTGCTGATAAAGAAAAAGTAAGGCAGGTGTTGCAGAACCTGGTGGAGAATTCAATCAAGTATGGCAAACAAAATGGAACCATCACAGCCAGTATGTATGTGATTGATGGGCAACATGTGCTGGTGGAAATTGGGGATGATGGTATTGGTATTTCTGAAAAACACTTGCAGCGGATATTTGAACGATTTTATCGTACTGATAAAGGACGTAGCATTGATGTAACAGGAAGTGGTCTTGGACTTGCCATCTGTAAACATATTATTGAAGCGCATGGACAAACCATTCATGTCCGCAGCCGAGAAGATGTAGGTACCACTATCGGCTTTACACTGGAAAGAAAGAAAGATTAATCCCTCCCGATACCTATCGGGATGAGGAAACCGTGCTCCGGGTATCGGAGCCAAACTCCTCTCCCACCAGCTGAGCGATCATTCCCGCTATCTGATTCTGATAAAATTGCTGATCTTCTTTTACTTCCCCTTTGGCTTCAACACCAGGCCCCAGTAACCCAATCCAAGTTTGCGAAGAACCCCTTATGAAGGTGCTGTGTGAGGTCCATTTGCTATCCCGGCTTCCCCTGCCATGATCTGTTGTGATGAGCAAAGTGGTATTGTCTCTATAACCTGGAGTGGTTTGAATAAAATGCCACAGTTCAGCAATCATCCTGTCAATTTTATTGGCCTGTTCCAGGTAAAGATCATAGCGTCCCTGGTGGGCAAATTCATCTGTTTCTCCCAGGCCTATATATACAACCTTTGGCTGCTGTTTCTGGATATATTCTTTTGCTGTGAGGAAAGTTAGCTGATCATACCTTGTTTCTCCTTTGGTTTGAACAGCGGTGTTTTGTACCGCATTGATCAGGTGCTGTCCCTCACTTCCTTCTTCTTCCATATTACTGTATCCACTGTTGATCAGCAGATCATTTCTTTCTCCATTTAGTATATAAGGAAAAACATTCCAGGAAGTAAAGACGGCCACTTTCCCTTTATACTCTTCTTTATTATTCAGCCATTCCAGCACATTCACATTATCGTTATTCTTACGCCTGTTTGAGGAAACAGAAATATCTGTGTGACCAGTAAATATTTCATTATACCCCGGGTAGGAGAATCGATAGATATTAGCTGTATTTACCTTGTTATCGAATTTCCGGTTACCCAACAACTGTCCTTTTTTACCGATTACATTCCAGAAGAAAGGCATCAGTTTTTTCCGTCGCTCTTCTGCATTCTCTGACCAGTACAATGTCTTCATGGTGGCTGTATCAGGCGTACTCTCCGGGTCACTGATCAGGTTGGCGTCAGCGCCTGTATAGATCTCCTGCCAGCGAAATCCATCAATGGTAATGATGAAAAGATTTTGGGCGGGGGTAACAGAAATGGGCTGAGGTCTTGTCCATTCACCTGGTTGGGAAACAGGCAGGGCCGAGAATAAAATGAGACAGGTAATTAAATTTTTCAAGTGTAACGGTTTTACAAAAAAAGAAATCTTTTATAACCAGACTGTTAATAGCCTGTCAACAAATTGTTACAAAAAACAGTTTGGTCATCATTTCTTAACACAGCGATCATACTTAGATAATTCCGGAGTAATAATGAGTTCATAAATACTATTGACCTTTATAAAACCTTACTCATGCAAAAACGATCTGTTGATGTAACAGTAGTATCCGACCTCCACCTTGGTACCTATGCATGCCGTGCAGCTGAATTTCTTTCCTATCTCAAAAGCATTTCACCGCGTTTGCTGATCCTGAATGGAGACATAATTGATGGATGGCAATTTAGCAAGCATTATTTCCCTCCGGTGCACATGGCCGTTATTCAGGAAATATTCCAGTTACTTTCTGAAGGAACAAGAGTGATCTATGTAACGGGTAACCATGATGAGGTCCTGCGCCGTTATTCCGACCTGCAACTCGGGAATTTCCAGCTTACTGATAAAGTAGTGGTAGAGATCAATGGCAAAATGACCTGGATATTCCATG
>JAJKIP010000105.1 GCA_021154405.1 Segetibacter sp. | reverse complement strand
GGGCGGCTAATAATATAATAAAAGACAATAGGGCTTAAGCTACAGCTGCTTTTTCTTTCTTCTTGGTATCTGCAGTGTCAACTTTTGCAGTCTTAACTGTTTTGATGATACGAGCAGCAACTTTGTAAGGATCAGCGGCGCTATTTGGTCTGCGATCTTCCAGCCAGCCTTTCCAGCCATTCTCAACGGCACCGATCGGGATGCGGATAGAAGCACCACGGTCAGACACACCGTATTTGAATTCATCGATAGCAGCTGTTTCATGCTTGCCGGTAAGACGGAGATGGTTATCCGGACCGTATACAGCAATATGCTCAGCAATGAAAGGACGGAAAGCTTCGCAGATCACTTCAAAAGTTTCACGGCTTCCACAGGTTCTTAATGTACTATTAGAGAAGTTAGCATGCATGCCACTGCCGTTCCAATCCAGATTACCCAGCGGTTTACAATGCCAGTTTACACCGATATTATATTTCTCACCAATTCTTTCCAGGAGATAACGGGCAATCCAAACCTGGTCGCCAGCTTCTTTTGCTCCTTTAGAGAAAATCTGGAATTCCCACTGACCGGTAGCAACTTCAGCATTGATACCTTCTACATTCAGGCCAGCTTCCAGACAGGCATCAAGGTGTTCTTCAACCATAGCACGGCCAAATGCATTTGCTGCACCAACTGAGCAATAGTAAGGACCCTGAGGTGCAGGAAACCCGCCTTCAGGAAAACCAATTGGTTTATTATTCTCAAGGTTCCACAGGAAGTATTCCTGTTCGAAACCAAACCAGAAATCATTATCATCATCTTCAATCAGCGCACGACCATTGCTGGGGTGAGCTGTACCATCAGAGCTAAGAACTTCGCACATTACCAGGTAACCTTCCTTGCGCTGAGGATCCTTTACTACAAATACAGGTTTCAACAAACAGTCAGAAGAGCCACCTGGAGCCTGTTCGGTGGAAGACCCATCAAATGACCACACGGGACAATCTTCCAGTTTGCCGGAAAATGTCTTTACGATTTTTGTCTTGCTTCGCAAGCTCTGAATAGGTTTGTAACCATCGAGCCAGATGTACTCTAATTTTACTTTTGACATATTCTGTTGTTTTTTTTATGAATGATAGATCAGTGGCGTTAGAATTTACTGCATTCAATCAGCCATGCAGCAATCCGCACTCAGCGGACATCTAAAGTTTCTCAGAGTGTGTATTGTGTTGGAATAGAGCCTGTTGAATAAATCGCCTTTCTAACCGTCATTAGCTTCAATAAAAAAGCATCACCGTCTCCCCTGGTCACTCCAGGGATTGCAAGCAATGCCTTCTTTTGAAAGTCTCTTCGTTAGACTGCTAAAATAACACATTTCTTCAATAAAATTCGAATTACAAAATATAATATGTGAGTTTTTTGTTCCTGATCAGGATTTTTCAGGAGCTAGATTGTTTATAGCGGCAGAACGGTCAGAAACATGTCAAAAATTTAGTAGGAATACGAAGAACAGATTTATATTAAGATTTTTTATTACTTGTAGCATCAATCAGATACCAAGGATACAGACCAAGTGCCAACCATCTATGGTCTTAAGACAATCCTTCGTTCATCTTACGCTCAGAAACGTAAGATAGACGTTATAATAACGTTTGATTTTCGGAAGAGAGTGAATTGCTGGCTAATAGATAGTAACAGAAAGGCAGGACGGCTGTTGCTTTTCATTTTATCCCCGACAGTTGGCTCCTGGTAATTTAAAAACTCACTGAAGACTTGCAAACCCGGACTTTTAGCAGTATTTTAATTCCCCTTCAATCCTTTCCCTCTCCGTAGGCCCAAAATTTGCTAAGTACCGTCCCGTGATTTTTCTTGGGAAATCTACGTAAATGTATGATTTTCAATGCCTTTCGAGTCCTAATACTTGAACAAACCCGATTTGTCGCCTATTTTTATGGAACGATCCCATTTCTATACAAAGCCGAATATGAAGAGACTGATAATCCTAACCCTGATCCTTTCCATTTTTTGTGCCTCCCTGAATGCCCAGGATGTGATACGCCAGCAGAGCTGTGAGGATGGACTTATCAACCACCAGGTTGACAGCCTTAAAAACATGTATTCCAAGGACGGCTTTGTGCTGCTCAAAGAAGCTTCCATTACAATGGAAAGCGAATATGAGATGCCTGTTGTTGTACCGCTGACAGAAGGAAGCTGGTACCAGTTCGTCTTTATAGGAGACTATACTTCCAAATTGTATGAAGTGAGGATGTTTGACTGGAATGAGAAGCAGGTGGTATTCCAGCAAAAGCGTTGGGGTGATGTTGATGGTAATGTTATTTCTTACTCCTATATACCTAAGTTCTCCGAATTTCACATGATGAAACCAGTTCAGGTTAACAAGAAGAAGAAAAAGAATTTGTGCGGATATGTAATGTTGTTCAAGAAGGCGGGCGAGAATAAAGGTAATGCCGCACGTTAATTAATAAATAAGTAAAAAAATAAGCTCATACACGTTTTGAATTCTACGAGGAAGCCGTCCCATAACTGGACGGCTTCCTCGTTTTTAATACTTATTGAAAAAAAGGCCGCCCAAAAGGGCGGCCTCGTATAATACACCTAATCTAACAGTAAAAGACTAATTGAAAAACCTGGGGCCTATTGGGCCTTACTTCTACAGATGTGGTCAGGCACTGGTGAAATTTTACCATTCACTAAAACCACGTGGGCTTCACGCTACAGGTACACCCACCAGCATCTTAAAGCTCTCGATCACCTTGTCGATGTCTGCCTGCTTCATTGGAATATACAATGGCAGAATGATGCTATTATCTGCCGCATTCTCGGAAACAGGAAGTTTTAAGTCTGCATACTCCGTGCTATATGCTGTTTCCCGGTGAGTATTCACGATGCCGCGGCGACTTGATACACCTGCATCCAGCAGCTTTTGCATCAACTCATTACGGGTGAGCGGGCAATTATCCTTCAGATAAATACTGAATGACTGATAATTGGAGAAATAACCTTCCTGCTCAATATGCAAACGGATACAATCGATTTCCTTAAACGCATTAATATACTGCATCGCAATCTTGCGGCGTTCACTTACGATCCAATCCAGCTTTTCCAGCTGTTTGATACCTACTGCAGCCTGGATATCCGTCATCCGGTAATTATACCCTACTTCAACATGGTCCTCAAACATAATCTTTGAAGATTCATGACGCACTCGGTCATTTACAGACATACCATGCTGGCGCAATAATTTCATGCGATTATAATACGCTTCATTATTGGTTGTGACCATACCACCATCACCAGTAGAAATAACCTTGCGTGGATGGAAAGAGAAACATACCAGTTCTGAATGACTGCCGATCTTTTTTCCTTTATAAGAAGATCCTGCTGCACAGGCTGCATCCTCAATCAGTTTCAGGTTATGCTTATCCGCCAATTTTTTGAATGCATCAATATCAGCTGGCATGCCTATCTGGTGAACTATCAGGATGGCCTTTGTTTTAGAAGTGATCTTCTTCTCTGCATCAAACGGATCAATATTATAGGTTGATGGGATCACCTCTGCAAATACGGGCTTTGCCCCCACATATTTAATACAATTGGCAGTAGCCACATAGCTCATGGAAGGGCAGATCACCTCATCTCCTGCTCCTACGCCAGCTACAATCATAGCCAGGTGCAATGCAGTGGTACAGTTAGAAACCGCTACGGCGTATTTTGCTCCAGTATAGGCAGCAAACTTCTCTTCAAATTCTGCTACACGCGGTCCCTGTGTGATCCATCCGGTAAGGATCGTATCATATGCCGCCTGTGCTTCATCAGCGGTCAGATAGGGTTTGGCTATAGGTATCATTAGTTAGTTGCTATTTTAATTTTTTCAAAATACCATGCAGTCAGTTCACGCATGCCCTGTTCCAGGCTTACTGATGGTTTAAAGTCAAGTAATTTCTCTGCTTTTGAAACATCTGCCAGCCTGCGGCTAACAGGATTGATGGAATTCTCTTCGCGGAATTCTGGTTCAAGCGTTGAGTCGTTTACTTTCAGCAATACTCCCAGCAATTGCTTAAGGCTTGTCTCTTCGCAGTTACCAATATTGAATGCCTCATCCGTAACATCAGCCTGTAAAGCGGCTATGTTTGCATTGGCGATATCCTTTACGTAAACGAAATCCATTGTAGTTGAACCATCGCCATAGATCAGTGGATTCCTGCCATCGCGGATACAATCGAGCCATTTGATCATTACTTCAGTATACTTTCCGTCTGTATCCATCCGCGGACCGTAGGCATTGAAGTAGCGGAGGGCTACATAATCAAGACCATACATGAATTTATAGCTGCGGAATAATTGCTCACCCCACATCTTGGCAGCGCCATAGAATGTCTGGTTATTATAAGGATTGTCTGTTTCCGGTGTTGGGAAGTGCTGGGCCAGCCCGTATACGGAAGCGCTGGAGCTATAGATCACTTTCTTCACTTTATGCTTCACGCAGAGCTCGGCAACTTCAAACGTTGATTTCAGCATTACGTCAAACCCATCGCGTGGATTTGCGGCGCAGGCATTAATGCGCAGGGCGGCCATGTGAAAAACATAGTCAGTGCCGGCAATGCATTTTTCCAGCAGGGCTGTATCCCTCATATCTCCCTGGTTGAACTCTATCACGGGATTATTAAAGAAGGACTTCATGTTTTCTTTGGTGCCCCTGATAAAATTGTCGATAATGATGATCTTCTTAGGTTGTAAGGGCAAGAGCTGTTCTATTACATAAGAACCGATGAACCCTGCACCTCCTGTTACCAGAATGGTGCTTCCTTTTACTTTGTTAGGCATGTTGCGTACTGTTTAGGCTTAGTATTATGATTCCTGATATGATTAAGGTGAACCCGGCAAATGACACCAGGTTTATTTGGTCTTTAAATATGAAATAACCGGCAATAATGGTCAAAATGAAATTGATGCCTGCCGATACGGGTATCACAAATGTGAAATGGCCCACGGATAATGCTTTGAACATCACCAGTGCTGACAGGAATATGATCACAAAAGCTCCGATCACCTGAATATCCAGGAGAAACTTTATCCAGTCGCCCAGTTCATTCAATACCCTTCCTTTCAGCTTCCACTTAATAAGCGCTGCTCCGGATACATTAAGTACCGCGTAGAAAAAGCAGAATATGACGGCCTTCATCATTTTTTATCGAGTTGAATTACTTCGTCAACAATAAATACAGGGCGTTTGCGGCTTGCATCCAGCGTACGCCAGAGATACTCCGCTATGATACCCAGTGAAATATTCGTGATTCCAAAACCTACCAGCAGGATAGACATCAGCATGGGCCAACCTGAGGCAAGATCATCCCAGATCAATTTCCGGAGAATGATATACACGTTCCAGATCATGCCTGATACGAAAAATAAAATACCGACTATGGAAACTAATCTTATTGGCGCAAATGAGAACGCTACAAATGAATCAATAAACAGCTTGATCTTGCGGGACATGGTCCATTTGGACTTGCCCACCTTGCGTTCTGCTTTATCGTAAAAAATACTTTCTGAACTATATCCCAGCGTTAATATCTGTAATTGAATGGAGGAATTCTGCTCAATATTGGCATCCAGGTTACCTTTCACTTTCCGGCTGAAGAATACAATATCAAATCCTTTACCGGGAAATCGCTTATCAACAAACTTCCGCATCAGGCTGGCATAGAACTGGGAGAACCGGGTCTCAAACCAGGAATTATCTGTTGTTTCGCGGAAGGCGTAAACGATATCTACATTTTTGGCAGTAACAATTTCATAGCTT
>JAJKIP010000104.1 GCA_021154405.1 Segetibacter sp. | reverse complement strand
ATTGGCGCCGGTACCTGGACATGCATCACTCAAAAATTCAAAGATGTTTCCGGTAATATAGTAACTCCCCTTCAATCACTCAATTCCGGGGATATGGCATTTGACGGAAATGATAATCTTTGGATACTTTGTTCAAGCAGTGCCAGCTATGCCTTATATCGTATCAAGGCTCCATTGCCAACTACCTATCAGGGTCCAACAGGATTTGTTACCGTGGATACAATGATCCCGGTAACCGCAACACCTGGTGGTATAAGTTTTACCGGGATTGCTTTTAATGCAGCAGGTAAATTATATCTTTCAACAGGTTCCTACACATCACCTCCCGGAGTCGCTGGCAATAACCAGCTATATTCAATGGCTACAATTGGTGGACCTCTGACAACGATAGGTACCCTCACCAATGGATTTGGTGATGACCTTACGTCCTGTTCTTTTCCCACACAGGTACTGGCCAGCCACTGGATTGATTTCAAGGCAACCAGTGATGCCAAAGGAGTTAACCTTCACTGGAAAATTGATGAAGAGGTAAATACCACAGGATACGATATTGAATACAGCACTGATGCTGGTAACTGGCAGGTAGCAGGCCATCTGTCAAAAGACAATTTTACTTCCGGAGTTACCGATTATGACTGGTTATATAAGGGAAGCCAGACCGGCAAAACCTTTTTCCGGATTGCAGAGACTGAAGCAGCAGGAAAGCATAGTTTCTCTTCAATAGCTGTTGTCGATATCGGAAAAGCAAATGAGTTGGTATTCCTTGGCCCCAATCCTGTAAAAAATGACCTTTACTTCACTGGTAATACTACAATGAAGCAGGTGGCAAGAATATTTGATAGTTATGGAAAGCTTGTGCTTTCTTCTGTTATTACCCCAGGCCAACAGAAACTGAGTGTTCAGCAACTGCCAAATGGAATTTATCTCATACAAATCCAGACTCCGGGTATTGCTGAAGACAAATCAAAAATATTCCGGTTCCTTAAATTGCAGTCAGCGGCACCTTAATAATACTTCTCCCCCGCTCAACCATTGGCTCAGGGGGTGAGCTAATTCAAAGTATTGCCTGTTGTTGGATCAATAATAGTTTTGACTTCTGAAATGGTATCGATTGGAAACTTTCCAAGTCTGGCATGTTCACGTAGCACTTCTTCGCTTTCTGCGATATGGACGCAAAAGATCTTATCACCTGTAACATAGGATTGAATCCAGTGATAAGGTTTATTCAGCTGGCTGACTGCTTCACAGGATATTTGGGAAATATTTTTTAGTTGTTCTGCTGACAAGTCACCCGCTCCTGGAAAATTCCTTTCGATAATAAACTTTTTCATGATTAATAATTGTATGATGAATAATAATTCTTAGACAGCGGCAGGCAATGTGGATCCTTCAATCAATTGCATCTTTCTTATTTATAGACGGCCGTCTTAAAATAGGGAATGTATCTTAACAATTCCGGGAATACAGATTTCTGTGGCAGTGAGTTCCAGGGATGAGTGATAATGGAAGCAAATTTATACTTAAGGTATGCTGGTTCATATCCCGGAAACAGGTGATTATTCCAGCAAAAAAGGGAATCGCTCCGACTAACAGATTGGAGTAGGAAGATCTTTGTTTATGTAAAATAATAAAGGCCCTTAAAAAAAGGC
The DNA here is from genome assembly GCA_021154405.1 of Segetibacter sp. Lineage (GTDB taxonomy): Bacteria > Bacteroidota > Bacteroidia > Chitinophagales > Chitinophagaceae > JAJKIP01. The sequence goes on along the minus strand of JAJKIP010000104.1, from coordinate 6,472 downwards.
CTTTAAGTGCAAAGAGGTTGCCTGCTCTTGACAACCCCTTTTGCCTGATTGTTAGCTGTTGCTATTACGAAGAAATATTTATGGGATATCCCAGAATACTCTTGAAGTTAATTTGTCACCACCAATAGCTGTTGCAGCTGCCTTGTAATTAACCGGATTGGCAGAGGCTTCAACATCAGGATAGGATAATCTTCTTGCAAAACCATTATTCAATTTGTTATTAAACAGATTTGGGCTTAAAGAAGGGTAAGTGCTTCTTCTGAAGTTGGCAAATGCCTCGCCGCCGTTTCTAATACATGCGATCCAGTATTGTATGTTGATCAGTTTAATTGCATCAGTAGCGTTGTAAGCTACTGCAGGATCAGCCAGGTAAGCAGCAATTTCTCCATTGGTGATGGGTACTGTGCCAGGAAAAATGGTATATTCCTGCATGTCTGCAGTTACACCATTGTCATAATAGATCTTGGCCTGCGCATCTCCACCGGGGATCCAGCCTCTCTTTGCTGCTTCAGCCAGTAATAAGGAAGTTTGGGCATATGTCACATACAGATCTGCGGAAGCAGGTGAAGCAACTGTCCATACATTGATCTGTGAATAATTAAGTCCGCCGGAACGCGTACCTCTGTACGGACTACCGGCAGCAGTGATCTGTGCGTCAGTAACACCAACAGGTGCACCGAACTGGTTAGCCAGTACAGTATCCGGATTTGGTGTGGCTGAAACATTTCCGGGATTCGGGAAATTGGCTAATATATTCTTGCCACGTGGGTCTTTTGTTGATTTTAACTGATTAACGAATGGCTCACCTGCATAGTTGAACTGGGAGAAGTTACGCAAAGCTCCATTATCACCCTGTGTATAAACGGTACCGTCATATTTAATGATAGCGTTATCCGCATTGGAAGTCATTACTCCGCCAGCGAATGCTTCGGCAACTATAGACTGGGCTTTTGTAGCATTCAGTTTAGAATACCGCATTCCCAATCTCAACATTAAGGAATATCCAAGTTTCTTCCACTTTGCTACCTGGGCTGCTGTTGCCAGGTTGGCAGTTTTTGTAGTGCTATGACCGTTTATTCCATAAAACAGGTCAGCAGCAACATAGTCGGCCGTTGGGCTAAGAGCGGCAGTAGCTTCCTTGATCTCTTTGTAAATATCATCATAGATAATTGCATCATCATCATATTTGGGGTAGAAGAGCTTGTCGATATATCCCCTGCCTGCTTCAGAATAAGGAACATCGCCATATTCATCTACAAGACCCATAAAGACCTGTGCTTTCCAGATACGGATCATGTTTACCAGGTTAGGACGGTTGGTAGTAGTACTTAGCAGGGAAAGTGCCTGCATCATATTTTTGATTGGAGCACCATTACCATTTGCGCCACCGGCATAAGACTGGTCCCATTTCGGATTACTTACACCATCGATATCTTCATTGAAGTTAATTCCCAGGTTAGCTCCTGTGTTATACGGAACAACAAATTGCTGGACAATCTGGCTTTCTGCAGCCCAGGTACCCAGGTGAGTACGCTGAGAACCGGAGAACAAAAGAGCCGGATCAACAGCATTAACCGCATAAGGATTTGTATTGACATCAACAAAATCCTTATCGCAGCCAACAAAGCTCAGAGCGACACCGGCAATAAATAATCGTTTAATAATTTTTGTCATATAATTAGAATTTGACGCTTAAAGTAAGATTGTAGTTACGGGTAGTGGGCAGAGATGAGTTTTCATATCCTGCTCTTATATCACCAGATGACTGAATAGCTTCAGGATCCAGACCTGGCAAATCTTTATGAATAATAGCCACGTTGCGGCAGGAAGCAGACAAGCTTAAACCTTTTATGAAATTCATGAAGCCGACTTTCTGAACAAGGCCTGTGAAGTTGTAGGCAACTGAAACGTTTCTAAGTTTGATGAAATCAGATTTAAAGGTAAATGGATCGCCTACCTGCAGGTTCCTGAAATCTGTCCAGAAGGTTTGCAAACCATTACCAGTTACCTGAATAGCAGTCGTATTGGGCAAACCTGTGCTTTCATAAACCGCAGGGAAAATATATCCACCTTCACGGCCCCTAAGCGACAATTTGCTATGTCCCTGTCTTGTCATGTTAAGCAGCGTAGAGGATAAGACAGTGCCACCAAATTTGTAATCGATATGTACACCAACGCTGAGGTTCTTATAAGTAAAGGTGTTGCTCCATCCGCCGGTAAACTTGGGAATTGAACTACCCACGGGGAAGTAACCAGTATTTAAAGGTCCACCAGTAGATTCAAGGATCCGGCCATTGTTACCAACTACAATTTCACCTTTGGTATTTCTTCTGTATGTTTTTGTATACAGCTGGTTCATTGCCAAACCTTCAGTATAGTGAATTTCGCCAAGGAACTCGTTACCAGTACCATTGAAGTACAGCAGCAAACGGTCTCCTGAAGGAGTACCTACATCCAGTACTTTTGTCTTAAGGTATGCGTTATTCCAGGAGGTAGTCCAGCTAAAAGTTCTGGTCTGGATAGGTTTGTATTCCAGTAAGGTTTCAAAACCCTGGTTCTTCAGGGATGCCTCATTTTGTTTAAAATTATTAAAACCAGATGCAGAAGAAAGCGCAACATCCAGAATCTGGTCTGTTGTTAATTTGTCGAAAGCCGCGATATCAACGAGGAGCTTATTCTTGAACAATCTTAATTCAAGACCCACTTCTTTTTCTGTTACAGTGAAGGGAGAAAGCTCGGGGTTGGGAACGTTATTGCCGTTTATACTGGCAAGCGATTGGTTATTGAACAGGCTCTGGTTGTAATTATAAGTCAATACACCATCATAAGGTCCTACACCATTGATGCTTCCAACCTGGGCCCATGATGCTCTCAATTTGCCATAATACAGCCAGGGAACATTTTTCAATAGTTCAGAGAAGACAAAACTACCGGATACGGAGGGATAGAACTTGCTGTTGAATGCAGGGTTCAATACGGAGAACCAGTCGTTCCTTCCGGTAACGTTCACAAAAATCAAATTGTTCCAGCCAAATTCAGCAATGCCATACAGGGAATTAGTACGGGTCTGGTTATAATTATAGTTCTGGGTTTTAACAGTACCGTTACCAATTGAGTAAAGATCGGGACCGCTGAAGTTGGTGGCGCTCTGCGTCAATTGCCTGAACTCTGTACGAAGTGTGTTGCCTCCAAAACTTACATCAGCTGAGAACTTGCCAAATTTTTTGTTCGCACCTACCAGGAAATCAGCATTGATATCAGTTGATGTTGTCTGTCCGATATTATATTGGCCTCTGTAGGTTCCGTCATTGTTAGTTAAAACTTCGGCACCGGTTCCATTAAGGGTATAAGATTCATTGAAGTTTGTTCCCCTGTCATAGTTGAAACGCCCCTGGGCAAATAACCAGTCAGTAATATCATAACGGAGTGTAGTGGTACCTAGCAGACGGTTTCTGTCGTCCTTATATTTTTGTCCTTTAGCCAGTGGATAAAAAGGGTTATTTACTGTACCCAGGAATCCGCTGGTTTTAAATTCAGCACCTGCGGCATTGATTGCACTTTGTTTATATGCTTCCAGTGGAACAGAAATAGGCATCCGGTTAAAGAAGTTTACGGCGCCATCACCTTGCGTACCGATCGGGGGCGGATTGATATAATCTTCATCTGCATAATTCACGTTAACCTGCAATTTCAGTTTCTTGGCAATTGTCTGGTTTACGCCAATGTTGAATATTCTTCTTTTGTATTCATTTGAAGGAACAATACCCTTTGCGTCTGATGTGGAAACTGAGGCTCTGAAGCTACCATTGGGACCACCACCAGATAATCCAAGTGTATTGGTGAAATTGGTTCCGGTCTGAAGAAAACGATCCAGTTGATTAGGATACGCAGAATAAGGCCTGAGAACACCATCAAAATTTATGGTAGGTACATTGTCCAGTTTAGCACCCCATCCAAACTGTCCATTAGCCTGAATTTGCCCCTGGGTTGTGAATTTTGCACCACCCTGTCCCTGGCCATATTCAGTTTGTGCTATCTCAGGAAGAAAATTCAGGGGATCCTGAGCCGTATAGGAAGAAGTAAAATCAACACCTATACCTGAATTTTTCTGACCGGATTTAGTAGTAATAATGATGGCACCACGAGCAGCTCTTGAGCCATAGATGGCAGCAGCAGTGGCTCCTTTCAATACTGTAATTGATTCGATATCATCCGGGTTGATGTTTGCGAGGTTATCACCACGGTCACGTTGCTGACCGGCACCTTCCGCATTTCTTACATTCTGGTCCATGGGAAGACCGTTGATAACCAAAAGCGGGGAATTGTCAGCACCGCTGAAACCAACCTGTCCGCGCAAACGGATCTGGTTACTGGCACCGGCACCAGCCGCAGGAGGTGTAATATTTAAGCCAGCTACTCTGCCTTCAAGAGACTCCCCTACATTGGTAGTTCTGTTCTTGACCAATTCATCTGTATTAACAGAGGTGGCGGAATAGCCCAATCTCCTGGCTTCTTTCCTGATGCCCAAAGCGGTTACTACCACTTCATGCAGGCTTTTGTCTGCAGCAACCAGTGACACCGTTAATGATGATCTCCCATTAACAGGTACCTGCTGTTCAATAAAATCAACGAAGGAAAATAGCAGCACAGCATTGGAAGGTGCATTAATAGAGAAATTACCAGCGGCATCTGTAGTTGTAGCGGTTCGGGTTCCTTTTACACTTACAGTGACGGAGGCGAGCTTTTTTCCATTGTCATCACTTACTGACCCTGTTACGGTTTGACCATAACAAAAGCCAGTCAGGAACAATGCGATCAATAAAAAATAAAAACGGGAAACTTCTGGCCGGAATGCCAGAGAGACTTTCATACTCATATAGCAGCAGTTTTAAATTTGCAAATCGTTTATTTTGACATAAACGTCAGATTAACACTTATACAAAGTATTCGATTCTTACTGTATAAAAACTACCAAAAACAACCAGCGAAAAATGTTATACAGGATTAATCGTAAGATTTCGTGTGTTTTAGATACGTCATTTAAAGTGTAACCGGGGGAGGGGTAAAATTGCCCTCAGAATAAAACTAAAAGAATCAGGCTGGTCTGTCGCAATTAATTCCTTTGAACAGACCAGCCTGATCGTTCATCCGTTTTGTGGTAACTAATATAATATTACATGGCTGTGTGTAATTGTAAAATTGTTACCGAATAAGGATCCAGTGGCCGGGTAAACGAAGAAGCCACCCCTTTTATCTTTAAACTGAACGGTATTATTTTTTCAGGTTCAGTGAGCGTGTTAGTGTCTTCCGGCTTATCTCCTTTGATAACAAGCATCGTTGCTTCTGGTAATACTTTACCGATACCTTTCAGATTAATTTCCACAGGTTGCTGGTTACCCGTTGTATTTACGAGCTTCAGATAAATTATGCCCGACTTCATATCCTTTGTAGCGGAATAAAATACAGTGGGTACCTGAGGAGGAGTTAATTTCCCATCCGTGCTATCTCTCCTGGTCAACGGCCTTGGTTGCGTTGGAATATTTTCAGCGGTCACGGGCACAATTTTATTTCCCAGATTGCTTCCAAACAGTTTTTGTACATAATACGAGGGGGAGCCATAACTATTCAACGCATTATAACCAATGAGGTCTGAATCCCATTGCCAGGCTTTAGGTGCTGTGGCTGTTGCCGTGTTCACGTTTACAAACAGCGGCGCATAGCATGACATCACGATCAGATCTGAATTGCGCTCCATGCCTGTCATCCATGCTGCATCACCCAGCGCCGCATTCAAATTGGTAGTGGGAGCACCTTCACGGGTGGCCCATTCTCCAACAAATATTTTGGGACCTTTCCGGTCATATTTATCATATTGTGAAGCATTCTCCCACATGGCCCATGAGTTCCGGTAATAATGCTCATCAAGAACAGCAGGCTTTTTACCTGATTTAACCATCAGATCCGGATATTGGGCATCTGCTATGGTTGATATGCAGATCAGTTGCGGGTATTTTTTTGCAATGGCTTCCCTGAACTGGACGAACCTGCCATCATAGCTGCCTGATCTGTCGAACCAGTCTTCATTACCAATCTCTACATAGGTCAATTTGAAAGGTGCCGGATGTCCATCTGCCGCACGTTTGGCTCCCCAATAGGTTTTTACATCACCCGTCACATATTCTATTTCATCCAGTGCATCCTCCACATACGGTTGCAGGAGCGGACCCGCATCAACATGATCACCATTCAGTGAATAGCCGGCATATACTGCCAGCACAGGTTCGCCACCAATATCCTCGCACCATAACAGGAATTCAAGTAATCCCATTCCATCTGATGGGCGATAACCCCAGGAACCTCTATGTCCGGGTCTGTTTTCCAATGGTCCCAATGTTTGTTTCCATGGAAATGCATCAGTGAGCAAGGGTCCTTCCAGAAAATTGCCACCGGGGAAGCGTAAGAATTTCGGTTT
>JAJKIP010000103.1 GCA_021154405.1 Segetibacter sp. | reverse complement strand
GGATTCATTCCGGAAAATGATCCGGGAACAGTAACCCTGTTTAATACCTTCTTTGATAATCAGACCTTACCTAATCCCGCTGCTGCCACATTCAATGGAACCTTGCCCGCCAGCTTTAACAATACCCGGTTCTGGATTGTGTTCTATTGGTTGAATGATGATAATACTGGAGACGATCCGCCTTTTACTGTTGACGACGTTTTGATCACCGGGGACCCGCTGACCATTGAATCAACACTGAATAATTCGGGGACTACTTCCATCAGCACCGGTCAAACTGTTCAGTATATTTCTACGGACAATCAGATCCTAGCAACACTCAGTGGAATTAATCAGAGCATCGGTTGTATCACTGCCAATGTGCAGAACAGTGGCTCAGGAATAACTGCTATTAATACAGGGACAGGAACATTCTTCCGGAGTGATAAGGTGATTACGCTAACTCCCGCTACACCTAATACAACAGCTTCTTACCAGGTTACCCTGTATTTTACAACTGCTGAACTAGCTGCATGGGGAGGAAGTGTTGGCTCTTTGAAAATGATGAAGGTGAAAGATGGAATAAATCTTGCCGGCCTTGTTTCTACTTCCAATGCTGTTATTGTAAACACCATAGTTGATGATCAGCGCGCTACAAAAGGATATGCATCCTTTACTGCTTCATTCACAGATGGCTTTTCCCAATTCATGCTTGTATCTCCGGCTACTACCTTGCCCGTTAACCTCCTCATCTTTGATGCAAAACCTGCAAACCGTTCCATTTTGCTAAACTGGAGCACGGCCCAGGAAGTAAACAATAAAGGATTTGGCATAGAACGAAGTGACGATGGAGTACACTATAAAAATATTGGCTGGATCAATGGCCAGATCAATAGTTTGGACCGGAGCGATTACAATTACCAGGATAATTTCGTTCAGCCAGGACTCACCTATTATTATCGCCTGCGCCAGACTGATCTGGATGCAAGGGAGAAATTATCGGTGATCAGGCAGGCAAAGCTGACTAAAGCCGGATTAGCTATTACGCTTAGTCCTAACCCCGCAAAAGGCAGGGTAAGCCTCTTTATTTCAGGCAGCCGCCAGCTGGCAGATGTAAGCCTGGTAAACGGGAATGGACAGGTGGTCAGGACCTGGAAAAAGTTGAATGCGACAGACCTTCCGGCATCCCTGAACGTAAGCGGACTGGCCGCCGGACTGTACCTGGTCAATATCAACCTGCCCGGCGAAAAAAGAGTGGAAAAGCTGCTGATAGAGTAGCCTATATTTCCCATATTTTCTTTGTTTGTCAGGGCCTGTTATCCTACTTTTGCACCCTGAAAAAACGAGTGTAAACTCTCTATCTCAACAGCATAAATCTTTACTATGGCAGATATTAAGCCGGATGAAATAAGTGCGATACTGCGCCAGCAGTTAAGCAACTTCAACGCCAGTGCCGACCTGGAAGAAATTGGTACGGTACTGCAGGTAGGTGACGGAATTGCCCGCGTGTATGGCCTTGGAAATGTTCGTTATGGTGAACTGGTGGAATTTGAAAACGGTGTGCGCGCCATTGCCCTGAACCTTGAAGAAGATAATGTGGGTGTGGTATTGATGGGAGAAACCGGTGATATTCAGGAGGGAGCCAAAGTACGCCGTACCGGCCAGATCGCTTCGATTAAAGTGGGAGAAGGAATGGTTGGAAGGGTTGTGAATACACTAGGTGAACCCATAGACGGAAAAGGTCCCATCAAAGGTGAGCGTTATGAAATGCCACTGGAAAGAAAGGCCCCTGGAGTTATCTATCGTGAGCCGGTAAAAGAACCACTGCAAACTGGTATCAAGGCCATCGATGCCATGATCCCTATCGGCCGTGGACAGCGAGAGCTGATCATCGGTGACCGCCAGACTGGTAAAACTGCTATTGCAGTTGATACCATCATCAACCAGAAAGAATTCTTCAAAGCCGGTAAAACGGTATACTGTATATATGTTGCCATCGGACAGAAAGCATCTACCATTGCCGGGGTAATGAAAACCCTGCAGGATGCAGGAGCTTTGGAATATACTACTATTGTTGCCGCTTCTGCATCTGATCCTGCTCCCTTGCAGTTCTATGCTCCATTTGCCGGTGCAGCTATTGGTGAATTCTTCCGTGATACCGGACGTCCTGCACTCATCATATATGATGATCTTTCAAAACAGGCGGTAGCTTATCGGGAAGTGTCATTGCTGCTTCGTCGTCCCCCAGGCCGTGAAGCTTATCCTGGTGATGTATTCTATCTTCATAGCCGTTTACTGGAAAGAGCTGCCAAGGTTATCAGTGATGATAACGTAGCAAAGAACATGAACGATGTTCCTGACAGCATTAAGCATTTGATCAAAGGTGGTGGTTCATTAACAGCATTGCCTATCATCGAAACGCAGGCTGGTGACGTATCTGCCTATATCCCTACTAATGTAATCTCTATTACAGACGGACAGATCTTCCTTGAGGGTAACCTGTTCAACGCTGGTATCCGTCCCGCCATCAACGTGGGTATCTCTGTAAGCCGTGTGGGTGGTAATGCGCAGATCAAGTCCATGAAGAAAGTGGCAGGTACACTGAAACTGGACCAGGCGCTTTATCGTGAGATGGAAGCGTTCTCCAAATTCGGTGGTGACCTGGATGCTGCTACCAAGAATGTAATTGATAAAGGGGCCCGTAACGTGGAGATCCTTAAGCAGCCGCAGTATTCACCTTTTGCGGTGGAAAAACAGGTAGCTATTATCTACCTTGGTACAAATGGATTGATCAGGGATGTACCGGTAAATAAGGTGAAGGATTTTGAAGAGCATTTCCTGCTGGAAATGGAAAACAAGATGCCTGATCTAATGGCTGAGTTCAAGAAGGGTAATCTGCCTGATGACGGTTTGAAGAAAATGGTGGAACTGGCAAATGGATTGATCCCTCAGTATAAGAAATAATCAGACAGTAAAACAAATAGTTGAAGCCTTCCATAACGGGAGGCTTTTTTATTACAGGTCCATCTTTTCCAGCCTGCAGGAAGCCAGGTTCCTTTAAAAGAGTTTTTTTTGCCCGAAATCTTATGCTGAGGAATAGGGTAATCTACTACCCGTATTATTGTTTTCATAGTAAAAAAACATCTCGAAAAGGCCCGGATTTTAAGTTTTGAAGCAAAGGGTATGGGAAATACCTAGTTTACAACTAACTGATATACAGTATCAATCGTACAAATACTACAGAAAATACGGTATTTTTTACGAAAAAGTTCGCGGAAAACTTGCACCGGTAAAACCCGCGTATTACTTTAGCATCAGAATCGAAACAACCCTTAGAAAACAACGTAATCCGACCATGAGACAAGCCCGTAAATCTTCCACAAGCTTTTCCCACTTTACAAGTCGGTTTTCATTGCGATCAGAGGTTGTAAGAAACTACTGAAGACTGCCAATATGCTAGGGGACCAACCTAAACCCTAAAACGAAAAGTGATGAAAACATTTGTACCCTTTATGAAACTTGTGAGTGCTGTAGTTATTACAGTTTTGCTTTCTGCTTCTGCTGTTGCCCAGTCTGGCCCAGGTGGCGTATCTGGCAGTGGTACCGGAAACACCAACAGTGGTGGTAACGGAAATGATTTATTGACCAGCGGTCTCAAATTCAGCAACCCAAAGCTGGAAACAGCAAGCTACACTGATCTGAAAAAAGGTGCCATTTACCTGTTTGAAGATGTTATGGCAGGTGTTGATGCCCGTTTGAAGATTGATAGCCTGGTTGGTAACGCTAAAGTGACTCAGATTGATGATAACTCAAATGGCCTTGGTTATAAAGATGCTCTTCAGCCTGAAATTCAGTCGGGTAATGTAATCGGTTCTTCTTACGCTGTATTTACGATCAGTTTTTATGTAGCAAACACAAATACTCCTGCCTATCTGCAACAGGTTAATGCTACTGCCCTGGATATCGATGGTAACCTTAACCTGAAAGAATTTGCTGAGATCCGCATGGGTACCGGCAGTGTTGCAAAATACATGAGCACTACACTGGAAATTTCTCTGCTGGATCTGTTATTAGGCAAGTTCAGAGGAACAAATCTCCTGGGTATTGAGCGCACAGGTATCGATACAAGTTCCATGTCAAATATGTTCACTGCGGTTAACAAGAATATTTCTTCCTTTACAGTCAAATACGGTACTAATACATTATTACCTACAAATGATACCCGCCAGTTCAGCATGTATATGAAAGGGTTCACTTATCCCAGCCAGGTAACATTGCCTGTTGATATTATCTCTTTTAACGCCATGCTGGAAGGAACTAACAAGGTTAACCTGGCCTGGGTTACTTCTACTGAAAAGAATGTTAGTCACTATGTAGTAGAAAGAAGCTTTGACGGAAAAGAATTTTCACAGGCAGGTATTGTGTTTTCCTTTGGTAACACACAGGATAAAATGACCTACACCTTTACTGATAAGGTGAGCAGTGCTACTGGTTCGGTCGTTTATTACAGAATCCGCACAGTCAATATCGATGCAAAGGAGCAGATATCAATTATCAGACTGATACGTTTCGAAAAAGAAAATACTAGCAAAATAGCTGTCACTACTTATCCTAACCCCGTAACCAGCGATCTGCGTGTTACGATCCCTGCAAACTGGCAGAATAAGAAAGTGAGCTATGAACTTATAGGCAACAATGGACGGTTGACTCTTAGAGCCGAATCTGGAAACAGCAGCCAAACTGAAACAATCAATGTAAGCAATCTCACCGCAGGCGTGTATATGGTAAAGGTTACCTGCAACGGAGAGACTGCAACTCAAAAAATTGTAAAGCAATAATTCTTTTTCTAGTGAGGGGTTCACACCGTCTCGCCGAAATGGCGGGACGGTTTTTTTTTGCCTGGATTTTGACAGGATATTTCCCCCCGTTCACCGATATCCATTTGGTTTATGTTGTAAACTGGTTTATGTTTGGCGGGCATTAATACCAAAAACGACTATTATGAAAAGCACCTTTCCCCTTATCTTCCTCTTCATTCTGGCTTCCGCGGCTTCTGCCCAGGTCACTATCAGCGGAAAGCTGAAGGACAATAAAGGCAGGCCATTACCAGGCGCAACTGTTTCAATTAAAGATAGTTATGATGGTGGACTGGTAGACTCCCTCGGCAATTTCAAATTCACCACCTCAGAAAAAGGCGAGCACCTCCTGGTAGCGAGCAATATGGGCTACAAGGGTTTTGAAGAGAAGATTGTGATCGGGTCTGAGAACATCACAAGGGATATTTCCCTGAAAGAAGAAATTAGTGAATTAAAGGCGGTTACAGTCATTTCCGGCTCTTTTGCAGCCGGAGATACCAAGCGGGCTGCTACCGTTCTGAACTCCATTGATGTGGCCACAGTGGGTGGTGGAAACGCTGATATCACAGCAGCCGTAAAGACCCTGCCCGGCGCTCAGCAGGTGGGTGAGCAGGAAGGTTTATTTGTAAGAGGCGGTGCCGGATATGAAACCAAGCAATTCATAGATGGTACCCTGGTGAATAATCCATATAATACCAGTGTGCCCGATATCGCCAGCCGTGGCCGATTTTCACCTTTCCTTTTTAAAGGAACCGTTTTCAGCACTGGCGGCTATTCTGCATTATACGGTGAAGCCCTTTCCTCCGCGTTAATTCTTGAATCCATTGATTTCCCTGAACGGTCTGCAGCTAATCTTTCTCTTTCACCAATTATAGTAGGAGCAGGTTTTCAGCAACTCGCAGATAACAAGAAATCATCATGGGGTGTCAATTATAATTATGTGAACCTGATAGCCTATTTCAATATAGTAAAACAAAAGCCGGATTATTTCAAAATGCCGGAGTTCCACAGTGGCGATGCCAATTTCCGTTTTCGCACAAAGAGAGGTGGAATGGTTAAATACTATACTACATTCAGCAAAAGTACACTTGGACTAAGAAGAGAAGACATTGATAGTACTGATTTGAAAGATGCATTTGGTCTTGATAATATCAACTGGTATAATAATCTCAGCTGGAGAGAGAACCTGGGCAAGGGCTGGAAGATGAACATTGGTTCAGGCTATAGCACCAATACTGATAAACTTTCACAAGAATTACAGGACAGGAATAAAACCCAACAGTACTTTCCAGACAGGCCCTGGGCTACAGGAAAAAACTTTTCCATTCATAACAGGCAGGACCTTTCACAGCTGAAAGCTGTATTTGAAAAAAGATTGTTTGGGATCAGCGCAATACGTTTTGGATCCGAGTACATGTACTTCTACAATTCCAGTAACTACAATAACCTGCAATCAACCCTGAAAGAGCATTTTTATTCTGTTTTTGCCGAGACTGATATTTATGTTACCAATGACCTGGCCGCCAAGATTGGAGGACGTTTTGAACGTTCCAGCATTATCGACAAATCCAATTTCGCTCCAAGAATTTCTTTTGCATACAAGGTTGGCGAAGGCGCCCAGGTATCTGCCGCTTATGGGATATTTTATCAGAAACCAGAGAACCAGCAGCTGATCTTTACACAGAACCTTGATTATACTAAAGCAACTCACTATATTCTAACCTACCAGAAATCTACGAACGACAGAATATTCCGTGCCGAAGCTTATTACAAGAAATATGATGATCTTGTAAAAACAGTACCTGTTACTTCTTCTTACGGAACTTACAATAACAATGGTACCGGCTATGCAAAAGGAATTGAATTCTTCTGGAGAGATAAGAAAAGCATTAAGAATTTCGATTACTGGATCAGCTACTCTTACCTGGATACCAAGAGAGATTATCTGAATTATACCGGATTGTTAAGACCTAATTTCGCAACACCACATACCGCATCTTTCGTGATGAAACGATTCTTCCTTGATATGAAGACAGGATTCAACTTCACTTACACTTTCGCAACTGGCAGGCCGTATTACAATTTTATCTATACCAATATTGGCAATAAATATTCTATAGCAGACCAGGGCAAAACAAAACAGTTTCATAACCTTGGCTTCAGCATGAACTATGTACCTAGTGCCGGAAAGATCAATCCCAAAGTGTTCTGGGTGCTGGTGGCAAGTGTAACCAATGTGTTGGGATATGAGCCTGTATACGGCTACAATTATTCCTGGAATGGAATGAATAAACAGCCCATTACCAACACTGCTCCGCGCTTTTATTTCATTGGTGCCTTCTTTAGTTGGGGTGTAGACCGTACACAGGACGCCATTAATAATAACCTTTAAACAATCATATAAACCCAAACGAAAAAATAACCGACATGAAAAAGCTGATAACAATTATGCTACTGCTGGCTTCCCTTTCAGGCTTTACTCAAAGTGAAAGGTTTTTTGCTGCCATGCAAAAGAATCTCAAGATGTTCGACAGTTCAAAAACAACGGCCGACTACCAGGCGCTCTCCGCTGCATTTGAACGCATTGGTGATGCTGAAAAAACACAATGGCTTCCTTATTATTATGCGGGTCTTGCACTGGCCACAGCAGGCTGGGCAGATCAGAACCTGAACAAGGATGATAATGCCACCAAAATAAAAGCGCTCTGTGATAAAGCAGATGCCATTGGCAAAAGCTCCGAAATATTTGAGATCCGCAATATGGCTGCAACCCAGCAAATGATGGTTGACCCTCAGAGCCGTTATATGACTTATGGAGCAGAAGCAGGATCGGCTCTTACCAAAGGAATGGAAATTGATCCTAAAAACCCTCGTTTATATTATTTGCAGGGCATGAGTGTATTCAATACACCAGAAGCATTTGGTGGTGGCAAGGCCAAGGCAAAACCTATATTTGAGAAGTCTGTTGCCTTATTCAAGGCAGCAGAAGTAAAACCGCTCTATCCCAAATGGGGACAAAAGCAGGCAGAAGATATGCTGGCCCAATGCCAGTAAACCAAACTACTGTAACATGAATGATGAAAATTTCTCACCAAAGGATAGCCTGCTTCTGATCCAGTCGATGATCGACAAGACCAGGCAGGTTATGTCCGATAATGGTATTTATTACCTTGTATGGGGCTGGGTCACCTTTATTGCCTGCACAGGGCAATTTATTCTAAAGCATATTTATGAATATCCCAAACATTATTATGTGTGGTGGCTGGTGGTGCCGGCATTTATTTTCTCAATTGTATATGGCGCCAGGGAAGGTAAAAAGCAGAAGGTAAAGACCTATGTAGGAGATAGCATCAAATTTCTGTGGATAGGAATGGGCATTGCCTATTTTGTGTTGAGCATGATCCTTTCTGAATTGGGATGGGACAGGCCAATCTTTCCCTTCTTTATTATGTTATATGGATTGGGAACTTTTGTTTCCGGAAGCATAATCAAGTTCAGGCCGCTTGTATTAGGCAGTTTGTGCGCCTTTATACTGGCGGTAGCATCCACCTATGCATCATATGATTACCAGATGCTGTATGGCGCGGTTGCCATCCTCGTGAGCTATATCATCCCTGCCTATATATTGAGGGCAAGACAAAAACATGTTTAAAGACCTTGATCCCATATTACATTCGCAACTAAGGTTGGCCGTTGTATCCATACTGATCAGTGTGAAGGAAGCGGAATTTACTTTTCTTAGGGAAAAGACCAATTCCACAGCGGGCAACCTTAGTGTGCAAATTCAAAAATTAAAAGATGCCGGATATATTGATATCGTGAAGCAATTCAAAAATAACTATCCCCAGACCATTTGTCGCATTACTCAACTTGGAACCATTGCTTTTGAAGAATATGTAATAAGCCTGCAGGATTATTTAGGCAATGGTAATGGCCATGAGAATGGAGTGGCGTAAAAAGAAAACAGTCCTTTAGACAAAGGACCGTTTCTCTTTTGGAACTCTAAGTGTAATGAAGATCTACTTAGGATCACCCCTCAAAATTTTTGTCGTGGCCGGATAGGCTGCAGAGCAGGTTGTGGATACTGTCTTTCTCTTGGCCTGACCAGGCGGTCAACCATTTTCTTCAGCTCCCTAACCTTTTCACGCCATGTGGGCTTTTTATCCATGCCGTCGATTTTTTAATACGCTGGTTGAAATTTATCTGTTCGCTATTAGTACTTGTGAATATCTTACGGTGTTGTCCTTTCCTACCATTTTGATGCGGTAGTAAACCTTTTTGGAAACAGCTTTCTCAAAAAATTTATAATTCTCATCGCCTGTTTTCTCTGTACCAAATACCAGTGCTGCCATCTTAAAATCTTTTCCGTCACTACTCTTCTCAATTTCAAACATATTCATGTTCTGGTTTTTATCTGCAACCCAGTTGAGCGTGATCTTTTTATCCTTCTTGCTGTAAGTAAATTGAACAATAGCCGGAGATTGGCCATCTCCGGCGGTGGAAGAGGATGGTGAAGCGGTTGCAAAAGAGGGAAGTTCGTGCTGAGCCGCAGATGAAATGAATGGTAGCGTCAGGCTCAGCGTATAAAGAATAAAGCAGTTAGTTATTGTCGATTTCAATTTCCAGGGTTTTGAATTAATCAATGTCCCACAGAAATATTGGATAAAGATGATAGCTTGTTGAGGCATTCAGATGGAGACAGAAAGACTAGTTGTCGATCCTTCGGGAGGAGTGGTCTTAGGAAATACCCGGTACGGATTTTTCAAGTAATTTTTCGTCTTGAAAATGTGGTTTTCCGAATGCAGAACAAACGTAATAATTCGTTCCATTCTTTGCAAGCTTTAAACGGGAAATATTTTAAATTTTACTTAAATCGCTCATTTACAATATAAAACCCAGCTATCTTTGTACGTAAAATCACCTCTTGACCCCTGTCATCGAAGTAAAACACCTGTTCCGCTATTTCGGGGATATAAAGGCTGTGGACGACCTTTCCTTCTCCGTATTTCCAGGGCAGGTTTATGGGTTCCTGGGGCAGAACGGGGCAGGTAAATCCACCACAATACGTATGCTGCTGACCCTGATACAGCAAGGTTCAGGCAGTATTGAGATTTTCGGAATGGATCTCAAAAAACACCGGCAGGAAATACTCCGGCAAACAGGCGCCATGATAGAAAGGCCTGATCTGTATAAATACCTCACTGCAAAAGATAATCTCCGAATATTCGCAACACTGAGTGGAATAAAGATAACTGCCGCACAGATCAAAGAGCAGTTGGAAAGAGTAGGCCTTGCAGACAGGGCAGATAGCAAGGTCAAAACTTTTTCGCAGGGAATGAAACAACGCCTGGGAATTGCTGTTGCCCTTGTGCATGATCCAAAACTGGTGATACTGGATGAGCCGACCAATGGACTGGACCCTCAGGGCATCGCAGATATGAGAAAACTGATCCTGCATTTGCGCCGGGACCTTGGAAAAACCGTTTTTGTTTCTTCTCACCTGCTCAACGAAATTGAATTGATCGCAGATTCCGTTCTTATCATCAATAAAGGAAAGAAAGTAGCAGAGGGAAATAAGGATGATCTCCTTAATCCTGCCAAAACAATGGTAGAACTGATCACTGATAATGCCGGGAAAGCTTATGCATTATTGAAAGAATCTGCATGGGCGGAAAACCTGGTAAGTCATCAATACGATATTATAATACTGGAAGTGGATAAATCAAGAGTGCCGGAACTGAACCGTTCATTGGTAGAGAAGGGAATTAATGTAAGATCCCTCCGGCCCAAACATTCACTGGAAGATTATTTCCTTTCCTTAACCGGACATTAGCATGTGGCAGCTTTTTCAAATAGAAGTTTATAAGATATTCCGGAGACCCCGGACCTATATTGCTTTTGCCGTTATCGCTTTTATTATTCTGCTTATTCAGATAGGGTTAAAGTTTGGAGGTAAGGAATATGTGGGCATCGTCATGAGTGGATTGAACGAAACATTTGAAGCGCCCACTGATCAGGTCCTGAATGGATATTTTGTCTGTTATCTTACCCTCAACCTCCTACTGATCCATATTCCCATACTCGTTGCATTAATTGCAGGCGATATGATCTCCGGTGAAGCCAGTATGGGAACGCTGAGATTGATAGTGGCAAAACCGGTAAGTCGCTCAAGACTTTTACTCATCAAATTCACAGCTTCCTGCTTTTATACATTGATACTATTGATATGGGTGGCCATATTTGCTTTATTATTGAGCGTTTTGCTGTTTGGAACAAATGACCTTTTGGTTGCCAAAGTTTCCGGATCCAATATCATTTCATCTGCTGATGTGTTATGGCGTTATTTCGCGGCATTTGTTTTTGCTGGCATTGGGCTGATCACGGTAGCTGCCCTCTCCTTTATGTTCTCCGTCTTTGCTGATAATTCAATTGGGCCCATTGTTGCTACTGTTTGCGTGATCATTGTATTTACGATACTAACCCAGATGCAAATACCATTTTATGATGAAACGGTAAAGCCTTACCTGTTCACAACACATATGCTGGGATGGAAAGGTTTCTTTTATGTGAAAGGAGTGGAGGGTGTTACAGTTGATGGTTCCATTGAGAATTTCCCGGCTATTGTGAAAAGCGGGTTAATACTACTGGTATATGCAGCCTTATTCGTTTTTGTAGCGATCTGGTATTTCAGGAAAAAAAACATATTAAGTTAATGTACCGATATTCAACATACATTCTGGTTCTTTTATTACTGACAGCCTATTCAGGATCTTCCCAAACAGCTGAAGAAGTGATCCATCAGATCAGGACCAAACTGGAGAAAGTAAATGACTATGAGGCAAAAGGCAAGATGAAGACCAATGTTACCTTTATCAAGATCCCGATAGCCAATGTTACTGTTTATTTCAAGCGGCCCGACAAACTGAGGATCAAAAATGACAAGGGCCTGTCCTTTGTTCCCAAAGGAACGGTGAATCTTAATCTCGGCAGTCTTTTTACTACCGGCAGCAATTTTGATATCATTGATGTAGGTAAGGAATCAGGCTCCAATCTTCGGATCATAAAAATGCTTCCGCGAGAAGAGAACGCAGATGTTGTGTTATCTACCTTATATATTGATGAACAGAAAATGGTGATTAAAAAGGCAAAGACCACCACCCGTGAGAATGGTACCTATGAGTTGGACCTGACCTATGGAAAATATGCCGAATACGGCCTGGCAGATAAAGTGATCTTCTCCTTCAATACAAAAGACTATAAATTACCCAAAGGAGTGACTTTTGATTATGATGATGGATCCGATGAAAAAATACCGGACAAAATGAAGAACAGGAAAGGAAAGGTAGAGATCACCTATTCAAGCTACAGCATTAATAAAGGCGTTCCTGACGCAGTCTTTAATTCTCCCTGATCTCCTCATCTTCCATTCTTGCAAATACTGCCGGATCGATCTTCTTGATAGGATTAGCTCTGTTCTCATCAAAAGCTTCCCTTCGCTGAATAATATCAATACATTCAAATATGGCGGAAAGGAAGGAAGAGGGATCAGCTTTATCCTTACCAGCTATATCAAATGCAACGCCATGATCAGGTGAGGTCCGTACACCCGGCAGCCCGGCTGTATAATTAATGCCTTCACCCCTTGCCAGTGCCTTGAAAGGGATCAGTCCCTGGTCATGATACATGGCAAGTACGGCGTCAAATTTTTCGTGCTGGCGACGGGCAAAGAATGCATCAGCGCTATAAGGCCCTACTACTATCATATTGCTGTTCTTGGCATCCCTGATGGCTGGCTGAATAATGGTTTCTTCTTCTTTTCCTATCAGGCCTTCATCACCTGCATGGGGATTAAGCCCCAATACAGCAATACGGGGCTTGTCGATCCCGAAATCGCGCTGCAGGCTCTTATGAACAATATTCAGTTTGCTTACGATTGTTTCTTTCGTGATATTTTTTGCGATCTCGCTAACAGGAATATGTTCGGTGACCAATGCCACGCGGAAATTATCTGCGCACATCATCATCACCACATCGTTTACCTCGAACATTTTTTTCAGGTAAGGTGTATGGCCAGGAAAACTGAATTCGGCGCTCTGGATATTCTTTTTATGGATGGGGGCTGTTACCAGTCCATGAATAAGTTTTTGTTTTAAGGCAGCTACGGCAGTCTGGAGTGATAACACTGCATATTTTCCTGCCACATCGGTCAACTGACCGGGATTGATGCTTACTTCTTCTTCCCAACAGCTAAATACATTCACCTGTTTATTATTCAAATGGTCGTATTCTTTGGTAGCTGCGTAATTGAAATTGGCTTCAGTAACCGATTTCTTATAAAAGTTGATGACTTTATTGGATGCAAAGATCAGCGGTATGCAATGCTCCAGTATGCGATGGTCAGAAAATGTTTTGATGATCAGCTCCAGGCCAATGCCATTCAGATCTCCGCAGGATATTCCTATGATGGGTTTTGCCATATTTTGTATTAAGGGGCAAAATTAACTAATTAATCAATTACCCCTTAATTATACCAATTATACCTTCGCTGACCGCAGCCGGTTTAAATGAAAAAAAGCGGCCCCAAAAGGGACCGCCTGGTATTTAAGGTTAGTGTGTGATCATTATTAATTTCTCTTCATTACTTTCTCAGTGAAGACCTGGCCATTGTTTTGGATCCTCAATACATAAGTACCAGTAGGAAGCGCCTGAGTATCAGTAAAGCTCAGCAGGCTCAATCCATTGTGGATCACAAAGGTCTTACGTTTTACCACCTTGCCAAACATATCCACCAGATCTGCATCAATCTTCGCATCTTCTGGTGAGTTGATGCTGAAATCAAGTACCTGGTTGAATGGGTTCACCACTCCGGCTAATCCAAATTTGTTACTGGAATACAATGACAGGTCAATAATGCGGGAATACTTCTTGTTATTTGTTTGCGCAGCCATTTCCAAACGATAATATACTTTTCCATCCACAGCTGTTGGATCTGTGAAAGTATATTGATTGGTAATACTTGAAGGACTGTTATGGCTGCTTAGGGAGCCCACTGTTTTAAAGTTTATGCCATCCGAACTTCTTTGGATAAAATACATCAGCGGGTCTTCTTCCCTGGAAGTGGTCCAGCTAAGGACACCCTTGTCGCCACTCAATTTACCATTGAACGAGAGCAGGTCAGTTTTCAACGGAGTTCCGCAGTTCAAAACGTTCATGGTAACGAAATTGATACCATTGGTTACAACACAATTGGTGCTTCCGAGGTTACCCGGAGTGGTAGCTGCAACCGCCCGGTAGATATCTCCGGTGTTGGCTAATGTGGCCCAGGCTGGGGGAACCATGAAATTGGTCCAGTATTCCCATAACCCAAGGGATGCATTGAAAGTGGGAGTAGCTGGTCCATGCACTATTGAAACATCCGTGAAAGTAGCTCCTCCATCAACACTTCTCTGCCATTTATAATAAACATAGTTATTAAAGAAGGAACGTATGGTGTCTGCAATATTACTTGCATTGAGCAGACATACTGTCGGGTTATTGGAAGGGTTATATTTCATGTTGGGCAAACAGGTAGCCACCGCAATATCATCCATAGCCCAGTCATTACCACCACCACCTTGTGAGTTGTTACGGATACTGAAGCTGGCTGTAGTTTGTGCAGGACCGGTTAAGAACACGAAACCTTTTTTCTGCCATCCTGTTGCATCAATCTCACCTGTACTGTATCGGTCAAAACCATCCAGTGCAAATGTCAGGTTAGGATATACACCTACATTATATTTGGGACTAGCAGTGGAGTCCAAACCGCAGACCGGACAAATATTTCTCATCCATGCAGAGAACTCGTAATAAGTTCCTGGACACAAACCAGTAAGTGATTGTGTATATACCTCTGTAGTAATAAAGTCTGCGTTCACCACCAGCATATAACCTGCGTCAGTGCCTGCCACGGGAGGTACATTACCTATGGCATTAGCTGTTCCGGTATGATCACCATCCACATCCCAGAATCCACCGAACATTCTACTGCTACAGTTCTGATTGGGAGCAGAAGCGCCTGGGCAAGTTGGTTTTCTGTCGGCCGTTCTGAGCGTACCATTGACCGGGCTCATATTTTTTACTACGCCATACATACCGTCACCAATACTCTGTGCGGAAGTTTGCTGAACAAAGGAATATCCGGCAATCGGAGTTATAAGGTCATTTGGGCGGTTCACTGTGGAACCATGATCAAAGGTACCACCTGATTCCTGTGCAATGTTCAAACCAATTGCGCTTGTGCAAAGTGTCAGGGGATCGCTGATCAGAATCTGGAACGGCGTGGCATTAAGTATAATATCAGCACCACCTGAAGTGGTACGGTATATAAATTTACCCTGTCCTAATGTGATGACCTGGCCAGGAGTACCTGTTACCTGCACACGGAAGGAAGTGGCAAATATTACTCCGTTACCACCTCTTGGTCTGTCGGTACTAACAATATCTGTAGCACCGGTCACATCTGCTATGTTATTGACTGCAACATTCCCGGGCGCATTACTGAATCCGAGATTCATTTTGATATTAAATTCACCTACGCCTGGAGCAGTTTTATAGGTGGCAGCATCATCATTGGTATTCGCAGTTGAGGTATAAGTTCTGAAAGGTAAACCCTCATTAGTGATTACCCGTATAAAATCGGTAGGACTTGAAAGCATAGCCGTATTGGTAGGGATATTATCTACATACCTGGCCTTGAACAAGGTTGCATTACCAGTATAATTAATGGTCATACGTATCTCCAGGATATCCCCGGTCTCTACCACACCACCTGTAGTCTTCTTGGTAATGTTAACATAGCTGTTGCCAAACCTTGGAGGAATGGTGGCAGCTGGAGTAGTAACGCAGATATTAAAGTCTGCATTGGCATTTGGCGGGAGACCAGCAGCAGTTGAATAAACACGAACGTAATAGGTATTTCCGGGTATTAATGTGGCTGAAGTTATTGTACTCGGATTACAGCCAATAGAAGTTAATCCGGCACAACTTCCCGAAAATAATTCCAGGCGTCGGTTGGTAAAGTTATTGGCAGCACCACCTAGCGTAATTGTTTCATCGTTATCTACTGCAATGAATTTATACCATACATCATAGGTTCCGGCAGCACAACCGGAAGTAAAACCCGTAGAAAGTGTGGATCCTGAGACTGTTCCATTTAACTGGAATTGACCGCAGGAAGCAACAACCTGCAATTGAATCGCTCCACTACAATTATCATTGGCCGGAACTGGCGCCACTGGGTCAGTAACACAAATATTATAGCTCCATTGATCGGATGGGCTACCGGTAGCAGCCACAGCTCCATTGGTATATATTCTTACAAAATAAGTAGTGCCTATAGTTAATCCAACTCCACCTACATCATCGGCAACATCCAGTGAAAGTGTGGTTACATTGGTTCCGCTTGCACAACCAAGTGAATTGGTATTCAGGTTAGCTGCAGTACAGCTGGCAGAAGTAAAAAGTTGAATCCGTGGACTGTTATCAATACCTGTACCCATATTACTTAATGTAATTACAGGGTACTGGCTATTGGCTACAAAGGAATACCAGACATCAGGAGATCCAGCATTTCCGCAAAATGCATTGATACTGCCAGTGCTGGTTGAATTGAGCAATGTTCCCCAGGTATTGGTACAGGTTGTTGATGATGTTAATACAGTTGGAGTTCCACAGGCATTATTTGTTGGTGCAGTTGCAGGATCTGTGATACAGATACTATATTGCCATTGCGCCTGCGTACCTGCTACAGCAATTCCTGAAAAAACGCGTATCAGATATGTCTGGCCAGGAACAACAGTTGGTGTAATAAAGTTCGCGGCATTAGTACACATAAGTGAGTTGGCATTCAGTGTTGCCACTGTGCAGGAACTGGTACTAAATATCTGAAGACGCCTGTTGGCGGCCATTAGCGCTCCCATACCACTAAGGGTAATGGTAGGAGTTGTAGTCTGCGCTGTAAAAACATACCATACGTCAGGATTGGCAGCTGCACCGCAAAATGGATTGATACCTGCAGTAGCGGTAGCAGGGTTGGTCCCGTTCATGAGTGAGCTGGTGGTATTAACACATGCAGATCCTGATTGAATGAAAGTTGCATTAGAGCACAGATCATTAGCGGGGGCCTGTGCCAAGGCAGTAAGTGGTAAAAGGAAGACCAGTAGAACACCTACAACACAACGGGTTCGGGTAAAGAATGGCTTCATAAGTGGATTCGATTAGTTTTTCGGATAATAGGACTTACAAATAAACATCAATAATACTTAGATTCAAATAGAACTAGTACGTCGAAAAAATAAGTATTAATACTAAGAAAACTATAGGGTAACTTCTCTTATATGTTTCAGGTAGGGTTTCTATCTTGTGGTTAAATCCACTATGATGAAAAAACCACTAATCCTCGTACTCAGTCTCTTACTATGTCTTAGTATTTCCACCTACTCCCAAACCAAGTTAGTTGCCGGAAGAATGAATGAAGTGTTTCGTATTGATACACTTGCTTCACCATCGGCAAACCTGCAGGATCCCTGGGAGATTACCTTTGGACCTGATGACTCATTATGGGTTACCGAAGTACAGCCAGCGGCTGGTTCCCTTGGATATAAAGTGCGTAAGATCCATAAGACAAATGGGGGTATGCGTACCATTCTTGATCTGGCTACTTTTACAGATGCAGGCTCAACTCCAACTACCAAATGGCGTAAGGCCGCATTTACCGGGGCCCCTAAAATGCCTCAGGGTGGTTTGATGGGACTTGCAATACATCCTGAATTCATGACCAATCCCGCAAAGCAATTCGTATTTCTTGCCTATATACATGATTATGATGCAGACTCAATCATCAATTCCACTGGTGAAAAGCTCAAAGGAATTTTGTTCTATACCTGGGTAGTTCGATTTACCTACCAGGGTGGCCAGCTGGTCAATCCGGTTATGGTGTGTGATACCATCACAGGTGGTAGTGACCACAACAGTGGTCGTATGATCATCGCCCCTGTAAATGGAAAAGACTACCTGTTTTATGCAGTTGGTGATGCAGGAGCCGGTCAGTTTGAAGAAGTGCAGCGGATCAATAAAGCCCAATTGTCAAATGCTTATGTAGGAAAGATCCTTCGTTTCAATATTGATCCGGATGGCGATGCTGGTGCATATGACCAATGGATACCCAGCACTGGTTCAGGTAGTGATAATAATCCTTTTAATATTCCCGGAAAGCAAAGCGCTGTCTATTGTACAGGTATCCGAAATAACCAGGGCTTTGCCTATGACCCCGGAAATGATATATTATATGGCAGCTCTCACGGGCCTTTCTCTGATGATGAGATCAATATTCTGCAGGCTGGCAAAAACTATGGTCACCCATTGGTAATTGGAAAAGCTGCCGATAACAATTATCAGAACTGCCGTGCGGCAACTGCTACCTATACAATAAGTGGCAATACTTATGCTACCAGTGTGCCACTTATTACCAATGAACCCGCAGCTGCAGCAGCAATACCAAATTACCAGGACCCATTGTTCTCTGCCTATGACGCTCCTAATGGTACTGTAGCTGGATGGTATGCTTCTGGTTCCAATAACGGGCAATGGCCTTCTGAAGGCTGGTCTGGCCTTGGTTATTACGGCTATTCCAAAATTCCAGGATGGAAAGGTTCATTGCTGGCAGGTTCATTGAAGTGGGGACGCCTGGTGCGTTTGAAACTGAATGCAGCCGGTACCGCTGTCGTACCTACCAATGGAGCTGACTCAGTTGCCAATTTCCAATCGAAAAATAAATACAGGGATATGGCCATCGATACAAGCGGATGGACATTATATACGGTATTTGACAGGTCAGCAACATCATCCGGTCCAAGTGCAGCTCCAGGTGGAACCTCCATTACACCTGATTGCGCTGGTTGTGTACAGAGTTATACCTTTCTTGGATACAAAAGAGTTTTCTTTGGCAATAAAAGCACCTTGCCAACTTCCATTCCAGTTGCTGCCGGTACTCCAAACACCTGCACCCAGGCTACAACTATTAAGATCACTCCTGATAATGATACCCTTTGGGTACCCATCACCGGTCCAGATGGTAATATCGTTGCGGAGATCAAAGCCAATAAATTCAATCTGGGTAATGTATGGACTTCCTATTATACCAATAGCGGTACCATCAGGAAGAAAGGAACATTGCCTTATTGCGACAGAAATATTACTATTACACCGCAGTTCCAGCCGGTATTGCCTACCGATACAATCAACGTAAGGCTTTACCTCACTGCTGCTGAATACGCAGCTCTTGCCGGAGCCGCTGGAAGTGGTGTAACATCCATCAGTAACGTAAAGATGTTTAAGAATACCCAGAACTGTACCAGCAATTCCAATATAACAACTTCTGCTGTTACTATGCGTTATGCAGAGGCTTTTGGTACCGGATATGTATTGCAGGGAACCGTTACTTCATTCTCTACCTTCTTCTTCTCATCTGCAACCCTTATCACATTGCCGGTTAACCTGGTTTCATTTAATGGTGAACTGCAGGGTGGTGCTACCTTGCTTAACTGGAGAACCGCCAGCGAACAGCAGACAGATCATTTTGAAATCGAAAGAAGCGTAAATGGAACTACGTTTGAAAAAATTGGTACTGTTGCTGCTGCCGGTAATTCTTCAACAGCTATTGATTATGATTATACAGATGCCCAGGCTGGTAACCAGGCTGCACTGGTGATCTATTATCGTCTGAAAATTGTTGACATCGACGGTAATTTCAAATACTCTGATATCGTCAATGTATCACTGGCTTCTATAGCAGGTAAGGTGGTTGTTACACCAAATCCAACAGACAAGGTTGCCAAAGTAACATTGACTGCTGCCAATGCAGGCATTGCAAAATGGAATATTGCTGATAATTCCGGACGAGTGATTCTGCAAGGCAATAACCAGGTACAGGCAGGAAATAATAATTTCAACATCAATGTTGACAAACTGGCTGCCGGTCTGTATTACCTGAATGTATCAGGTCCCGG